>NZ_JBAIYT010000001.1:0-355566 GCF_036763125.1 Nitratidesulfovibrio sp. 1201_IL3209
AGTTTTGGTGGCATCAATATCGATGCAAAAGCATTCAGCAATTTTTCCGATTTTGTAGCGGCTTAATTTGCTGTTTTTAAACATGATTCTAGCCTATCAGGGCTTGGCCTGATGGTCTAGAGCCTATTCTTTTTCAGCAGGGCATAGAAATGCGAGCGGGACAGGCCGGAGATGTCCAGCATCTCCTGCAGGTTGCCCTGGGTCTGTCCGATGAGGATTTCAAGGTACTTGCGCTCCATGAGTCGCTTGAAGCCCTTGAGCGGCGGCAAGGGGCTGGTGAAGGCGGCGTCCGGGCCGTGGGCGCCGTCGGCGGGCTTGCCCGGCGGCACCATGTCCTGTGCGCCGCCGGAACCGTCGCCGTTGCCGTCGGCGGCGGAGGGGTGGGAGGCGGATTCGCTTCCGATGCCGCCTTCGCCCGTGGCGGGGCGGGCAATGGCGGCGCGGGTGATCTTGATGCGGACGTCCTGGGGCAGGTGCAGCGCGTAGAGCACGCTTTCAAGGCCGGAGATGACGAACGAGCGCTCCAGCACGTTGTACAGCTCGCGCACGTTGCCCGGCCAGTCGTACTGGGCCAGCTGCTGGAAGAAGTCGGGCGAAAAGCCCTTGTGGGGCACCCCGTACTGCTCGCACAGCCGGTTCACGTGGTAGATGGCCAGGGGCTTGAGGTCTTCGGGGCGGCTGCGCAGGGGGGGCAGTTCCACGTGCACGGTCTTCAGGCGGAACAGCAGGTCCTTGCGGAATTCGCCGCGTTCCACCATGGCGTCCAGGTCGCGGTTGGTGGCGGAGATGAGCCGGAAGTCGCTCTTGATCTCCTGCGTGCCGCCCACCGGGCGGAAGGTGCGTTCCTGCAGGAAGCGCAGGAACGAGCGCTGGATGGACAGGGGCATCTCGCCCACCTCGTCCAGGAACAGGGTGCCGCCGTCGGCCAGCTTGACCAGCCCGTCGCGGTCGGTGAGCGCGCTGGTGAAGGCCCCCTTGCGGTGCCCGAACAGGGTGGATTCCACCAGGCTTTCGGTCAGCGCGGCACAGTCCACCACCACGAAGTTGCCCGCGCGGCGGGTGCTGTTGCGGTGGATGGTGCGGGCGAACAGTTCCTTGCCGGTGCCTGTCTCGCCGGTGACCAGCACGTTGGCGTCGGACGAGGCGGCGTGCGCCACCAGGTCGAAACACTGGCGCATGGAAGGGCTGGTGCCCACCACGCCGTCCAGGTCGAGCGCCACGGCCGGGGCGTCCCCGCGCGACAGCTTTTCCTCGCGGTATTGCAGGGCCCGGTGCAGGGTCAGGGTGGTCTGCTTGATGGGCGAGGGCTTGACCAGATAGTCCCACACGCCGCCCTGGATGGCCAGTTCCGCGCCGTCGGGGTCGCCCTCGCCGGTCAGGATGATCACCTCGGGCCGCGACGGGGAAAGCCGGATGCGCGGCAGCGCGTCCAGCCCGTTGCCGTCGGGCAGGCGCACGTCCAGGAACACCACGTCCACGTCGGTGGTTTCGAGCTTGCGCAGCCCTTCCTCCAGCGTGTGGGCCGTCTCGCAGCCGTAGCGCAGCCGGGCCAGCAGGCTGGCGATGGTCTCGCAGACCTGGACGTCGTCGTCGATGACGAGGATGGTGGGCACGCTCACTCGCTCCCCAGCCGGGCGAACACGCGGCGGATGGCGTCCGCCAGGATGTTCCGGTTGTACGGCTTGTGGACCATGGCCTTGATGTTTCCGGCGACGGCCGCCCCTTCGGCCGCCACCTCGCGGCCCGAAACGAGGATTATCGGCATCTTCGGAGCAATATCGCCCATTTTGCGGGCAAGCTCAAGGCCGTTGGCCTCCGGCATGTCGAAGTCGGTGATCACCAGGTCGAACGAGGCCGGGTGCTCGCGCACGGCGGCCAGCGCCAGCAGCGGGTTCTTGAAGGCCCGCACCGTGTAGCCCAGGCTTTCCAGCACGCGCGGGATGGTGTGCAGCTGGTCGTCGTCGTCCTCCACGAACAGGATGCGCTCGCTGCCCGTTTCCGGGGCCAGCAGGGCCGGGTCGATGAGGCAGGCGTCCTGGGCGTGCATGGGCAGGTATATCTCGAATTCGGTGCGCCGCCACGGCACGCTGGAAACGCGCACCGAGCCCCGGTGGCCCTTGATGATGCCGTGCACCACGGCAAGGCCGAGGCCGGTGCCCTCGGTCTTGCCCTTGGTGGTGAAGAACGGGTCGAAGATCTTGTCCACGATCTCCGGCGGGATGCCGGGGCCGTCGTCGGCCACGGTCAGGCGCAGGGCGCAGCCCGCCTCCATGCCCAGTTCCAGGGCGCGCTCGTCGGACAATATCTCCTGCTCCAGGTTCACCTCCAGCACGCCGCCCGTCTCGCGCAGGGCCTGGAACGAGTTGGTGCACAGGTTCATCAGCACCTGGTGGATCTGGGTGGGGTCCGCCCTGGTGATGGACGGGCGCGGCGGAATGGCCTTGCGGATCTCGATGTTGCGGGGCAGCGATGCCTTGATGAGCACCAGGGCTTCGTTGAGCACCTCGTTGATGTCGGTGATGACGAAGCCTTCCACCGAGGGGCGGCTGAAGGTCAGGATCTGCTTGACCAGGCGGCTGCCGCGCTGGGCGGCCTTGAGGGCGCGCATCAGGTCGTTGCAGGTCAGCGAGTCGGCCGGGATGTCACTGATGGCCAGTTCGGTGGAGTTGATGATGGACGTCAGGATGTTGTTGAAGTCGTGCGAGATGCCGCCCGCCAGGGTGCCGATGGCCTCCATCTTCTGCGACTGGAGCAGTTGCCGTTCCAGCCGGATGCGCTGGGTGACGTCCTCGGCGGTGGTCAGCAGGCCCACCACGTCGGCCCCGCCGTCGTCGTCCGGCTGCCCGGTCTGCCCAGCCTGTCCAGTCTGGCCGGTCTGTCCGGTCCGGTCCCCCGTCCTGTCGCTCAGGAGGGGCACGCGGTTGGTTTCCAGCCACACCGCCTCGCCGCCCGGCGAGGTGATGGTGATCTTGGTCTGGTAGCGCGGCTGGCCGGAACGCACCACGGCCTCGTCGTCGCCGTGCACGCGGGCGGCGTCCTCGGCCGAGGGCAGCACTTCGCCGTCGGTGCGGCCCAGCAGGGCGTCGGCGCTGTCCAGCCCCACGAAGCCCAGGAAGGACTTGTTGGCGCCCATGTACTTCAGGTCGCGGTCCTTCCAGTAGACGAACTGCGGGATGTTATCGAGCACCAGCTGCAGCATGCGCTGCGACGCGGAAAGGGCCCGCTCCGCCGCCTTGCGCTGGGTGATGTCCTCCGCGTAGCCCTCGATGTGGCGCACGTTGCCCTGCTCGTCGCGCTGGGGGCGCATGGTCAGGTGCATGGTCACCGTGTCGCCGCCGGGCCTGTCCACGCTGGACTCGAACGACACCACCGTGTCCTGTCCGCTGCCCGGCCCCGCGCCTGTCCCGGCGGCTGTCATGTCCGGCGCGCCGTGCAGCCGGGCGAAGGTGCCCGCGCCCGACGCCAGCAGCAGGGCGGGCGAGGCGTACCCCGACATGCGCGCCATGGCCGGGTTGGCGTCCAGGTAGTCGCCCCCCGGGGTGACGCGGAAGATGCCCAGCGGAGAGCTTTCGAACAGCGAGCGGTACTTTTCCTCGGCGGCGCGCAGCCGGTCCTCGGCCTTCTTGCGGTCGGTGTAGTCGAAGACCACGCCCACCAGGCCCGCCACCGCGCCCCTGGAATTGCGGTAGGTGGCCTTGTGCATGATGATGGAATGGGGCGAGCCCTCGGGGCCGGGCAGGGTGGTTTCGTAGCTGGCCACGCCCGGCTCGTGCATCAGGCTGGTGTCGGACACGTCGCGCAGCATGGCCACGCCTTCCGGCCCGGCCTGCCATTCGTAGCGGCCCAGCAGCGCCTCGCGGTCCACCCCGAAGAAGCGCTCGAAGGCCACGTTGCATTCGCGCACCCGGCCGTCGGCGTCCTTGCTGTAGATGGGGATGGGGATGGTGTCCATCAGCGAGCGCAGGAACGACAGCTGGTCCTTGATCTTGCCTTCCACCCGCCGTTTTTCCAGGATGTTCATGACCAGCAGCACCAGGGTCACCGACAGGATGACCATGCTGACCATGATGGTCCAGAAGACCTGCTTGTTCAGTTCGTAGAACCGGCTGGGCTCGTTGATGATGATGCTGTCCGGCGGCAGTTGCGAGGGGCCGATGAACAGCCGTTTCAGTTCGTTGTTGTCGAACATGAAGGCCTCGTCGGCCTGCTCCACGATGGGGATGGACGAGGCGCGGATGCCGCTCAGCACCTGCAAGGCCATGCGCGCGGCCATTTCGCCGTGGCGCACCCCGGAAATCAGCTTGCCGCCCACGATGCCGTGGCCCAGCAGGAAGGCCCAGTTGCTGTACAGCGGCGCGCGCGAGGCGGCGTGCACCTTTTCCAGCAGTTCTTCCGCCGAGTAGAACTGGCCGTCGATGTCGCGGTAGATGGGCACGAAATAGAAGAAGGTGTCCGGCCCCTGCTCGCGCACCCAGTCCAGCATCTGCTCCAGGCTGTAGTCGCTCCACTCCTCCACCACCAGGCGGTCCCTGAACGGGCCGAGCTGGGCCAGCACCTGGTTGCGGATGGCCGCGCCGGTGACCGAGTCGTCGCCGATGACCACCATGCGCCGCAACTGCGGGTTCAGGCGCAGGGCCAGTTCCAGGTTGTAGGCCACGTCGTAGTTTTCCAGCACGCCGGTGATCTCGCGCCCGGTGGCGCGCAGGCTGGCGGACTGCACGTCGTTGAGCCCGCAGAACACGATGGGCACGCCGGGGAACAGCTCTTCGCCGAACTGGAGCAGGAAATCCACCGCCACGTTGTCCGAGGCGATGATGATGTCGAACTTTTTGTTGCGGAACTTGTCGCGGTACAGGGCGTACAGGGTGGAGACCGTGTCCTGGTAGTGGAATTTCTTGGAGTCCATGTACTCCACCTGGAACACGATGCTGTACGGGCTTTCGGCCAGGGTCTGGCGGATGCCCTCCTGGATGTGGTCGGACCAGGCGTACCCGTTGTGGTACGAGTTCAGGTACAGCACGCTCTTGCGCGAGCCCTCCGGGGCGCCGAGCGAACCGGCCGCGCCGGTGGTGGAGCGCGACGTGCCCGGCACTTCGGCCGGGGTGGCCCAGGCGGGCGCGGGGCCGGACGGCAGGGCCGCGCCCGGCCGGGTGAACGGCGCCGGTGCCGACGCCAGGCACAGCAGCAGGATCAGCGCCGCCAGCAGGAACGGCAGGCGGCGGAACCGGGTGCGGCGCGGGACACGGACCGGGGCGCGGCGCGGGGCCGGCCGGGGCCGGAGCGGCAGGGCGGACCGGCGCGGGGGCCGGGCCGGCGGGAACAGGCTGTCATGCATGCGGGGGGACCGCCGAAAGGCTGTGGTGCGCGGAAGGGCGGGAGCGTCGGGTCTGACCGGGTCTAACGGATCAGGCCGGGTCTAACCGGATCGGGCCGGGGTGGGCCGGATCGGAACGTGCCAGCAGGGCGACGGCCTTGCGGGTGGCCCCGCCGGAGTGTGTTTGACCGCACAGTTTATAGTGTTGCCACCGTGAGTGCAACTAATGCTGGACTTCCCCGCCAAGGTCAAGGGCCGCGCCCCCGCAGGAGCGGGGCGCGCGTTGCAGGGGCGCAGGTGCAGCCGGATCGGGCGGGTGAAAGATGCGGCGGGAACGCCGGGCCAAGGCCCGCATGGACGCAACGGACGGTGCGCCGGAATGGCGGCTTCGGATGGCGCCGGGCAGTGTCGTATTCTCGACATGGTCCGGAATTTTTTTGTGGAAAACCTGCAAATACAGGATGGTATGCGCCCGGCAAGGCTCTTGCATCACACGGCGGCGTGGCGGCATTCCGCCGGATTCAACGCAAGGAGGCATCCCCATGCTGTTTCTGCTTGGCGGCAACGACAAAAAGGCGCGCAAGGCCGAGGCCGCGCAGACCGAAAACCTCGAACGGGTGCGTGAGCTGTTTCTTTCCGGGCGATTCCCCGTGGTCACCACCGACGGCGTCGAGGACCGCAGGATCGGCCGCGTGCTGGGCCTGGTGGCCTGCCGGGGCTACGATTCCGACGAAACGTTCTTCGGCATGGCGGCCCGCGCCGTGAACAAGGGGGCCCAGGCCATCGTGGGCTACCAGGAGAACGTGGCCTTCCATCCCGACGGATCCAAGTACTTCTCCTGCTACGGCACCGCCGTGCAGTTCTGCCGCGACGAAAAGGACGGCGGCAACGGCAGCGGGCCGTTGCGGTTGCAGGCGTAGGGTGCCAGTGATGCTGTGCGTGAGGAGTGCCCTGCGTAGAGTGCGCGAAGCCGATTCGTGTCGGCTGTCTTGGGCATTCCGTTCGGGATGCTTGTAGAATAGGATGTTCGTATGACTAGATATCCTGCTGCGTTCAGACAGGCCGTTGAAACGACAGGTCTGCGGGAAAAGATTCAGCCCGTAATAGAAAATTTGCCCTCTATTGAGTATCAGTTACGGAAAAATGGGGAAATGGATTTTTACGGGGCGAGCAATTGTATTGCGCAGTCGTTGGGGCTCGAGCCCATGTTTGGCCGTGCTACTTGGACTCATGGATGGAGATGGTATGACATATCGACTCCGATGATGCTTATCGATCCGGAAAGTCGAAATATCAATAACCTTGTGATATCCAGGGAGCATGAGGAGTATTTAAAGAGAAACGGCTATGCAAAGGCGGTGGCTGTTGGTGTCCCATTCATATATGCGCAACCTGTCAAACAAGTAAGAATCAAAGATAGTATTCTTGTTTTTCCAAAACACAGTACTCAGTTTGCAAAATATGCAGTAGGTGATGAGTCAAGATCATATATAGATTATATTAGATGCCTTCAAGATGATTTTTCTTTAGTTGTTGTTTCTGTAGGATATGAAGATGTTCGTAAGGGTAATTGGATTAATGAATTGGAAGATGCGGGTATCCCATGGGTAGCGGGAGCTTGGAGCTACGATAAAAATGCATTGCAGCGTATGCATGCCCTGTTGCGTCAGTTCGAGTATGTGAATAGTAATACGCCGGGGTCACATTTTGCTTATGCAGCATATTGCGGTTGCAAAGTGTCGTTCAGTGGTCCGGAATGCATGTTGCAAAAGTTGGAATTTGATACACATCCGCACTTCCGGCGTTATCCGGGCATTGCCAACGAATTGAAATCGCGGGATTTTGTGGCGAATTTCCGTAGTAAGTTTCCGTTTTTGTTCACTGAGCCGCGCCTCGCTGTAGCTCATGAGGTATGGGCGCGTCAGGTTCTTGGCGAGGAGAACAGAAAAGCCCCCGAGGAAATCGCCGAACTGTTCGAGTGGAAACTGCATCGGCTGCCGTCCGGCCGCTGGGCGCCCATTAACCCGCTGGACGCGCTGTCCAACGAGGAACTGTTCGCCAAGGCTGTGGCGCGCTCCACTGTGGGTCGCCACGATGAGGCTTTCAAGCTTACCAACGTGCTCAAGCGCCGCCACGTGCGGATGCGCGACGTGGAAATTATCCGCGCTCGGTATTTTTTGAATGTAGGCAACACCCATGGCGCACGCGAGGCGTTGAAGGAGGAGTTGCGCCATTTTCCGGACAACGCCACGGCCCGGGCCATGCTGGCTCCGCTCGGAGGCGAGGTGCTGCCGCCGCATGTCGCCGCCAGCGAAGGGGAAAGAGAGTTCATCGATTTCTACAACCGGGTTCGCCCCTTCACGCGGCTGAACATCCGGCGCGCCCGATCCCTGTACGACCTTGCCGTGCGCGTGTGCCGCGAGGACATCCCCGGCAACATCGTGGAATGCGGCGTGGCGGCGGGCGGCTCCAGCATGCTGTTGGCGTTGGTGGTGCAGAAGCACAGCCGCTTTCCGCGCAAGGTGTTCGCTTTCGATACCTTCACCGGCATGCCCGACCCGGAGGATGTGGACACCGCCAATGGCGTTCCCGCCGACGATACCGGTTGGGGCACCGGAACCTGCGCCGCGCCGGAGGATTTCGTCCGCGAACAGTGCCGCCGTCTGGGCGTCGGCGACATCGTGCAGACCCGCAAGGGGCTTTTCGACGCCTCGCTGCCCGCACATCGGCATGAGATCGGCGAGATCGCCCTGCTGCACCTGGATGCGGACTGGTATTCCTCCACCATGGCGATCCTGGACAACCTGTTCGACCAACTCGGCGACGATGCCCTGCTGCAGATCGACGACTACGGGGCCTGGGACGGTTGCAAGAAGGCCATCCTCGACTATTCGGCCCGGCACGACCTGTTTTTCGACATCCATGACATCGACGGCACGGGGGTATGGTGCGCCAAGCCCGCCCAGACGGGGAAGAAGCCCGTTGGAAAGGCGCGGGCCGGTGCCGCCGGTCCCGTCCCGGCCAGCCCGCCTTCACCCACCCGTTCCGGTCCCGGCCCTGCCTTTCCCGATCCCAACGCCTTTCTGGATCCCCGCCTCGAACCCGGCTTCATGGATATCTACCTCGTGCGGACGGCCATTCTGAACCGGCTCGACCAAGCCATACTGTCCTTCTCGGGCACGCTGCTCGACGTGGGGTGCGGCCAGATGCCCTACCGCGAGCATATCCTATCCCGGAAGCCCGCCGTCACCCGCTACGTGGGGCTGGATTTCGCCACCGGCAAGTATGCCGACCGCAGGCAGCCCGACTTGACCTGGGACGGCACAGTCATTCCCCTGCCCGACGCCAGCGTGGACTGCGCCATGACCACCGAGGTGCTGGAACACTGCCCCGAACCGCTGGCGGTGCTGCGGGAAATTCGGCGCGTGCTCGTTCCCGGCGGTAGTCTGTTCTTCACCACGCCGTTCCTTTGGCCCATCCACGACGCACCGCACGACCACCATCGCCTTACGCCCTTCGCAATGCAGCGGCTGCTGGTGGAGGCCGGGTTCGAAGAGGTGCGCGTCGAGGCGATGGGAGGCTGGAACGCCGCGCTGGCCCAGATGATCGGGCTGTGGCTGCGCCGCGCGCCCATGCCGGATGAAACCCGGCGGCAACTGACCAGCGACCTATTTCCCTTCTATGAGGAACTGGCGCGTACCGACGTGGTGCCCGATGATTTCCAGCGCAATCCCATGATCACCGGGCTTTCCGGGACGGCCATGGCGCCTCGTGTGCGCGCGGCGGCCCCATCCGGCGCGGCTGGGGAGCTTGCGGTCACCGCCGGAAGCGCCGCGCCCGCCCCGCGCGTGATCATCGTCACCGACCAGTTTCCGGTGCTGTCCCAGACCTTCATTCTCGACCAGATCACCGGCCTCATGGACCGGGGGCTGGGCGTGGAACACTGGTCGCTGCAACGCATGGACGAGCCGGTGGTGCACGAGAACGTGCGGCGTTACGGCCTGCTGGACAGGACCCGCTATATCACTCTGCCGCCGGATTCGTTGCGCGGCGACCCGCACGAATGGGCAGAACGCTTCCTGCGGGACAACGGCATTTCCTCTCCGGACGACGCGGCTTCCATCCAGATCCATTTCGGCCCCAACTTCCGCAGGCTCGAACCGCTGTTCAGCGTATACCCTGGCCTGCGCGTGGTGGTGTCGTTCCACGGGTACGACGGCTCGGCCACGTTCCGGGTCAAGGGGGCCGACGTGTACGCCGGGCTGTTCGCCCGGGCCGACGTGATCACTACCCCCAGCCGGTTCATGAAGGATACGCTGGTGCGGTACGGCTGCCCGCCGGGCAAGGTGGTGGTGCATCACTACGGAAAGGATACGGTGGAGTTCGCACCCGCCCCGCGCGACGGCGGGCGTCGGACGGTGCGCGTGCTCAGCGTGGCCCGGTTCGTGGAAAAGAAGGGGCTGGAATACTCCCTGGCGGCCTTCGCCAAGGCCCAGGCCGGGCTGGACGCCGAATACCGCATCGTGGGCTACGGCCCGCTGGAGCCGGAACTGCGCACCCTGGTTGCGTCGCTGGGCGTGGCCGACAGGGTGGTCTTCCTCGGGCAGTTGCCCAACGAAGAGGTGCGTCGCGAGATGGCCGAGGCCGACATCTTTGCGCTGACCAGTGTTACGGCGGCCAACGGCGACAAGGAAGGCGTGCCCGTCAGCCTCATCGAGGCCCAGGCGCTGGGCCTGCCCGTGGTCAGTTCGTGGCATGCGGGCATTCCGGAACTGGTGGCGCACGGCGAAACCGGTTTCCTGGCCGAGGAGCGGAACGTGGACGAGATATGCGGCTACCTGCGGGTGCTGCTGAAAAACCCGGCAATCCGCAAGAGCTTTGCCGTCAACGCCCGCAACAGGGTGCTGCGCGAATTCGACATCGTCGCGCTCAACGATGCGCTGGCGGGATATCTGCGGGGCCGGGTTCCGGCGCGCGGCGGCGACGGGCGGACTGCCGAACCATCAAAAGCTGCGCAGGCGGGCGCTGTCGAAGAACCCAACCCCGAGCCGGAACCTGGCGCAACGGTCCGCTGTCCCATCTGCGGGGGGAATACCGCGTTCCGCGCCTTCGGCACGCCGCTCCGGCTGGAGGCCCTGTGCCCGGAGTGCACGTCGCTGGAGCGCCACCGGTCGTTGTGGTTGTTTCTGGAACGGTACACGAGTTTCTTCGCCTCGCCGGGTCTGCGGATGCTCCATTTCGCCCCGGAGGTATGCCTGGAACGTCATTTCCGGAAGCTGCTGGGTGACGGCTACGTCACCGCTGATCTGCTGGACCCCCGTGCCGACGTGCAGGCCGACATCACGGCCCTGCGGTTTGCCGACGCCAGCTTCGACGTGGTGCTCTGTTCGCACGTGCTCGAACACGTGCCCGACGACCGCAAGGCCATGCGTGAACTGTACCGCGTGCTGACCGGGGACGGCGTAGCCATCGTCATGGTGCCGCTGCGCGGGGATGCCACCGACGAAGACCTGTCGGTCACCGACCGGGAGGAGCGCGCCCGGCGCTACGGTCAATCCGACCACGTGCGCTACTACGGCATGGACATCATGGACCGCCTGCGCGAGGCGGGGTTCGAGGTGTCCCACGTGGACACGGGCTCTCTGTTCAGCCGCGCGGAAAGTGCACGGATGCGGCTGGGCGGCGTGCAGTTGTTCCTGTGCCGCAAACCGCGGGATGCAGCGACGGCCGATGCGGGATGCAGCACGGATGCGGTGGCCCAGCCCGGCCAGTCCGGCGAATCGGGCCAATCGGGCCAGTCGGGCGCACCCGACGGCGGCACGACTGCTGGACGGCGGGGACAGGCCCTGCGCGCCACTGCCTGCCACTGGTCCACCCCCCAGGGCGGGGCGCGTACCCGCTGGTGGATGCACCCGGCCATCCTGCGCCATTGCAACGGTCTTGTCTGCGGCCATCCGGTGGACGGCCCCTGGGCCGGGCTGGAGGAGCGCATGCGCCAACTGGCCCCCGGCGGGACGTTCGCGCGTGGGGTGTCCGTGGGGTGCGGCAGCGCCTCCAAGGAACTGAATCTGCTGGAGCGGGGGCTGGTGGGCAGCTTCGACCTGTACGAGGTCAGCGCCGAGCGTGTGGCGGTGGGCCGCGACGCCGCGAGGCGGCGCGGAGTGGCGGACCGGGCACGCTTTCACGTGCGGGATGCCTTCGCCCATGAGCCCGGTGAATCGGCGGGCCGCTGCGACCTGGTCTACTGGAACAATGCCCTGCACCATATGTTCGATGTGCGGCAGGCGCTGGAGTGGAGCCGGAACCGGCTGCGCCCCGGCGGACTGCTGGTGGTGGATGATTACGTGGGAGCAACGCGCTTTCAGTGGCCGGACGCGCAACTGGACGTCGCCAGCCGCGTGCGGCGGGCTCTGCCGGAAAGGCTGCGGCGCGATCCGTCCCGCCCCGACCGGTTGCTGCCCGACCGCATAACTCGGCCGGACATGGCGGAAATGCTCGCCACGGACCCCTCGGAGGCGGCGGACAGCGACAGCATCATCCCCGCCCTGCGGGCCGTATTTCCGGACGTGCAGATCATCCCCACGGGCGGCGTGGTGTACAGCCTGGCCCTCAAGGACGCCATCGCCAACTTCGACGATACCGGTGACGCCGAATTGCTGCGCGACCTGCTGGACCTTGACGTGCGGCTGGCGGAAACGGGACAGACGCTGTACGCCTGCGCCTTCGCCGTCAGGCAGGCGGCCTGAGCCCGCCTTGGCGCAACGCCCGAACCATCACGGAGCGGCCGCACAGATGAACCAGCCTTCCCGTGCCTTCAAGGTGGCCTTTGCCGTCACCGAGGTCGGTCCCGACGTTGCCGCCGGCGACTATTTCACCGCGCTCGAACTGGGCAGCGCCCTGCGCAGGCTGCTGCGCTGGGAGGTCGCTTGGCTGCCCGCCCCGCAGTGGTACGATGTGGGCGACGCCAACGCGGTCATCGCCATGACCGACCACTACGACCCCACGCGGCTGGGGGCCAGGGCGGCGAGCCTGATCAAGATATGCTGGATGCGCAACTGGTTCGACCGGTGGGCGGGCAAGTCGCATTTCGGCATGTGGGATATCCGGCTGTGCTCGTCGCTGAAGGCGGCCGCGCACATCAGGGCCGCCTACGGATACGAGTGTGCGCTGCTGCGCATAGCCACCAACCACGCCCGGTTCCGCCCCCGCAACGAGGAAAAGCTGTACGACTATGTGTTCACCGGCAGCTACTGGGGTGCTCCGCGCGACATCGAACTGATCGACCCCGACGCCATCGGACTGCGCTTTGCCCTGTACGGCAAGAACTGGGAGGACCATCCCCGGTTCAGACCGTACTGCAAGGGGTTCGCGCCGTACCGCGCCATGCCCCGGATATACAACCAGTCGCGCCTGTTGGTGGACGACGCCAACAGCGTCACCAAGGAATGGGGCTCGGTGAACAGCCGGGTCTTCGACGCGCTGGCGTCGGGCATCCTGGTGATCACCAACAGCGCCACCGGCTCCGGGGAACTGTTCGACAACCGGCTGCCGGTCTACACTTCGCCGGAAGGGCTGCGCGGCGAACTGGCGCGCTACCTCGACGATCCGGAACTGTACCGGAGCACCGTGGAGGACCTGCGCGGGCGCGTGCTTGCCGGGCACACCTACGATATCCGGGCCAGGGAACTGGCCGCCATCATCCACGGGCACCTGCGCGATGCGCAGGCCAGGGAGGCCGCGCGGGTGGCGCGCGCCCCGGCCGGGGCGGCAAACCCCGGCGTTGCGCCGGGGCGGCCGCCGGTGGCGTCCATCATCATCCCTGTTTTCAACCAGATGCATTTCACGGTCACATGCCTCGACGTGCTGTTTCGCAATACCCCAGAACCGTGCGAGATCATCGTGGTGGACAACGGCTCCACCGACGAGACTCCCCGGCTGCTCGAAGGGTACGCCGGACGGATTCGGGTGATCCGCAACGAGCGCAACGAGGGGTTCGCGCGGGCCTGCAACGCCGGGGCCGCCGCCGCCACCGCGCCGTACCTGTTGTTCCTGAACAACGATACGGAGGTGCAGCCCGGTTGGCTGCCGCCCCTGCTGGCCATGGCCGCGCGGCCGGGCGTGGGCGCGGTGGGCAGCCGCCTGCTGTTCCCCGACGGCACGGTGCAGCATGCGGGCGTGGTCATCGTGGAGCGTCGCGGCATCACTTCGCTGCTGCCCCGGCATGCGTTCATCGGCGAGTCGCCGTCCTTGGCCGCGCCGGAACAGGCCACGGCCATGCAGGCGGCCACCGCCGCGTGCCTGCTGGTGGACGCGGCGTCCTTCGCCGACGTGGGCGGGTTCGATACCGGATACTGGAATGGTTCCGAGGATGTGGACCTGTGCTTCAAGCTGGGCCAGTTGGGCCGCAAGGTGGTCTACGAGCCCGCCAGCGTGGTGGTGCACCACGAGGGCAAGAGCGGGCACGAACGCACCGTGGCCATCAACACCAACAACGCCCGACTGCGCGCCCGCTGGGAAGGGTTGGTGGCTCCGGATATCATCGATGGGGAAGGCGTGGTCTCGGTCGGGGAGGGGCTGGCTCGCCGCATCCGGGCCGGGGACGAACTTGCGCCGGACGCTGCCCATGGCGAGGCGCTGACCGCCTGGTGGCATCGCTACCGGGCGCACCACCTGCCACAGCGGCCCGCCCCTTCGCGCAGGCGCTTCGCGGTGCGCATCTGCACGCCGTCGCGGCATGACCAGGGGTGGGGCGACACGGCCTTCGGCCGTGACCTTGCGGAGGCCCTGGCGCGGCAGGACAACGACGTGGAGGTGTTGTTCAAGGATGAATGGCACGCCCGGTCCGGGCATGACGTGGCCATCCACATCCGGGGCGTCTACCGTTATTATCCCCGGCCGGGGTCCCGGAACGTGCTGTGGATCATCAGCCACCCGGAGCTGGTCACCCGCGACGAACTGGACAGCTACGACCTCGTGCTGTGCGCGTCGGCCACCTTCCTGCGCCAGATCGGGCAGACCACTTCCACGCCGTGCCACTATCTGCCGCAGGCCGCGAGTCCGCTGGTGGTGCGCAACGCCGTGGACGTGCCCAGGCGGTTGGACATGCTGTTCGTGGGCAACAATTACGCCTACAAGGAAAACAGCCGCCGCCGGATCGTCCAGGACGTGCTGGATGCCGGGTACGGCGGAGCGCTGCGAGTGGTGGGCCGCGACTGGGACGGCTACCTGCCGGAAGAGATGCTGCTGGAACGGAACATTCCGCAGGAGATGCTGCCGCGCCTCTACGGCATGGCCCGCATCAACCTGAACGACCACCATCCGGCCATGGTGCGGGACGGGTTCATCAACAACCGTACCTACGACCTTGGCCTGCTGGGGCAGTTTCAGATCAGTAACGCGGTGCCCGGCATCGAGGAGCTTGGCGTGGTCACCTACGCCAACGCCACCGACCTGCGCCACAAGGTGGAATATTATCTCGCCAACGAGGCGGCCCGCAACGAGATGGCCGCGCTGGCCCGCGAGCGTTGCGCGGGAGAGACCTTCGACAGGCGGGCAGCCACCATTCTGGACCTGGTGTAGCCCGCACGACGCGGTGCGGGGCGGGACGACAGCGCCGTCAGGAGCGGGCGGCGGCCCGGCGCTCTTCCAGAACCTGCGTCCAGCGCCACGCGGTGGCGAGAATGTCGTGCAGGTCGCCGTGGCGGGGAGCCCAGCCCAATTCAACGCGGATGCGTTCCGCGCTGCCCACCAGGCGTGCCGGATCGCCCGGCCGCCGGGCGCCGAGCAGGAAGGGCACATCCCGTCCCGTCACTTCCCGGGCGGCGGCCACCACTTCCTTCACCGAATATCCCGTGCCGTTGCCCAGGTTGAACACCGTGGCGGAGCCGCCCGCGCGCAGATGGTCCAGCGCCAGCAGGTGCGCCTGCGCAAGGTCGGTGACGTGGATGTAGTCGCGGATGCACGAGCCGTCCGGGGTGTCGTAATCGTCGCCGAAGATGCGCAGTGGCTTGGACGGATCCAGGACGGCCTGCAGCACCAGCGGGATGAGGTGCGTCTCCGGCTCGTGCCATTCGCCCACGCGGCCCTGCGGGTCGGCCCCGGCCGCGTTGAAGTAGCGCAGCGAGACGTGGCGCAGGCCGTAGGCGCGGCCGTAGTCCTCCAGGATGTGCTCCACGGTGAGCTTGGACCGGCCGTACGGGTTGATGGGCAGCTGTGGGTGGTTCTCCGCGATGGGCAGGGCTACCGGGTTGCCGTAGGTCGCGCAGGTGGAGGAGAAGATGATGTCGCGCACGCCGTGCTCGCGCATGGCCCGCAGCAGGTTGAGAGTGGCGCCGACGTTGTTGGCGTAGTACTTCTCCGGGTCCGTCACCGATTCGCCCACGTAGGCATAGGCCGCGAAATGCATCACTCCAGTGATGTCGTGCTGTCGGAACACCTCGCGCAGCCTGTCGATGTCGGCCAGATCCGCGTGAACGAAATGCCCGGCCTGCACGAATTCGCGGTGACCGTAGACCAGGTTGTCCAGTACCACGGTGGATTCGCCGCGTTCCGCCAACATCAGGTTGACGTGCGATCCGATGTACCCGGCGCCGCCGGTGACGAGGATGGTTCCGCTCACGGGTCTCTCCCGCCGTCGCCCGCAGGGCGGGAACGGCTGTTTTCTGGCTTGGCTGCCGGGGCGGTCAGGGCTGCGCTCCCGCCAGCATGTCCTGTATGGCCCGTGTCCAGCGGGTGGTGTGGCGTTTGCGAGAAAAGTGTTCGCGGTAGCGTTCCCCGGCCCGCTGGCCCATGGTGCGGGCAAGCTCCGGGTCCGTGCCCAGGGCGGTCATGTACCGGGCGAGGTCGCGCGGGGACTCCAGCGGGAACAGCAGCCCGGTTTCGCCGTGCACGACCAGTTCCGGAATGCCGTTGACGTTGGATGCCACGCACGGCTTCTCCAGTGCCATGCCTTCCAGCAGCACCAGCGGCAGGGCTTCCTCGCGCGAGGGCAGCACCATGCAGTCGCAGGCGCGCACGTAGTCCAGGGCGTTGCGGCGGATGCCGGTGAAGCGCACGCGCTCCGTGCCGTAGCGGCGGCGCGCCTCGGCCACGATGTCCCAGCCGCTCCATTCGCCGTGCACCGGCCCCACGCAGACCAGCACGGCCCTTGGTACCTTGTGGAATACCTCGGCCATCTGTTCCAGCAGGATATCGTGCCCCTTGCGGGTCTGCACGCTGGCCAGGCACAGGTAGATCATGGCGTCGCGCGGCAGTTCCAGCGCGTCGCGCACCTCGCCCGTGTCCCGCCGCAGGAGCGCGGCGGCCTCTTCTTCGGCGGCGCAGTTGGGAATGTACGTCCAGCGTTTACCGGACAGGGGTTCGATGGCCTTCCATTCCGCGATGACGTTCTCCGAAACGCAGACGTGGTTTTCATACCGGGTGAAGGCGTGGATGGCCTCGTCGTACAGGTTTCGGTATTCGAACTTGCCGGTGTACTGGTCGGGCGAGGTATGGTGGACGAAGGTGCGCGGGCAGTCCTCTGGCAGGGGCAGGGTGCGCAGGAAACGGTGGCCTTCCAGCAGCACCCCTTCCTCGATGATCAGTTCCGGCTCGCCGGCGGCCTTCCAGCGCGGGTCCTCGCCGGGGTTCCGTTCAGGATGTACGGCTATCCACAATGGCCAGCGGAATCCGTTGTCCCCGCAGACGTCGGCCGTCATGCGGGCGAATTCCGCCATGGCCTCGGGCAGTCCGGGGTGCCATGCGGTGACCACCGTGACGTCCGGCCCGCCTGATCCGTCCGGCTCGTCATGGCCGCGCAGGATGGAAGACAGTGTCATGAATTTGGCCTGGGTGACGCCGTTGACCCCCCCCGCGCCGAAGCCGAAGGTGTCGGTGACGTACCACACGCGGCGTCGTGCGTCCGCAGTCCGAGCGCCTTTGCGCAGGCGCTCCTCGGTGCGGTCCTGTCCCAGTGCCGCGAGGCGCGCGGCCAGTTCGCCGACATGCTGTTCGTGGTCCGGGGCCAGCATGTGGGCGCAGTCGAGCAGGGCCATGGCCCGGTAAGGGTCCTCGGTGCAACTGCCGATCATGCCCAGCAGGTCGGCCGTGAAGCCGCGCACGGCCCTATCGCGGGGAAAGAGCGCCATGTACTGCCGGGCAAGGGTGTGGGCTTCGTGGATGCGCGCGCAGCGCATCAGCACCTGCATGGCCAGCAGCGCAGCGCCGGGCTGCGCCGGGAAGGCGGCCAGCAGTTGCAGAGCCGTTTCCACGGCCTTGTCGCGTTCGCCCCTGTCCGCGAGGTGCCTGGCCTTCTGTGTCAGCCTGGCTTGCAGCGCGGGATACACGGCAGGGTCGCCCCTGCCGGCGTGCTCGCCCTCGAAGGCGTAGGCCAGGGAAGGCAGGGCGTTGCGCAGCATTTCCAGCAGCGCCTTGGCCCGCTCCTGGGTGGCTGCTGTGTCCTCCATGTCCACCGGGCCGCGCGGGCGGATCACCAGGTCCTGGCGCACCAGCGTGACGGGAATCCAGTTCTGGTTGTGCATTTCGGCGCGCACCGCGTCGAGCTTGGACACGTCGTACACGTCCGGGTGCAGCCGCACGATCTGTTCCTTGATGGCCACGTCGCGCTCCTTGGCGCGCATGACCACGGAGTTGGCCTTGCGGCGGTAGAAGAACAGCGGTTCGTCCAACTGTGCGCCCGCCCATCCGTGCCGGGTGGCCCTGATCCAGAACTCCCAGTCCATGTAACCGTGGACCATGCGTTCTTCGTACCCGCCGATCTCTCGCCACATACGCTTGCGGTACAACGTGGTGTTGGTCTGCTGGTTGGTGACCAGCAGATTCACCCAGTTGAAGGGTGTCGTGGGCCAAATGGCGTTGACGCTGCCGAAGAACAGTGCCTTGGTGCTCATGTAGCCCAGGTCCGGCCGGACGCGCAGGGCGGCTACGGTCTTTTCCAGGAACTGCGGCGCGATAAGATCGTCGGCATCCAGCGCCAGGATGAATTCACCACGGGCCAGGGTAGCTCCCCGGTTGCGGGGTTGCACGATGCCTCGGCGTTCCTGCCGGAAATAGCGGATGGCGTAGTCTGGATGTCGGCGCAACAGTTCCTGCGCCACTTCGTGGGTATTGTCCGTGCTGCCGTCGTTGATGATGATCAGTTCCCACGCCGTGAAGGTCTGCATCAGTACGCTGTTGATGCATTCCTCAAGATATTCCCCATAGTTGTGGCACGGGACGATGATCGTTGCCACCGGGGGCAAACCGCTGGGGGGCTGGATGGCGGCTCCGGCCATCAGGAAATCCATTACCCATTGCGAGAAGACCGGCGAATCCACACCGGCGCACAAGGCATCCAGAACGGCGTCGTAAAGCCGCGGGGAGCGGTCGCCCCGTTCGATGGCGGCGCGGACTGCTTCTTCCAGCTTGGCTGTCTGTTGGGCAACGGTTTCCTGCTGCCGGGGATCGCGGGTCATTTTGGTGGTCACTCTCGAAAGGTGTTTTCAACGCGCGGATGGTGGCAAAGGGCGCGTGGCGCGGCTTGCATGGCACGGAACTCGGGCGGCTTCACCGTCAGCGATGAGACGGTGGCGTGGCTCGCCGTGATTATGACTGCAAGATGCATTCCTGACAAAAGTGCCGATGCGGTATCAGCCGCCTTACCCCCTTCGCGCGTCGAACACCCCGATGTAGTGCGGCCCCCGCCCGCCGCGCGAGCAGGCGTCGATGTAGGCGCAGGAGTCGGCGATGGTGGCGTCGAACAGGGGCGCCAGTTCCGGCATGCGGCACACGTCGGCGATGTAGGCGCGGGTGGTGTCGTGGAAGAAGGTGGGCGGCAGGGGCGATTCGCCGTGCAGGTATTTCAGCGAGGCCAGGCTGGTGTTGGCGTGGACCGTGGTGTCGAAGCCGTGCGCCCGGCAGCGCGCGGCGATTTCCACGGGGTGGAACAGGTGCTTGTCTTCGGCCGTGCTCTTGTCGATGTCCTGGCGGCAGTAGAATTCCACCATGCGTCGGAACAGGTCCACCAGTTCCAGTTGGCGCGGGGTCACCTCCACCCCGCGCGCGGCGGCCAGCTCGGGCATTTGGGCTACCAGCACGCCCATCAGCAGCAGGGCTTCGCGGCAGGGCTCCTCGAACACCAGGTGTCCTTCCGGACGCAGCACCCGCGCCGCCTGGGCCAGGAAGGCGTCCACGTCGGCCACGTGGTGCAGGGTGGCGCGCATGGCGATGCACGACAGGCTGGCGTCGGGGATTTCCTGCATGGCGTCGCCGGAAAGGATGCCCAGGCGGACAGCGCCCGAAGCGGGCTTACGGGAGGAGGCGTGGCCGTTGCCGTCCGTCTTCCACCCCACGCCGTGGGCATCCAGCCGCTGGCCCAGAATGCGCAGGAAGCCCGGCGAGGTGTCGGTGAGCAGCAGCAGGGGGAACGGGTTGTCCACCGCCAGGCCGAGGCTGAGGTAGCCGAAGCCGCAGCCTATCTCCAGCGCCGGGGCGGACAGGTCCGCGCCCGTGGCCCGCAGCAGGGCCACCAGTCCTTGGCCCGTGTCCAGGGGGGCGGGGGCTTCGCCGTGGTGGGCGGTGTAGGCTGCCTCGTCGTGGAAGAACGGCCGGGCGTCGCCCAGCAGCAGCACGCCGTCCTGGGCGCGCTGGGCGGAGAGCCATTCAAGGAAGGGGCGTGCGGCGGCGGGGGCTGCACCGTTCCGGGGGGCGTCCCCGTTGGTGCCGTCCCCGATGGTGTCGTTCCGGGTGCTGTGGCCTTGTGTCATGCGGGCGTCTCCTGCGCGCGGGGTGTGCGGGGGGTGTGAAGTCCGGGACGCGGGGGCATCAGGCGTGGCCGCGTTCCAGAATGTCGGCGCAGCGGGCCAGTTCCGGGTCGGGATGGGATGCGGCCAGCGCGCGCAGCAGGACCAGCGCGTCCGGAACCACGTTGGGGTCCACATCCGGGTCCACGTCCGGATGCTGGGGCAGGGCGCGAGCCTCCGGACGGTACAGGGCGCTCAGTTCCACGGGCAACCGGCGGTGGTCGGCGGGCAGGAAGAAGTCCTCCGGCGCGGCGGCCAGGATGCGCACCACCCAGTCCGGCGCGTTGCGCAGGATGGCCCGCAGCTTCTGCACGAATTGCAGTTCCTGCGCCACGGGCAGGGGGCAGCGGTCGCACACCGTGCCTGCCGCGCCGCCGGTGCCGGAATGGCTGGCGCCCATGCCGTTTATACCGTCCATGCCGTCCGCACCTTCAGGGCGGTCCGATCCATCGCCCGCCGCGAAGGCCGCGCGGGTGCGGGTAAATGCCGGGGCGTTCCAGGCCGCGCCGAAATCGGGGTGCGCGTCCAGCCGGGTGAAGTCGTCGTCGGCGTCGGTGGCCACGCAGCACGGGCCGAACGCGCCGTCCGGGTAGATCATGCCGCTGGCGTACAGCCAGTCGCAGCGGCGCGGATCTCCGGGACCGTTGGCGGGGCCGGGCGTGGGGGCCACCTGCCCGGCGGTCAGCCGCTGGATCAGCGTTTCGCGCCGGGCCAGGCCCGCATCGTAGGCCGGGCCGGAGACGGGCCGTTCCGGCATGGGGGCGGTCATGGGGTGCACCCCCTGCTCGCCGGGCGTGCCGGGCGGCAGGGCGTAGCCGGGAAAGAATTCCAGCAGGTCCAGCCCCATGTCCGTGGCCATGGCGCGGGCCGCGTCCACCTCGTGCTGGTTGTGGGCGAACAGCAGAAAGCGCCATTCCAGCAGGGGGAAGCGCAGCCCCATCTGCCGCTTGCGCCGGGCCAGCCCGGCCAGGTTGTCCATGACCAGGGCAAAGTCGCCCCCGCGCCTGTACTGCCCGTAGGTGGCCGCGCCGGCCCCGTCCACGGATGCGCTGAGCATGCCCAGGCCCGAGCGCAGCAATGCCTCCTGCCGGGCCGGGGGCAGGGGCACGCTGAGGTTGGTGGAGACCACGGTGAAGGCCTCCTCCCCGGCGGTGCGGGCGAGGTGTTCGTGCAGGCGCGGGTGCAGCAGCGGTTCCCCGGCGCTGAAGTACCAGGCCAGGAACAGGTCCGGGGCCACGTCCGCCGCCAGCCGTTCGTGCAGGGCGGCGTCCATCAGGGCGCGGCCCCGGCGGATGGTGGAGTTGCCCACGGCGCAGTAGGGGCAGTGCAACTGGCACAGGGTGGCGCAGTCCACGGTGAGGTCGAAGGGGTGGTGCGCCACCCGCGCGGCCCCTGCGCGGCGGGCGCGCAGGGCCAGCAGGAAGTTGGCGTACTTGCGCACCTCTCGCCGGGGATCGCGCACGCGGGGCAGGATGTGCGGCAGGGCCAGGTCACCCACGGCGGGCCTCCGTGTCCATGCCAGTGTCCGCGTTCGGGTCCGTGTCCGGCGCGCAGTCCCCTTCGGTCAGGAACGAGCGTTCCTCGTCGGTGAGCACGACGCGCTCGATTATGGGATACGTTGCGCTGGGGGGATACGCTACGCTGGGGGGATACGCGCCGGAAGGATGGGCCGTGCGGGGTTCCGGCATTTCGTCCGCGCCCGCCGCGTCTGTCCTCACCATTTCCTCGCGCCAGACGCCGGGCTGCGCGGGTTCCCGCTCGCGCGCCATCAGCACGAGCCGCTTGGAATGCTCCAGCAGCCGGGCGAAGCGCCCCGGCGCGTGCAGCCCGTTTTCGCGCCCTTCGTGGCTGCGCGCGGAGTACAGGGTGTGCGGCACGTGGACGAAGCGCGCCCCGCCCAGGGCGAAGCGCAGGAAGCATTCGTGGTCGTCGGCGTCGGCGGTCTCGTCGAAGGGGCCGAAGCGGTCGTGCAGGGCGCGGCGGTACAGCTTGGCCACGCCGCACAGGTACCAACTGCGGAACGAGGCGTCGAAGGAATGCTCCGGCAGGCGGAACTCGCGCAGGATGCGCATGTCGTCGTCCACCACGAACATGTCGGCGTAGGCGAAGTCCGCCGTGTCGTCCATCAGCGGCCGGGCCAGGGTGGAGAACAGCTGCGGGTGGCAGATGTCGTCGGCCGGGACGAAGGTGCAGTAGTCGCCCGTGCACTGCGCGAGGCCCAGGTTGTAGTTGGCCGTGGAGCCCGCGTTGGCTTCCGCCCGCAGGAACACGATGCGGCGGCCCGTGCGGGCGTAGCGGGGGTGCACGGCGCGCTCGATGACGTCGGCCGCGGCGTCGTAGCGGCAGGCGTACGAGGCGGTGGCCCCGGCCACGTCGCGCAGGAAGCGCCGGATCACCGCCAGGGAATCGTCGGTGGAGGCGTCGTCGGTGATGACGATTTCCAGGTTGGGGTAGTCCTGGAACATCAGCGAGTCGAGGCACGACCCGATGTACCGGCCGTGGTTGTAGCTGGGCACCACCACCGAGATCAGCGGGTGGCCGGAGTGTGCGGTACGGTGGCTTTCGTCCGTGTTCATGGTCGCTCCTTGGCGGGCGTTGCCCCGCTCCCCCCGGTTTCCCCCCCGTCGGGAAATCCGTAGTAGCTGACCCGGAACGGCGCGGGGTAGTCCCCCGAGTCCCCGGCGTTCAGGACGGCCCGCGCCAGCCCCGGCGGCGGTGGTGCCGGTCGCGCCTGTCGGGTGGTCGCGCAGGCCAGCAGGGCGGCGTTGATGGCCGCCGGGTCGCGCATCAGGCCCGTGGACAGACGCAGGCCGTACCCCCACGCGGCCATGCGTTCCGCGGGCGCGCCCAGGTCGAAGGTGACCGGGTACAGCCCGGCCAGCACCGCCTCGGACAGGGTATAGGAATACGTTTCCGGCCACACGGCGGGCAGGAAGGCCAGATGGTACGGTTCACCTCCGTTCGCGGCCAGCAGGCCGGGCAGTTCGTCCCCGTGGTAGCGGCCGGTGATGGTCACCCCAAGCTCGCGCAATGCGTCGTCGCGGTCGGTGTAGCCCACCACGGTGAAGGCGAGGGGCAGCCCGGCCTCGCGGGCGTGACGGGCGCAGTTCTCCAGCACGTGCGATCCCTTGTGCGGTCCGATGGCCCCGATGACCGCCACCCGCAGGGGGTCGCCAGGTGCGGGGGACGCGGGGGGTGCGGCGGCGGGTGCGTCGCCTGCGTGACGGTCCGCCGTGGACCGGGTCAGGGGGGATGCTGGGGGGGACGCCGGAGGGGACGTTGGGGGCGGCGTTTCCGGGTGGGGCCGCACGACGATGCGCGCGGCGCAGCCGGGAAAGTGGGCGGCCAGCCGCCGGGCGGTGTCCCGGCTGGGGGTGAAGATGGCGCGTGTGCCTTCCAGCAGCGTCCCCCACGCCGCGCGCCAGCGCACGATGTCCGTGTTGCCGAGTTGCGGCGTTTCCGCCGCGATGCACGCGACGCAGCGCCACGGCGCGCCGCCCTCCATCTGTCCATCCCCGTCCAGCGCCGTGGGGCAGGGATAGCCGTCCGGCCCGACGCAGGTGATGCGCGGGCACAGCGCGGAAAGGTCGTGCGCGGTGACATCGCAGGGGATTTCCAGCAGCCGGGCCACCAGGGGCAGCAGTTCCGGCGCGGCGTGCGGGTACCCGGCCAGGTTGTGCACGTGGATGTGGCCGATGTCCAGGTCCGCCAGCACTGCCAGCAGCGCGCCGAAGTCTGGCGGCAGGTCGAAGGCCAGGTTGGGCAGGTGCAGCGGTCCCGGTCCGTGTGAAGAGGCGGGCAGGTTCACCGCCCACACGCACCCGGCGTCGTTCCCGCGCGGGCGCAGCACCAGCGCGGGCGCGCCTTCCGCCGCCAGCCGGTCGCACAGGTCCTGCACGTGGCGTTCGGTGCCGCCGCCCCAGTTGTGGGTGACCATCAGCACCGGGCGGGCCGCGTCGTTGCCGGGCGCGGGGAACCGCTGCGCCAGCGCGCCCCGCAGCCGGGCCAGATCCAGCGCCCGGCGGGCCGGGCGGGCCGGGTCCGCCGCGCAGTGGGCCGCCACGGTGCGCAGGTAGTCCGGGTGCAGCCGCTGTATCGTCTCGAAGGCCGCCTCCTTGAGCGGGGCGGCAGCATCACCGAAGGACATCTCGCCCGCGTGGCGCACGAACACGTCGGCGGCCAGCAGGTGGCGCCAGCCCAGCCCGGCGGCGCGCATGCAGAAGTCGTTTTCCTCGCCGTAACCCCGGCCGAAGGTGGCTTCGTCGAACGGGCCGGTGGCCGCCAGGCAGGCCCGGCGGATCAGCATGCAGAAGCCCACCGCCGTGGGAATGTCCACGGCCGTTCCGGCGTTGACCGTGGCGGCCAGCGCGTCCAGCGCGGCGGAGTCCAGTTCCAGCCCGGCGCGGTTGTCGCGCTCGGTGACCGGGTAGCTGCAAATGGTGGCGTTGTTGGACAGCGGGGTGACGCTGCCCGCGTCGGGCCGGGCGGAGAGGTGCGCGGACAGGCGGCCCAGCCAGCCGGGAAAGACGAGGGTGTCGGAATTCAGCAGCACCACGTCGCGGTCCGGGTGCAGGGCCATGCCCGCGTTGACCGAGGCCACGAAGCCCCGGTTGGCGGGATTTTCCACCAGTTCCACCAGCCCCAGCCCGGCCAGGCGGCGCATGGCCTGCGTCAGTTCCGGTTCCGGGCTGGCGTCGTCGATCACCACCACGTGGGCGCGGGGGGTGATGGCCGCGTTTCCGGCATCGGCGGCGAGATCGGCGGCCAGCACCGAATGCAGGCAGGCCAGGGTCTGGGCCGCCCCCGTGTATACCGGTACGATGACGTCGATGACCGGGCGCTGCGGCATGTCGTTTCGTGCACCAGGCAGTGCCGCCCGTCGCGCGGCCAGTTCCGCCCATGCCGTGTCGTCCGGTGGCGCGGGCCACGGTTCACGGGTGTCCGGCTCGTCGATGGCCGGGCGTTCCGGCGCGGTGGCGTCCAGGGCGTGCAGCAGGCGGGCGCGGGCGTCATCCGCAACGCCGGGGGGCGTCGTTGCATCTTCCGTCCCCGCCAGCAGTTCCCCGGCCGCGCGGACGGTGGCGCGCAGGGTGGTGATGCGCCCGTGCTGGCGGCCGGAGCGGGCGTTGGCCGCCACGCAGTGTTCCTCGGCCCGCTTGCGGCGCAGGTCGGACAGGGCTAGGTCCAGCCGCACGGCGGCGGGTACGCGTTCCTCGGGCTGGCCGTAGGCTCGGGTTTCCAGCAGGGCGCGGGCAAGGTCGGCGGCGTCGCGGATTTCCGTTCCGCAGGGCGCGGGCAGGCTGCCGTCCTCCAGCCGTTCGCGCGGGATGCACAGCAGCGCGCCCTCTTCCGCCGCGCCGAACACGTTGCGACTGGCCCCCCGGAAATTGGCGGGGTTGAAGGCGGGCAGGCGCAGGTGAAACACCGCGTAGCCCCAGGCCAGCGCCTGCCGCGCGCAGGGCCAGGCCCGCGCAAAGCCGGGGCATTCCAGGTGCAGTACCGGGCGGCAGGCCCGGACGGTGGCCGCCGCCCCACGCAGGATGGCGGCCTCGTCCCCTTCGGCGTCCACCTTGATCAGGTCCAGCCGTCTGCCGGTGCCCGCCATTCCGGCTTCTGGCTTGATCAGGTCCAGCCGTGCGCCGGTTACGGGTGTTTCCGGGGCGGGCAGATGCAGGCCCAGGCCGTCGATGGTCAGCAGGGGGATTTCGTCGGTGGCCCGGTCCGTGCCCTGATTCGTGTCCTGAACCGTATCCTGACCCGTGCCCTGTGCCGGGGCGTCGGCCGCATCCAGCAACCGCACCGCGCCTATATCCAGCAGGCGCACCGCGCCAAGGTTCTGCCCCTCGGGCGCGGCGATGCGGGGCACCCGGGCCGTGCCCGCGCGCCCCGCCGCCCCGGCCCGCACCGGGGCGACCACGTCCGCAAGGCCGTTCACGGCCACGGTGCGGCGCAGCAGGGCGAACACCTCTGCCTGCGGCTCCAGCGCGGTCACCCGCCCCTGCGGCCCGGCCATGCGGGCAAAGGCCACGGCGTGGGTGCCCACGTTGGCACCCACGTCCAGCACGCGGCCGCCGTGCGGCACGTAGGGGGCCAGCGCGTCCAGTTCAGCCTGGGCCCATTCGCCGTAGATGGCCAGCGCCATGCCCACCGGGCCGTCGAAGTCGAAGTGGTGGATGACCCCCTGGCGGCACGGGGTGGCCATGACGTGGTCTTCGAGGTGCGCGGGCAGGTCGTCCGCCGGGATGTTATCGGGCGAGGTGTTACCGGGCGTGGCGCTATCGGAAGAAACGGCACCGGGGGGCACGTCGGCGGCAACCGTCGTCATGCTTCGGCCTTTGGGCCGTTCGTCCGCATCCCCCGCATGTTCGCCGTCTCCGTCCTCCTCCGCGTCGTCGTACAGGAACAGTTCCAGCGGCCCCACGGTGAACAGGTCGCCCTCCCGCTCGGACGGGTCGAAGCGGATCGAGCGTAGCGTTGCCTCGCCGCGCATGGCCGTTTCCACGTCGGCGCGGGTGAAGCCGTTCATGTGCGGCACGGAGTGCAGGGTGCGGTCGGCGTACACCGCGCCGCTCTCCTCCAGCCGGAAGTAGGCCTTGGCGAAGTTGTGCTCGCGGAATTCGCACAGGTTGGCCGAGCGCACGTTGACCATGGCGATGCGGTCCACGGCCACGTCGGGCAGGCGGTAGGTGATGCCGGGGTCGCCGGTGACGGCGCGGAACACCGGCTGGATGGCGTCCGCTCCGCTATCAAGCCCCGTGGGCAGCTCGCCGTCCGGGGTGCCGTTTGAGGTGCCGTCCGGGTCGCCGCCCGCCACGGGCACGGCGTTGGCGATGCGTTCCGGCCACACCAGCAGGTGGCGCAGGGGGCGCGTCTTGCGCAGTTCCGCCGCGAAGGAGATGCCCGACTCGTCGCGCAGGTTGATGTTGCACAGTTTGGGGTCGTCCGACGCGGCGCAGGGGGTGCGCCGCGCCTCGAAGCCGCAGTCCGCCGCCGCCCGGCGCAGGCTGGTGAAGTCGTGCAGCCAGCGGTGGCCGCCCATGCGCAGCCCGGTGTTCACGGCGTCCATGCCGTTGCGGCAGCGCATCACGTCGGCGAAATAGTCGCCGCTGCCCACCAGCGTGGAGGCGTCGAAGCGCTGGCCGTAGGTCCACAACTGGCCGATGTCCGGGGTGAGCAGCCGGGCCACGCCGCCGGGCCGCAGCAGCACGTTCATGGAGCACAGGATGTACAGCTGTTCGGTGAGGAAGAAGTGCTCGATGACGTCTTCCGCGTAGAAGGCGGCCACGCTGCCCGCAAGGCGGCGCGGCCACACGTCCAGCAGGCGGCATTCGCGCACCCGGGCGTCGTGGGGCAGGAAGTCCAGATTCACGAAGCCGTCCAGCACCGCGTCGCCGCAGCCCAGATGCACGTACGCCCCGGCGGCGTCCGCGCCCTGCCAGTCGTCGTGCGACCAGGCGAACCACGCGGCCAGGCGGGGGTTGCAGCGGGATAAACCAGCCATGTCGGGAAGGCCGGCCAGATCGGGAAGGGCGGGGCCGGAAACCTCGGACAAGGTGGCCGGGGTGGCAGGGCGGGAAGTATGGCCGGTCATGCCTGTCATGCCTGTAATATGGGTCGGGCTGGTCATGGTAAGGGCGGTGTCCTGGGGTTGCGGGCGGTGCGTGGCGGCGGTGGCCGGTTCGGGCGCCGGTTCAGGGCCGGTTCAGGCGCGGGGCTTCACGCCCATGCGGCCGGTGTAGTCGGTGCGGGCCAGCAGCGGCGGGGTGGCCCCGGCGCGGGCAAGGTCCGCGAAATAGGCGTCCACGGCGCGGCCCACGCCGGGAAAGTGGCCGTAGTCGTCGATGCACAGCACCCCGCCCGGCGACAGGCGCGGGTAGAGATGGGTCAGTTCGTGCAGCACCGAGGCCGCGTCGTCGGTGTCCAGATGCAGCAGGGCGATGGCCTCGGGCAGCCCGGCGTTGGGAATGGTCGCCTGCACCGGGCCGCGCAGCACGTGCAGACGGTGCGCCGGGTAGCCGGTGCGGGCGAAGTTGGCCATGGCCACGGGCAGCACGTCGTCCCTGGGGAAGGATTGCAGGGTTTCGCCGGTGATGGAGGCTTCCTCCACGCCGTCGGGGAACCCCTGGAAGGTGTCGCACCAGTAAAGGTCGCGGCCGGTGCTGCCCGACTGATTCAATTGGGCCAGCACGGCGGCGCAGAAGCAGGCCGAGCCGCCCCGGTACACTCCGCATTCGAGCAGCGCGCCGGGGACGCCCGCCTCGGTGATGTGGCGCAGGACCAGGTACAGGGCGTGGAACCGCTCCACCGACAGCAACGAGGCGTCGCGCCACGCGAAATAGGCGTCCCAGAACAGCACGTCGGTGATGTCGGGGTAGCGGGGTCGCGGGTCGTCCCGTTCGGCGTTGATGGAGGCGGCGTCGGTCATGCGGGTTCCGTGGGGTCGGGCTGGTGGCCGTGAGGCCCGTGAGGCCCGTGAGGGCCGGGTGCGCCGGGTGCGGCGGCCGGTATGTCCGGATGTCCGTCGTGGGCGGCCAGGGCCACGCCCCGTGCGGCGTCCAGGCGCGAGGCGGTCAGCGTGGCCTGGGCGCGGCCGATGGGAATGGGATGGTAGGCCAGGCCGGTGGATTCGCCGGGGCCGGAATTGCACGGGCCGGAACTATCGGGACAGGGCGCGCCGGGTGCGCCATCCCTGATGGCGGGCCGGGCGCGCAGCAGGGTCAGCGCGCCGTCGCGGCACCATACCTCGGGCAGGTCCTGCCGCCGGGCGGGCACGTCCGGCACGGAGATGACCGAGCCCGCCCCGTCCACCCGCTTGAGGTGCGCGGGATGCACCGGCGCGGGCGACACGGAGCATACGGGCAGCCCGCATTCGGCGGTGGCGGGAGCAAGGGCGGCGGTGACGAAGTCGCGCAGGGTGGCCGCGTCCAGCAGGGCGGCCCGTCCGTCGATGCACAGGATGTCCCGCCCGGCAAGAAGAAGGTGAACGACCGGGCCGGGGGTGCCCGGCCATGCGGCCGCGGCGTTCCTGGTGGCGATGTCGTTCTGGCCCAGCAGCGGCACCGGCCATGCGGCGCGGCGATCCGCGAGAAATTCCGGCAGGGGCAGCAGGGGCAGCCCGTAGCGGCGGGCCACGGCGCGGGCCATGGCCCCTTCGCCGCACAGGGCCAGCGGCGCTTCGGGCAGCGCGGCAAGCACCGCGTCCAGCACCCGGCACGGCGTGGGCGTTCCGGCGATGTGCAGGTATGGCCCGTCCGGTTCACCGGTACGTTCCGGCCCGTCTGGCCCGTCTGGGGCACCCTGCACTTCGGGCGGCAGCACCACCACGCAGGCGAGGTTTGCGGGTTCCGCCATGTTCCCCATGCCGATGGTGATGGGCGCAGCGGACGCACGGGTCCGGGCGTCCGCCTCGTCGTCTCCGGCGGCCGGGTGCGCGATACGGTGCGCGGCCACGTCGGCCGGGGTGCACGCCGGGAACGGGTCGTCCCCGTCCAGCAGCAGGCGGCAGGTGGCGAGGTCCCACGGCTCGTCGATGTCCACGCCCTGCCGGGCGGACAGCACGTGGGCCATGGGTTCCGCCGGGGGCGCGGGCACGTCGGCCATGTACTGCCGGAACCACGGCTGCACATGGTAATAGGGCCGGTTGCAGGTGATGGAGAAGGCCCCGCATTGCAGGAACCGTTCGCCATCCGGGCGGTCATGTTCCGGGCCGTCTCCTTCCGCCGTAGCCTGCCTGCCGCCCAGCGGGTGGAAATCCGGGGTCAGGAATTCCCGCGACACGGCGGGCAGCCGGGCCACGGTCTGGAGCGAGGGGCGGTTGGCCGCCGCCAGCCGGTCCACGGCGCGGCGCATTTCATCCGGGAGCAGGCAGGGGTGGGTGGCCGACACGGACAGCAGGAAATCGGGCACACGGCGTTCCACCAGCAGCATCCACACCTGTGCGAAGACCCATGCGTCAAGGGGAGAGGCGTCGTCCGTGGCCAGTTCCGCCGGGCGCAGGAAGGGCACGTCCGCCCCGGCGGCGCGGGCCGCCGCCGCGATGTCCGGGCAGTCGGTGTTGACCATGACCCGCGTGATGGACCCCACCGACCGGCAGGCCCCGATGGCCCGCGCCACGAGCGGGATGCCGCCCACCGTGCGCAGTGCCTTGCGGGGCACCCCGCGCGAGCCGCCGCGCGCCGGAATCACGGCCACCACGTCCCAGTCCGCGCGGGGCATGCGCACGTCGCGCCGGGCCGGGTCGGACAGGCGCTGATGACGCACCCGCCCGCAGTCCATGATCCAGTCGTACAGGGCCGAGGAGGGCAGGCCGTGGTCCAGCACCCGGCGCACGGCGGCCTCCGTGCGGCCCAGCCATGATTCCGTCACGGCCAGCACGCACAGTTCGGAGGGCATGACCGCCGGGTCGGGCAGGATGGCGCGGCAGCCGGGCAGGTCCGGCGGCGGGGGCGAAAGAGGGTGCGGCGCGCTCATGCCCGGTCTCCCGGAATGGTGGCGATGGCGGCAGCGGGGGCGCCGGGCGAGGGGGACGCCGCGTCATGCGGCGCAACGTCGGTCCCTTGCGCCGCCCCGCGTTGTGCCGCCTCGCGTCGCGCTGCCCCGCGTCGTGCTGTGTGGACAAGGTCCGGCAGGGTCACGGCGAAGAAGCGTTCCGCCGGGCCATCCAGCGCAAGGTCCGGCTGCCGCCAGTTCCGGGCGGCGGCCACGGGGTCGCGGGCCAGGGATGCGTAAGCCGCGCCGTACACGGCGGCGATGCGTTCCGGCCGCCAGTGGGCTTCCATCCAGCCACGGGCGGCCCGACCCACCTCTTGCGCCTCGTCGGGGTGGTCCAGCAGGTAGCCCAGCACGTGGGCCGCGTCTTCCAGCCGCACGTCCACGAAAGGGCAGGCGTCGGTGGGATAGGTGTCCGTGGGATAGGCGTCCGTGTCCGCCATGTGCGCCAGCACCCGGCGGCAGCGGCCATCCAGGTGGGCCAGCACCGGCTTGCCCTGGGCAAGGCCCTCCAGCCCGGTCAGGTGGCAACTGCCGGTGACCAGGTCGTCCACCACGATGCGCGCCAGACGCTTGGCGGCCAGGGTCTGGGCCAGCGGCGTCCTGTGCACCAGATGCCAGCTGGCCCCGCGCGGCAGGCACGCGGCGCGCACGACGGCCTCGGCCTCGGGCCGGGCCTTGGTGTTCCAGCGGTCGGCCCAGGCCGAGTGCAGCCGGGTGGGCGACAGGAACACGTCGTGGCGTAGCGGGCTGTGTACGGCCGGGTCGTGCGGCAGGTAGTCCGCGTCGTCGATGGGCAGGGGGTTGGGCACTACCCGCGCGCGGGGGTAGCAGCGCTCCTGAAACTGGCCCACCACCAGCGCCGGGATGGGCTGGGCCAGCAGGGCGGCCGGGGTAATGCCCATGCGGGCCGCCACCAGCCCCGGTTCGCTGTGGAACTGGCGGACTGCCAGGACGTTCTTTTTCGGCGGCGCGCCCCTTTCCGCCAGCGCCCGGAAGTCGATGGGCGCGAAGTGGCGCGAATCCAGGTCCAGGTAGTTGTGGAAGTGCAGGATGTCGGCCTGTTCCGCCAGTTCGCGGGCCAGGTCCGGCGTTTCGTCGAACACCACGTCCTGCCCGAAGTCCTCGCTGCCGTAGCGCGTCAGGTCCACCAGCCGGGCCGTGCAGCCGGGCAGGTGGGCGTTCAGCGCCCGGACCAGGCGCAACGGCGCGCCCGCCAGCGGGGTGACGGCGAAATGGACGACGCGCATCACGCGGCCCCGGTCCCGGAATCCGGGGCTTCCGCCCCGTCTCCCGTTTGCACCGGCATGGCCAGCATGGCGGGCAGAAGCTGCCCGTCGCGCGGCAGGTCCACGGTCAGGGAATTGCCGACCACCGCATCCCACAGTTCCGGCGACAGGCCGTCGCCGGGGCTCTTCACGGCCAGGTCGTCCGGGGCCAGCACCGTGCCCGCCGCCAGGTCGCGCGCGGCCACCAGGCTTTTGCGCAGCTTCACGGCCATGGCCGCCTCGGTGGGGGTGACGCGCTTTTCGGTCACGCCCATGGCCCGCTCCACCTCGCGGATCATCCGGACCAGCAGGGCCAGGTCGTCCGGCTCCAGCGAGGCCCGGTGGTCGGTGCCGCGCTGGGTGCGGTCCAGGGTGAAGTGGCGCTCCACCAGGCACGCCCCGCGCGCCACGGCGGCCACGCTGGGCCCCATGCCCCGCTCGTGGCCGGAATAGCCTACGGGCAGGCCGTACCGCCGGGCCAGTTCGTCCATCACCGGCAGGGCGATGTCCGCCTCGTCGCAGGGGTAGCTGGAATTGCAGTGCAGCAGCACCACCTCGCGGTGGCGGGCGCAAAGCTCGGCCACGGCCCGGTCCACCTGTTCCAGGGTGCTCATGCCCGTGGACAGCACCACCGGCAGGCCCAGCGCGGCCACCCGGCGCAGCATGGGCACGTTGACCACGTCCGCCGAGCAGACCTTGAGCAGTTCCACGTTCAGGCCGGCCAGCACGTCCAGGCTGGGAGCGTCCCAGGCCGAGGCGAAGAAGGCCATGCCCAGCGATTCGGCCAGTTGCTTCAGTTCCGCGAACCGGGCGGCGGAAAGCTCCAGCGCGTCGCGGTGTTCGCCGTAGGTGGCCCCGAAGCTGTTGGGGCCGCCATACGCGGCGCGCGCGCCCTCCGTGGTGAGCAGGGCCGAGGTGTCGCGCTTCTGGAACTTCACGGCGTCGGCCCCGGCGCGGGCGGCCTCGCGCACCATGCGCCGGGCGGTGTCCATGTCGCCCTGGTGGTTGTTGCCCACCTCGGCCACCACCAGGCACGGGCAGCCGGGGCCGATGCGGCGGCCCGAGGCCAGGGTGATGACGGGCGCGGCAGGGCCTGCGGCGAGGGGGGTGGCGGGGAAAGCGTTCATAGCAGCACGACGACCTCCCGCGCCGATTCGGGCATGCCGGGCATGGCCAGCAACTGTTGCTGGATGGCGCGCTGGTGCGCGAACGAGGCCACCACCACCGCGTCCACGGCCAGCAGGCCGGGTTCGGCCAGCAGGGCCGCCGGGGGCTGCACGGCATGCCCGTGGAAGGGGGCGCCGTGCTTGGCCTCGTCGTTGTCCACCACCAGGGTCACGTCGAAGGGGGTGCCTTCCAGCGCGGCCAGCACCACCTCGCCTGTTTCGGCCGCGCCGAACAAGGCGAGACGTAGCGGGGCAAGACGCAACGGAGCAAGGCGCAACGGGGCGCTGTGGATGGACGCGCCTTCCGCGTGCCGGGCGGCCAGCGGTTCCAGCCGCCGCCGCACCAGTTCCTTGATGGAGGCGAACCCGCGCACCATCTCGGCGCAGTACTGTTCCAGCATGCTGCGCCGCGCTTCCTGCCCCTTGTCGGTGAGTTTGTAGGCGAAGCTCTTGCGGTTCACCGGGGCGAACTGGACCATGCCCTCGCGGTGCAGTTCCGCCAGGTACTGGTTGACCATGGCGCTGCTGGTGTGGCTGAACCGGGCCAGCTGGGTCTGGCTGAGCCGCTCGTTCTCGGTCAGCGCCTGCACCACGGACAGCAGGCGCAGCTTCTTGGATGGCCGGATGTAGTCCTTGCCCTGGAAGAACATGGAGCCCCCGAAAAATCATTCAGTATGTTTATGATCGATTCTGGCAGGCCAGGGGGGATGTGTCAAGCAGGGTGCGGAAACTTCGCGGCTGGCGCGGGCTGACGGGGAATGGGCCATGCCTGGGCGGCTGCGGATTCTGCCGCGTGCCCGTTGCGGCGGTATCCTCGTCGCCTGCCCCGTGCTTCACCCACAGCGGTTATCCTTGACGCATGGCGGCTTCCGGGGCAGTGCTCATGAACGCGCGGCGCACGGGCCACGGGCCCGCTCGGGGGAGTTCAGGCCGCCGCGCGCGACACCACGGACGCACGATCATTCGGGGGCATGCCGCGCCAGAGGCATGCCGCAGGAGCATCAATGGCATTGTTCGGAAAGAAGGACGAGGAACACGCGCCGGATCTGGTGTATCAGCAGTTGCGCCTGGCTGCGGACCGCCGGGCGCGGTTCTACGTGGTGGTGCGCACCCGCGACGGCAAGCAGCATTCGCTGCCGGGGCTCATCGAATCGTACGAAGGTCCCACCCTGCTCATCGACATGTCCAGCGGGGTGCGGCTTTCCTCGACGTGGAAGGGGCAGGTGGTGGAGTGCTACTTCCGCATCGTGGCCATGGCCCCCCAGCGCACGGAACAGCATTTCATGTTCGCCTCGCGCATCCTCGACATCCGCGCCCTGTCCACCGGGCTCATCGTGGAACTGGAAAAGCCCGCCGCCATCGAGTCGGGCCAGCGCCGCCGCAGCGTGCGGGTGCGCCCGGTGCCGGAACTGGTGGGCCTGCTGGAGGTGCGGCGCGACCAGTCGCCCGACGACGGCCCGCTGCCCCTGGCGGCGCTGGACGGCTACCAGCGCATCACCGGCGTGGCCGCCCAGAATCCGCTGGAGGGCGAGGCCACGGCCCCAGCGCAGGCCCCCGCGTCTGCCGCATCTGCCGCATCTGTCACATCGGGGCAGCCCCCGGCCCAGCCCGCGTCCAGCCCGGCCAGCGACTCGCAGCCCTGGCTGGCGGACATTTCCGCCGGCGGCCTGCGCGCCTGCGTCGCCCCCCGTGCGGGCGAAGGGGGCGAAAAGGGGCCGCTCACGCGCGGCGACCGGGTGGTGCTGCGCGCCATCCTGCACTGGCCCGGCGGCACGCACCAGCCCCTGGACGTGCTGCTGAAGGCCGAGGTCTCCACCCGCATGCACACGGGCAGCCTGCCCGGCGGGGTGGACGTGGGGCTGGAGTTCGTGTTCGACGGCAAGCTCGACGCCGACGGCACGGTGACCTGGGTGCCCGTGCGCGACGGGGTGTACCGCATCGCCCAGTGGGTGAACGCCGTGTACATGGAGTATATGCGCAAGGTGCGCGCCCAGTAGGGCTATTTGGAAACAGCCCCTGGGGGCGGCGCGCACGTTCCCGCTGCCCGCGCCCTGTCCCCAACGGCCGCCGCGCCCGTGCAGGTGCGGCGGCCGTTGTGCGTTCCGCCTACACGCTGATTTCACGGTACATTTGCGTAGTGCGATTTGACAATATTCGCACGGCCCACTGCTTGACGCACCTGCCGCCGGATGGTCTACAGGACTGTCGGTCTCACTGCATCGGACAACGCACCGCGGGCATCGCTGGTGCTGGCCGGACGGCTGCGGGACGAGCCGTCCGCCCGGCCTTGCCGGACCCGTGGGACGTCATTGTAGCAACAACCGCTGGAGGTACTGGATGAAACGGACCATCGTACTGCTTCTGATGATGCTGGCCGCCGTGCTGGCGTTCGGCCCCAGGGCCGAGGCCGCCGAAGGCAAGACCTTCCGCGTCGGCATCGCGTCCGACCCCGAATCGCTCGACCCGCACATGCAGCTTTCCGGGCCCATGCTGGCCTACTCGCACTGGGTGTTCGACCCCCTGGTGCGCTGGACCCAGGACATGAAGTTCGAACCGCGCCTGGCCGAGAAGTGGGAACAGGTCAACCCCACCACCGTGCGCTTCTTCCTGCGCAAGGGCGTGAAGTTCCACAGCGGCAACCCCTTCACCGCCGCCGACGTGGCCTGGACCGTCAAGCGCCTGAAGGAATCCCCCGATTTCAAGGGCCTGTACGTCAAGTTCGCCGAGCCCAAGGTGGTGGACGACCACACCATCGACATCGTCACCACCGAGCCCTACGGCCTGGTGATGAACCTGGCCACCTACATCTTCCCCATGGACTCCAAGTTCTACACCGGCACCGACGCCGCGGGCCAGCCCAAGGGCGCGGTGGTGAAGAACGGCCCCTCGTTCGCCAACGACAACGCCTCGGGCACCGGTCCGTTCATGGTGGCCCAGCGTGAGCACGGCGTGAAGCTGGTGCTGAAGGCCAACCCCAACTACTGGACCACGCGCGGCAACGTCGACACCATCGAACTCACCCCCATCAAGAACGAAGCCACCCGCGTGGCCGCCATCCTGAAGGGCGACGTGGACTTCATCACCCCCGTGCCCGTGCAGGACTACGACCAGCTTGCCAAGAACCCCGACGTCGAGCTGATCACCATGGCCAGCACCCGCATCATCACCTTCCAGCTGAACCAGAAGCGCAGCCCCGCCCTGGCCAACCCCAAGGTGCGCGAGGCCATCATCGCCGCCACCGACCATGCGGGCATCGTGGCCAAGATCATGAAGGGCTACACCGTGGTCACCCAGCAGCAGGCGCCCAAGGGCTACCCCGGCTACATCGCCGACCTGAAGCCGCGCTTCGACGTGGAGAAGGCCCGGAAGCTGATGAAGGAAGCGGGCTACGAGAAGGGTCTGGAACTGACCATGATCGCGCCCAACAACCGCTACGTGAACGACGAGAAGGTGGCCCAGGCCTTCGTTTCCATGATGGCCAAGATCGGCATCAAGGTGAACCTGAAGACCATGCCCAAGGCCCAGTTCTGGGACGAGTTCGACGCCCAGGTGGCCGACATCCAGATGATCGGCTGGCACCCGGATACCGAGGACACCGCCAACTACGGCGAATACCTGCTGATGTGCGCCAACAAGGACACCGGCATGGGCCAGTACAACAGCGGCAACTACTGCAACCAGAAGTACGACGCGCTGATCGAGGAAGCCAACCGCACCACCGATCCCAAGAAGCGCGATGCCGTGCTGCAGGAATCGGAAAAGCTGGCCTACGACGAGGCAGCCTTCGTGCCGCTGCACATGGAACCGCTGTCGTGGGCGGCCCGCAAGACGGTGAAGAACGCCAAGGCGATCATCAACGTCCAGGACTTCCCCTACTTCGGCGACGTGGTGATGCCGTAACGATGAACGGGCGCGGGAGGTTGCAAGCCTCCCGCGCCGTTTCGACGGTTTCGTGAAGGCGGGCGGGCAGGGGAACACCCCTTGCCTGCCCCGCCGAAATTTTGTAGCCCACCGGGCGGGGATCACCCCGTTACCGACGCGCGGCATTCCGCCGCCCCCGCATTCCGCACGCGCCACGGGCCATGCCCAGGCCCTTCCGGGCTCCTTTTGGCGTTGCCGGACACGCGCGGGCGTTCCCAGCAGGCCCACCGGAACACGGTGCGCCGTCGTGGCCGGGTTGCGGACAACGCCGCGCACGCCGTTTCGCGCCTTCGCGCTTTCGTGGCCGCCGCACGCGTTCCCGCCGCCCCTGCCCGCGCAGGGGGAACATGGACCAATCCATGGGCAGGGTTCACGCATGCGGCCACTGTCGCGCGCGGGCGCTGCCCCGTCGTCCCCCGTCACCCCGCCCCGTTCCCGTACGGTGCGGGGCCCGCATAGTGTGTGTGGGGGGACGCGCGGCCCGCGGCGCCGCGGCAACCAGCAACGCCGTTACCGGCAACGAGACGCACATGTTCGCATTCATCGTCCGCAGGGTGGCGCAAGCCCTGCTGGTCATGTTCATCATCAGCTTCATCGGGTTCGCCATCAAGCAGTCCGTGGGCGACCCCACGCGCGAGATGGTGGGCGTGTCCGTATCCGTCAAGGAGCGCGAGGCCCTGCGCGAAAAGCTGGGCCTGAACGACCCGTACCTGGTCCAGTGGGCGCGCTTCACCAAGAACGCCGTGCAGGGCGACCTCGGCACCTCGTACTTCTACCGCAAGCCCGCGCTGGACGTGATTCTGGCCAAGGCCCCGGCCACGCTGGAACTGGTCTTCGTGGCCCAGTGCATCATCGTGCTCGTCTCCGTGCCGGTGGGCGTGTATTCCGCGTGCCGCCCGCGCTCGGTGCTCTCGCGCCTGTTCATGGGCATCAGCATCGTGGGGGTTTCGGTGCCGGTGTTCCTGACGGCCATCTTCATGATCTACATCTTCTCGGTGCACCTCGGCTGGCTGCCCTCGTTCGGGCGCGGCAACCCGGTGGAGATATTTCCGGGGTGGACATCGGTGCTGACCACCTGGTCCAACTTCAAGCACATCATCCTGCCGTCCATCGCCCTGTCGTCCATCATGCTGCCGCTGTTCATCCGGCTGATCCGCGCCGAGATGAAGGAAGCGCTGGAGACGGAATACGTGAAATTCGCGCGGGCCAAGGGCCTGCCCGAATGGCGCGTGGTGATGGTGCACGCCTTCAAGAACACCCTCTTGCCGGTCATCACCGTGGGGGGCGTGCAGCTTGGCATCATGATCGCCTTCACCATCCTGACTGAGACGGTGTTCCAGTGGCAGGGCATGGGCTTCATGTTCGTGGAGGCCGTGGAGCGCGCCGACACCGCGCTGCTGGTGGCCTATCTGATCTTCGTCGGGGCCATCTTCGTCGCCGTGAACACGGTGGTGGACCTGATCTACGGTTTCGTGAATCCCATGGTCCGCATCGCGGGGAGGAAGTAGCATGGCCGGTCTTCTGCGGCGGTTCCGCCAGTCGTACTTCCTGTATTCCTTCCTGCGCGACCCGGTGGCGGTGACCAGCTTCGCCCTGTTCGTGATCCTGGCCTCCTCGGCCCTGCTGGCCCCGGTCTTCGCCCCGCACAACCCCTACGACGGGGCCAACATCGACATCATGGACGCGGAAACGCCCCCCCTGTGGAAGGACGGCGGCAACCCCGCCTTCCTGCTGGGTACCGACAACCAGGGGCGCGACCTGTTCTCGGCCATCCTGTACGGCATGCGCGTGTCCCTGCTGATCGGGGTGGGCGCCGTGGCCATGCAGGCGTGCATCGGCATCATGGTGGGCCTGCTGTCCGGCTACGGCAGCCGCAGGCTGGACAACATCCTGATGCGCATCGCCGACGTGCAGCTGTCGTTCTCGTCGTACATGGTGGCCATCTTCCTGGGGGCCATCGTGCAGATGACCTTCGGCGTGGGCCGCTACGAGCAGGTGGCCGTGCCCTTTCTGGTGCTGGTCATCGGACTGGCCGAATGGCCGCAGTACGCGCGCACCGTGCGCGCATCGGTGCTGGCCGAGAAGAAGAAGGAATACGTGGAGGCGGCGCGGGTCATCGGGCTGAAGCCGTTCCGCATCATGTGGCGGCACATCCTGCCCAACACGCTGACCCCGGTGCTGGTCATCTCCACCGTGCAGGTGGCCAACGCCATCATGAGCGAGGCGGCGCTGTCGTTCCTGGGCCTGGGCATGCCGGTGACCAAGCCGTCGCTGGGCTCGCTGATCAAGTCGGGCTTCCAGTACTTCTTCAGCGGCAGCTGGTGGATTACGCTGTTTCCGGGCGTGGTGCTGATCCTGCTGGTGCTGTCCATCAACCTGCTTGGCGACTGGCTGCGGGACTTCCTGAATCCCAAGCTGTACAAGGACTAGCCCATGCAACCGCTGCTCGACGTATCCAACCTCACCGTCAAGTTCGCGCTGCGCGACACCGCGCTCACCGCCGTCAACGATGTCTCGTTCACCCTGGCCAAGGGCGAACGCCTGGGCCTCGTGGGTGAATCGGGCGCGGGCAAGTCCGTCACCGGCTTCTCCATCCTGAACCTGGTGTCCAAGCCCGGCTTCATCGCGGGCGGCTCCGTGCTGTTCGAGGGCAGGGACCTGACCAGGGCCGACGCGGAAACCCTGCGCGACATCCGCGGCAACCGCATCAGCATGATCTTCCAGGACCCCATGATGACCCTGAACCCGGTGCTGACCGTGGGCACGCAGATGATCGAGACCATCCGCGCCCACAAGAAGGTGACCCGCAAGGAAGCCGAGGCCATCGCCCTGGACAAGCTGCGCAAGGTGTACATTCCCTCGCCGGAACGCCGCCTGACCCAGTACCCGCACGAGTTCTCGGGCGGCATGCGCCAGCGCATCGTCATCGCCATCGCGCTCTTGACCTCGCCGTCGCTGATCATCGCCGACGAGCCCACCACGGCCCTCGACGTGACCATCCAGGCCGAGATCATGGACCTGCTGCTGGAGCTGTGCCAGTCGGAGGACATGGGCCTCATCCTGATCACCCACGACCTTGGCGTGGTCTCGCAGGTCACCCAGAAGATCGCGGTGATGTACGCGGGCGGCATCGTGGAGATGGGCGACACCGCCAACGTGGTGGGCGCGCCGCTGCACCCCTACACGCGCGGCCTCTTGGGCGCGCTGCCCCAGTGTGCGGACAAGGCCGACTGCGGCCTCGAGACCGTGGCCGCGCCCCGCGCGCGCCGCCGCCTGAACCAGATTCCGGGCAGCATGCCGAGCCTTTCCGACGTGCCGCGCGGCTGTCCGTTCAACAACCGTTGCGAGTTGTGCGAAACCGTGTGCACCACCACCCGGCCGCTGCTGGAAAAGAAGAGTGACGGGCGGTTGGCCGCTTGCCACATGGTAGCGTAGGGATTGTTTCGAAATTGTCTTTTCGCCCGTTGGCTGCGTCAAACTTCGCCTGCCATATCGGTCGAATACGATAAGAGTATGCTCCCTCATGGCAGGCTCGTTTTCCTTGCCAACGAACGAAAATCCTAATTTGGAAACAACCCCTATGGGGAACGTCGGAATGACCAATCAGAACACCGCACTGCTTTCGCTGCGCAACGTCGTCAAGCACTTCGACATCTCCGGCGGGCTGCTGGACCAGCTGCGCCTGTCGGGCGGGCGCATCACCCGCAAGCGCACCGTGGTGCACGCCGTCAACGACGTGAGCTTCGACATCCTGCCCGGCGAAACCCTGAGCGTGGTGGGCGAGTCGGGTTGCGGCAAGTCCACCCTGGCGCGCACGGTCATCGGCCTGTACCGGGCCACCGGCGGCGAGATCCTGTACCGGGGCGAGCGCATCGACAACCTGAGCGACGCGGGCATGCTGCCCTACCGCACCCGCATGCAGATGGTCTTTCAGGACCCCTACGCCTCGCTGAACCCGCGCATGAAGGTGCGCGAGATACTGGAAGAGCCGGTGCGCTTCCACAACCCCGGCATTTCCGACGCCGACGTGCGCGCCCGCGTGGCCGCCGTCATGGAGCAGGTGGGCGTGAACCCGCTGTGGGGCGTGCGCTACCCGCACGAATTCTCCGGCGGGCAGCGCCAGCGCATCTCCATCGCCCGCGCCCTGGTGGTGGACCCCGAGTTCATCGTGGCCGACGAGCCCATCTCGGCGCTGGACGTGTCCATCCAGGCGCAGGTGCTGAACCTGATGATGGACATGCAGGAGCAACGCAACCTGACCTACCTGTTCATCAGCCACGACCTGTCCGTGGTGGAGCACATCTCCACCCGCGTGGCCGTCATGTACCTGGGCAGCCTGTGCGAACTGGCCAGCGCCGCCGACCTGTTCGGCGCCCCGCGCCACCCGTACACCCAGGCCCTGCTGTCGGCCATCCCGCGCATCGGCGGCAAGGCCGCCGCGCACATCAAGCTCTCCGGCGACGTGCCCACCCCCATCAACCTGCCCTCGGGCTGCGTGTTCCACGGCCGGTGTCCGCACGCCAACGAACGGTGTACACGGGAAGTGCCGAAAGCCCGCCAGCTTGAAAACGGTTCGCTGGTGGCCTGCCACGGCGTGGAGGAAGGGCGGGTGTAGGCTCCGGAGCGGCCACCAGGGATGGCATGGGATTACGGGCGGCGGCGCGTTCCGCCGCCGGAGGAGAATCATGCGGGATTGGCAACAAGCCCTCGGCGCCAGGCGCAAGATACGCGACCCGTTGTACGGGTATGTGTATCTTACGGAAGAAGAGCGAAAGATCGTCGATACGCCGATCTTCCAGCGCTTGCGCCGGGTGGGGCAGCTTGCGCTGACCAAGTACGTGTACCCGGCCGCCGAGCATTCGCGCTTCGTCCATTCGCTGGGGGCCATGCACTGCGCGACGCAGATATTCACCGGGATCGTCGGCAACTCGGCCGCCGATATGGGACTTGATCAGGGTGACCAGATCAACAACCTGAAAAGGCTGCGGTTTGCCGCCCTGTTGCATGACATAGGGCACGTGGCTTTCTCCCATGCAGCGGAGGACATGATCCTCACCCCGCTCAAGCACGAGCATTTGGGGCGGTACATCATAGAGAACCACGCCCCCATAGGGGACGTGCTGGACGAGCACGCCACCCCGGTCATCGGCATTCTGTCGGACCAGTTCCTTGCGAAATATCAGTTGCTGCACCAGATCATTTCCGGACATCTGGATGCGGACCGTGCCGATTACCTGATGCGCGATTCCCACGCGTGCGGGGTGAAGTACGGCGAATACGACGTGGCGCGCTACATGCAGGCGTTCGGGGCCACGCGGCAGGACGGCCTGCTCAAGCTGTTCGTCAACGAGCGTGACGTGTTCGTTGTCGAAGCGTTCCTGATGGCGCGGTATCATTACAACATGCAGGTTCCGTATCACCGTACCCGTACGGGATATGACCTTGTCCTGAAACGTTTTTTCAGGGAATTCCTGCCTGCGTGGGAAGACGCGCAGCTTGATCTCGACTGGGCGAACGGTGTGTTCACCCGCGTCGACCTGGAAAAATTCGAGTGGTTCGACGACTACACGATCTTCGGCCATATCAAGCGGGAAGCGCGCGCAGGCAACCCCTGGGCGAAGATGCTGCTGCGCGGCGGGCATCTTTGCCCCGTGTACGATACGACCAGCACCGTGACCGGGGCCGAAGAAGCCTACAAGGCCATTCTCGATCAGCTGAAGGCGGCGGGGTTGCGCGCGGACGAGGACTTTTTCCACTGGATGAAAACGGAACAGGTGTCCAAGCTGGCGGTCTCCGACGACGAGGGAAACGAATCCCGGCCAAGCCAGGAAACGATCTATGTCCGGACAAAGGACGCCGGCCTCGTTGACATCATGTCCTATTCACCTATTCTCTCCGCCCTTCGCCCGGTGACAATCTACCGGATTTATACTACCGAATCGCACAGGACCATGGCAGAAGAACTGGTCAGGAAGACCTGCGGCAAAGCGTGCTAGAAGGAGCAGGACATGGCTGACCTGAATCGGCAGATAGTCTGCGAACTGCTGGACGTCATGCAGGAACACGGCGTGGAGTTGACCAAGATCAACATCCAGAAGACCGCGTATTTCCTGACGGCGTGGGGCGTGTCGCTGGGATTGCGGTTCCACCCCTATACCTACGGTCCGTATTCGGGCGAGCTGTCGCGTTGCCTTGAAGACCTCGCCTTCTGGGACAACCTGGCGAAGAAGGACGACAAGACGTACGAGGTGCGCGAACTCCCCGAGCGCCCGAACCTGCGGGCGGACGACAAGACGCGCATTCGCACGTGCGTGACAGCCCTGTACGACGCCATACTTGGCAAGAACGCGCCGGGCTTCGACGAGATGGAAATCTACGGCACTGCGCTGTACTGCCGGAACGCGCTCAAGGCCGCGGCCGAGGACGTCACCGAGGACGCCATCCTGAAGCAGTTCAAGGCATGGAAAGGCGATACCTATCCCGATGCGAAGGTGCGCGCCGCCATTCGGAACCTTGAGCGGCATCTGCCGGCGTAAGTCGCCACTGCGCCCGTTGGGGCGGTGAGAGAAACAGCAAAATCCTCCGGATAGTTCCGGAGGATTTTGCTGTTTTTTGGGGGGCGTGTGGGGGGGCAGGAGCCGGGAACTGTCAGCTACTTCACCAACACATCCACCATGCGCTCAAGCGCAGTGCGCAGCAGGGAGCGCGGGCAGCCCAGGTTCAGGCGCAGCCAGCCGTCGCCGTTCGGGCCGAAGCTGGAGCCGGGGCTGGGCACCACGCCCGCCTCGTGGCGCACGCGATGCAGCAGGTCGGCCTCCGCAAGGCCGAGTGGGCGAAAGTCCACCCACGACAGGTAGGTACCCTGCGGCTGCATGACGCGGACTGCGGACAGGTGTTGTCCCAGTACGTCGCGCACCAGCGCGGCGTTGCCCGCGACGTAGTCCATCAGCGCGTCCAGCCAGGGGCCGCCGTGGCGGCAGGCGGCCTCGGTGGTGGCCAGCCCGAACATGTTGGGGTGGCGGATGCCGAGGCCGGTGAGTTCCGCGCGGAAGGCGCGGCGCAGGGTGTCGTCCTCGATGATCACGTGGCCCAGGCCCGCGCCGGGCACGTTGAAGGTCTTGGCGGCGGAGACGGCGGTGATGGTGCGCCCGGCCACTTCCGGCGACAGGCTGGCCAGCACGGTGTGCGCGTGGCCGGGCAGCAGCAGGTCGTGGTGGATTTCGTCGCTGACCATGAGCGTGCCGTGCTTCAGGCACAGTTCGGCCACCCGGGTGAGTTCCGCGCGGGTCCACACCCGGCCGCCGGGGTTGTGCGGGCTGCACAGCAGCAGCACCCTGGCCCCGCGCCCGCCGTCGGCAAGGGCCGTATCCAGCGCGTCGAAATCCATTTCGTACAAGGGATTGCCGTCGGCGTCCGTGGCGAGGGCCAGCGGGTTGGCCAGCACCCGGCAGCCCGCGTCGCGCACCGCCGCGTAGAAGGGCGGGTACACGGGCGTCTGGACGACCACGCCGTCGCCGGGCCGGGCGAACAGGCGCACCGCCAGGCACAGCGCGGCCACCACCGTGGGCACGGGCAGCAGGTGGCGCGGGTTCACGGTCCAGCCGTGCCGGGCGGAGAGCCACGCGGCCACGGCCTCGCGGCAGGCGATACCCTCCGCCGGGTAGCCGAACACGCCGAGGTCGGCGAGCCGGGCCACGGCCTCGCGCACCGCCGGGGGCGAGGGAAAGTCCATGTCCGCCACCCACAGGGGGATGGCGGTGGCGGCTTCAGCCGGGGAAAGGTTGAACATGCGCCCCATGTCGTCCCATTTCAGGCTGCCGGTGTTGCGCCGGTCGGGGGCATGGTCGAAGTCGAAGGTATGGTCGGGCATGGCGGTGGGTGACGGTGCGTCGGGTTTGGCGGGACTGGCCCGGATAGGTGGTGTGTGTATCTGTCGTGCTGCCTGGTACGGTGATGGAGTAGTTGCCAGCGTGGTGCGCGGTATCGGCGGATACCAGAAACAAAACACCCCCCATTGAAAAGTTTGGGGGGATGGGGGTACGGGGGAAGGAGACCCTTTTCAAAGGGTCCCTTCCCCCGCGGATTTTCCAGTCTCTAGAACCCGTTGTAGCAGACCCGGTCGTCGTATTCGACCTGCTTGCCCTTGTTCCACTGGGACACGGGGCGGTAGTAGCCCACGATGCGGGTGTACACTTCCGTGTCCTGGCCGCAGTCGGGGCACTGGTGCTGTTCGCCCTGCAGGTAGCCGTGGTCCTTGCACACCGAGAAGGTGGGGGTGACGGAAAGGTACGGCAGGCGCGTCTGGGAGAAGGCCTTGATGATGAACTTCTTGAGGGCCTCGGTGTCGGCCACGGATTCGCCCAGGTAGGTGTGGAACACCGAACCGCCGGTGTACAGCGGTTGCAGCTTGTTCTGGTGGTCCAGCGCGGCGAACACGTCCTCGGTCATGCCCACGGGCAGGGCGGTGGAGTTGGTGTAGTACGGGGTGCCGTTGCCCGAGGCGCGGATTTCCGAGTACAGCGCCTTGTCGATCTTGGCCAGGCGGTAGCTGGTGCCTTCGGCCGGGGTCGCTTCGAGGTTGTAGAGGTTGCCCGTCTCTTCCTGAAAGCGCGCGGTGAGGTTGCGCAGGTGGTTCAGGGTGCGCTGCATCAGCCGTACGCCCGCCTCGGTCTCGATGCCCTTGCCCAGCAGGTTCAGGCAGGCTTCATGACCGCCCACCAGGCCGATGGTGGCGAAGTGCCCGGCAAAGCCGTTCTTGAGGTACCGGCGCGACCACGGGAACATGCCGCGCTCCAGGTTGGCGGTGACCAGCTTGCGCTTGAACTCCAGCGAATCGCGGGCCAGTTCCGCGTATTCGGTCACCATGTCCAGGAAGTCCTCTTCCCCCTGGGCAAGGTAGGCCAGCTTGGGCAGGTTCAGGGTGACCACGCCGATGGACCCGGTCAGGTCGCCCGCGCCGAACAGCCCCCCCACCTTGTTGCGCAACTGCCGCAGGTCCATCTGCAACCGGCAGCACATGGAGCGCACGTCCTCGGGGTTGAGGTTGGAATTGATGAAGTTCTGGAAGTAGGGCGCGCCGTACTTGGCGGTGAGCTTCAGCAGCAGGTCGCCGATCTCCGAATCCCACGGAAAGTCCTTGGTGACGTTGTACGTGGGAATGGGGAAGGAGAAGATGCGGCCGTGGAAGTCGCCGTCCAGCATCACTTCCAGGAAGGCGCGGTTCAGCATTTCCATTTCCGGCGCGTAGTCGCCGTAGACCGAATCCTTGTATTCGCCGCCGATGATGATGGGCTCGGTGGCGATGTGCTTGGGCGGCACCAGGTCGAAGGTCAGGTTGGTGAACGGGCTCTGGCCGCCCCAGCGCGACGTCGTGTTCAGGTTGAACACGAACTTCTGCATGGCCTGGCGCACCTGCTTGTAGGTCAGGCCGTCGTTGCGCACGAAGGGGGCGAGGTAGGTGTCCACGTTGTTGAACGCCTGCGCCCCCGCCCACTCGTTCTGCAACGTGCCGAGGAAATTGATCATCTGGCCCATGGCGGTGTCCAGATGTCTTGCGGGACCGGCGCTGGACCGGTTTTCGAGGTTGAACCCTTCCAGCAACAGGTCGCGCAGGCTCCAGCCCGCGCAGTACCCCGCAAGGCCGAAGGACAGGTCGTGGATGTGGAAGTAGCCGTGGTCGTGAGCCTGGCGCACTTCCTCGGGGTACTTCTCCAGCGCGTACTTGGCCTGCAACGTACCGGAAAGGTGCAGCATCAGGCCCTGGAACGAGTGCGTCATGTTGGCGTTCTCGTTCACGCGCCAGTCGGCCTTGGTGAGGTAGTTGTCGATGGTCTCGGAGATGTCGAGGAAGGCGGCCTTCTGCTCGCGCAGGGTGCGGCGGGTTTCGCGGTAAATGATGTACCGCTTGGCCACCGCGTACAGGCGCGATTCCATCAGCACCTGTTCCACGGTGTCCTGCACCTGTTCCTGCTCGGGAATCTCGCAGTCCGCGAGCTTTTGCTCCACCCTGTGGGCGATGCGCCTGGAGAGCAGCGGGTCCTTAATGCCGTTTGCTTTCAGGGCCTTCAGGATGGCTTCCGCGATGCGGTCCGTGGACCACGTCTCCAGCCGTCCGTCGCGTTTCAGAATCTGCTTCGGCATGCTTCCTCCGGGGGGGCACGTACTCCTGTATCTTCAGTTCGAAACCGGCGGGAAGCTGGCGGCGGGCCGCTTCCACGTCGGCATCGGAAAGCACGGGAACGCGGGTGAGGCGGAACATGAACGCGTCGGGCTGCGCCTTTGCCAGCGCGAAGACGCGCGAAAGCGCGGCGCGGGCCTCGTCCGGGCTGGTGGTGGAGCCGGACAGGCGCGGGTAGAGGGCGAAGGGTCCCTTGACGTCGATGGAGAAGGCGTCGGCCAGGCCGTCGCGCAGCAGCAGTTCCACCACGTCGGGGCGCAGGCCGTTGCTGTCCACCTTCACGGGCAGGCCGAAACGGCGCAGGTCGCGGAGCAGGTCTGCGAAGCCCTCGACCATGGTCGCTTCCCCCCCGGTCACGACCACGCCGTCCAGCCAATGGCGGCGGGCTTCGATGTAGGATTCCATGGCGACGCGCGAAAGCACGGGCAGGGTGTCGGCATGCCAGGCCAGTTGCCAGTTGTGGCAGGTGGGGCAGCGCATGTTGCAGCCGCCCAGAAAGATGACGCAGCTGCTGTAGCCGGGCCAGTCGCAGAGGCTCAGGCGTTCGAAGCCATGCACGTGGTTCCATGCGGAGGACATGACGGGAAGTATCCTTAGTCCGGGGCGGCGAGTGCCCGGAAACATGACTGGCCCTCCTGACGGCGCGTTCGCGGGGGCGTTGCGGTGCTCCGCGCCGTCAAGAAAGTGTCTAGTAAATTTTTAACCCGGCGGGTTAGTTCGAACCGAAGCCTACTGCACCCCCATTTTTTTGTATAGTGGGGTGTTTTGGAAAAGCCAGTCCTTAACCTGTTAGGGGGTGGAATACCGGGCTATTTTTTCCGGTTTTCCGGCCTTGGCCCCGCCCCGCGCGGGCCTGGGTTTTCGTCTTTTCACAGGCCCCGCACCGGGCAATCCGCACGGGGCGCGGGGTTGGCGGGCAGTCCCCCGGAGCGGCGCCATCCGTGGTGGCGATTGCCCCTGATTCCGGCGTGATGGGCTGTGGAGGCCATGCTGTGGAAAAACATGCGCCGCCGGGGATGCGGCGGCGCCGTGCACAGCGGGGCAGGGGAGTGTGGACGCAGGGACGGTGGAAAACCCTCGTGCGTTCCCGCACGCGGGTCACGCGGTCCGTGAGAGCCTGGGGCAGCCCGGCGCGGTCCGGGACGGTCGGGCGTGATCCGGGCACGATGGGCGGCGCTACTCGAAGCAGAACTCCACGGTGAAGTCGCCGTGGGGCGTGCCGAAGGGAATGGCGATGATGGGCGCCTTGGTGATGTGGCTGATGGTGTGCCCGTCGCCCATGATCACCGAGGGGGTGGCCCCCTGGAAGGTCATGCCCATCTCGGCAAGACCGGCGCGGGCCTGGCCGGAGATCATGTTGGTCACCTCGCCCACGGCGTCCTTGATGTCCTGCACGATGTCCTGGATGTCGTCGCCCAGCATGGCCTTGACCAGGGCGATGGCGCACTTCTTGGTAAAGGTCACCGAGATGGTGCCGTTCTTGTACCCGGTGATGCCGATGACGGCCGACACGTCGCCCTTGGCCACGTTGTTCTTCTTCACGTAGGGCGCGCCGGCCGTGGGGGTGATGCCCGCCATGGTGGACAGCACGTTGATGGTGGCCGCGACGAAGGGCTTTGCGACTTCGATGCCGCTGCTCATGGTATGGCTCCTTGACGGTAGGGCGCGCGCGCCGCGATCTGGAGGGATGGGGCGGGGCGGTGGCGGCGCATTGCACAACCTACTGGAAACGGCCGGGGGCCGTCCAGTGCCAAGGCGCGCGTTTCACGCATGAGGCCGGGAAACGCCGCTCCCGTCGCGGGGAGGAGAGGGTGGCTGTGCGGGGAGGAGACGATGACTGTTGCGTCGCGGCGTGACGCTGTACGCGGCAAACGTGGCGCATGCGCGGGCCATGCGTCATGGCGATGCTGAATGGGCGATGCTGAATGGGCGGTGGCGGATGGGCGGCGGAGGGGGGAACGGGGCCGTGGCCCCTACTGCAGGACGCGGGCCTCGGCCTCGGCGCGGGCGGCGTCCAGATTGCCGGCAATGGCTGCGTAGACGCGGTGCCGGGTGCCCACCTTGGTTTCCAGGTGGGCCAGGGCGGCCGAGAAATGGGCCACGGCGTCGTCGATGCGCCCGCGCAGGCGGCAGACCAGCCCCAGGTTGTTGCGGATCTTGGCCTCGAAACCGGTGAGCCCCAAGGCCATGGCCTGGCGCAGGGCCTGCGAGAGCAGGAAGTCCGCGTTGGCGAGGTTGCCTTCCGAAAGGGCCTGCATGCCCTGCCTGTTCAAGGCGCCGATCCGGCTTGCTGCGCACATGGGTGGTGTCCTTGTCGTGGGAGTGTGAAGCGGTGCGTGGCGTGCGTGCCGGTACGTGTCAGTCGCATCCGGGCGTGTCAGTACACATCCGTGCGCGTCCAAGCGCATCAGGGTGCATCTGGGCGCATCCGTGCGCATCCGGTCGTCACGGCTGACGCCGCCGCAGGGCCCCGGCCGGGATGCGCCGGGCGGTCGCATCCGCGTGCTTCGCGGGTGAGTGCCGGGGCTCCGCGGCGGTGGCGTCGTCGTGCTCGAAAATCAGTTGGTGGTCTCCAGGGCCTGGCGCAGCGTGGAAACGCCGCAGCTGTGCAGCATCTGCACGGGAATGCTGTTGGCCTTGGCGTGCTGCACCACCTCGCGCTTGGCAGCGTGCGAGATCTTGTTGGTGAACACGATGACCAGGTCCGCTTGGCCGAGCTTGTCGGCGATGCGGTTCTCCTTGCCCGTGAACACCTTCAGGTCCACGCCGTTGGCAAGGGCGGCATTGATGTAGTCGCGCTTCAGTCTGTCCATTCCGCCAATGAGTGCTGCGCACATGGGAGGCTCCTTCCGACGAGTCTCGCGTCGTTTTGTCCTGTTTAATGAAAACGATTTTCATTGTCAATGACGGGACACGATTTTTCCGCCTTCTTCCGGGGGCCGGAATGCGTTTCCATGCGGTTTCAGCGTGATGCGGCATGGGCCGCTGGTGCGGCACGCCGTGCGCTGGCGCACGGATGAGCTTGCGGGATGGCTGCCCGGCCAGGGAGGGCGGGCAGGAACAGCGCCGGAGGGGGACCGGCCACGGTCAAGGCGTCTGCGGGCCGCCCTCCCGGCAAGGAAGCGCGGCCCGCACGGAATGTGCCGGACCTGGTCGAAAGGGGAGGCGGCCGCCGGAATGCATGCGGCGGGCGGCGCCACGGGACGGAAGCGGACGCGGGGCTATTCCTCGCGCCACTCGATACATTCCACCGGGCAGGTGGTAATGGCGTCCTCCACGCATTCTGCGGTGGTCTGCGGGTCGATGACTTCCGCATATTCGCCCGCGCTGGACATTCTGAACGCCTCGGGGCAGAGTTCGACGCACGATTCGCACGCCATGCATTCGTCCTGGTCGAGGTAGAGATATTTCGCCATGGTGGCCTCCTTGGGCTGTTTGCCCCATGGTATAGCATGGCCGCAGCGTCGAGCACAACGGGCGGGGCGCGCGGCGTCCCTCGCAGCGGAGGCAACCCGGTGTCACCCAAAGGCGACGCGCGCCAGGCGCGCGAATACCTGGCGCGAGCCAAGGCATACTTTCACAGGCACGACGTGCCCCGCGCCCTGGCGGCCACGGCCGCGGGCGTGCAGCCCCTGGCGGACGGGGGCATCGTCGGGCGCGACCTGACCGAACTGCACGGCGCGCTGCGCGAGATGGTGCAGATGCTCTCGCGCGACGAGGACGTGAAGGCGCGGGCCACGGCCATCTCGCCGCGTGGCCTGGTCTTCGAGAAGGGGGCCGAGAAGCAGCTGCTGGCCATGCTGGTCCGCATCCTGCGGTCCATGCGCGACGAGCAGGAGCAGGAAACCTACGACCAAGCCATCGCCCGCAAGCAGCAGCTGGACAGGCTGCTGCTGCACGGCAGGCGGCTGCTGGAACACAGGAAGGTGGCCGAGGCCGACGAGGCGTTCACCGAGGCCACGGGCTTCTACCGCAACGAGCACCGGCTGTTCCTGCTCATGGGCAGGGCCATGCTGGACGCGGGCGAACCCAAGCGTGCCCTGCGCCACCTGCGCAAGGCCATGGAAGTGGACCCGGACAAGGAACAGGCCAGACAGGCGCACGACACGGCGCTGGCCCGCAGCAAGGGCGAGCCCGACCCGGCCTGAACCGGACCGGACTGGACCGAACTGGACGCGAAACGGGGAGAGCCGGGCACGGGACGGGAACCCGTCAGGCACGACGGCACGACGCCCTCAGGCACGCAGGATGACCCGCGTGCCTGAGGGCGTCGTGCCGTCATGGTTCCGGAAAAGGAAGCCCCGCGTCTGCGGCGTGGGGACGGGTGCCCGGCCTACAGGTCCAGCAGGCGGGCCACCCGTTCCGGATCCAGCGAGCGGTGCGCGTCGCCGGACGGAGCGGACAGCATGTCCATCACCGCGCTGTACGCCCGATCGGCCTCGGCTGCGTCGGCGACCCGGCCTCCTTGGGCGGCGGACTGGGCGGCTTGGCCGACTTGACCATCGGGGGCGTCCAGCGTGGAGCGCTTGGCCTCGGTGGCCTCGCGGGCGCGGGCCAGCAGCGCGTCGATGCGCGAGAAGGAATCCTGCGAAATGGTGGTGATGCCCGTGGTCATGGCGGCCTCCTGGAAGTTTTTTCCGTATGTCCGCCTCGTACTGCAAGGGCCGTGCAAACGGGCCTGATCGTGTCCGCCCCCTGTCGGCACCGGCGGGCCCGGCCGACCGTTGCGATCCGGGCCGCTTTGAGGTAGGCGAAGCGGCGCGCCACGGTTGCGTTTCCGCCCGAACAGGCTACACTTGCGCCCATGTATGGCGTGCCCGTGCCCGGCAGGGGCCGGGCGGGCCCGAGCGTTCCCGTGGGCGGTCCCAGGCTGTCCCGGACGCTTCGGGCCGCCGTACGCCAGAGGCGCCATCCCCACACACCGGAAGCGGCATGACCCAGCATTTCCTGCTGTTCGACATCGGCAACACCAACGTCAAGATCGGCATCGCGGTGGAAACCGCCGTGCTGACCTCGTACGTGCTGCCCACCGACCCCGGCCAGACGGCCGACTCCATCGGCCTGCGCCTGCTGGAGGTGCTGCGCCACGCCGGGCTGGACCCGGCCGACGTGGCGGCCTGCGTGGCCAGTTCGGTGGTGCCGAGCTTCGATCCGCTGGCCCGCCGCGCCTGCGAACGCTACCTGTACCGCAGGCTGCTGTTCGCCCCCGGCGATATCGCCATCCCGCTGGAAAACCGCTACGAGCGCCCGGCGGAAGTGGGGGCAGACCGGCTGGTGGCCGCCTGGGCAGCCCGGCGGCTGTACCCCGGCCCCAGGTCGCTGGTATCCGTGGATTTTGGCACGGCCACCACGTTTGACTGCGTGGAGGGCGGGGCGTATCTTGGTGGTTTGATCTGTCCCGGCGTGCTGTCGTCCGCCGGGGCGTTGTCGTCGCGCACGGCCAAGCTGCCGCGCATCAGCCTGGAGGTGGAAGAGGATTCGCCGGTCATCGGCCGGTCCACCGCCACCAGCCTGAATCACGGCTTCATTTTCGGCTTCGCCGCCATGACCGAGGGCGTGCTGGCCCGCCTTGGCGGCGTGCTGCCCGGCCCCGTCGAGGTGGTGGCCACGGGCGGGTTCGCCCGGGACATCGCGCGGGTGAGCCGTTGTTTCGACCACGTCAGGCCCGACCTTCTGCTGGAGGGCTTGCGGTTGCTGTATCTGGAACGTGAAGAGCGGTAGCGGCGACAGGCCCCAGGGCTTCCGGCGCGCCGTATCGCGCATGGATATTTGCAGACATTCCGACCGAAACCCGACGAACATGAAAGGACCAAGGAGATGCAGATGAGCACCATCGTATCCGTCTGGGCGAGGGAAATCCTTGACTCCCGCGGGAACCCCACCGTCGAGGTGGAGGTCTCCCTGGAATCGGGCCATACCGGCCGCGCCGCCGTGCCTTCCGGCGCCTCCACCGGCACCCGCGAAGCGCTGGAAATGCGCGACGGCGACAAGGGCCGCTACAAGGGCAAGGGCGTGGAAAAGGCCGTGGACCACGTAATGGGCGAAATCGCCGAAGCCGTGGTGGGGCTGGATTCCCTGCGCCAGGTCCAGGTGGACAACACCCTTCTGGACCTGGACGGCACCGACAACAAGTCGCGCCTGGGCGCCAACGCCATGCTGGGCGTATCGCTGGCCACCGCGCGCGCCGCGTCCAGCTTTCTGGGCCTGCCGCTGTACCAGTACCTGGGCGGCGTGAACGCCAAGGTGCTGCCCGTGCCGCTGATGAACATCATCAACGGCGGCGCGCATGCGCCCAACAATCTGGATATCCAGGAATTCATGATCATGCCCATCGGCGCGGCCACCTTCCGCGACGCGCTGCGCATGGGCGCCGAGACCTTCCATACCCTGAAGGCGCTGCTGGCCGCCGACGGCCACGTGACCAGCGTGGGCGACGAGGGCGGCTTCGCCCCCAACCTGAAGAACCACGACGAGGCCTTCCGCTACATCATGAAAGCCATCGAGGAGGCGGGCTACATTCCCGGTTCCGAGATCGCGCTGGCCATCGACGCCGCCGCGTCCGAATTCTACAAGGACGGCAAGTACGTGCTGACGGGCGAGAACAAGAGCCTGTCCAATTCCGAGATGGTGGAATGGCTGGGCGAGTTCACCGCGCGCTACCCGCTGATCTCCATCGAGGACGGCCTGGCCGAGGCCGACTGGGACGGCTGGCGCGAACTGACCTACAAGCTGGGCGACACCATCCAGCTGGTGGGCGACGACATCTTCGTGACCAACCCGGACATCCTGGCCGAGGGCATCGACGAGGGCGTGGCCAACTCCATCCTCATCAAGCTGAACCAGATCGGTACGCTGACCGAGACCCTGGACACCATCGAGATGGCCAAGCAGGCCGCGTACACCACGGTGATCTCGCACCGTTCGGGCGAGACCGAGGACCACTTCATTTCGGACCTGGCCGTGGGCCTGAACGCCGGGCAGATCAAGACCGGCTCGCTGTGCCGCAGCGACCGGCTGGCCAAGTACAACCAGCTGCTGCGCATCGAGGAAGATCTGGACGACACGGGTATCTACTTCGGGCCCATGATGAGCGCGCATTTCGGCTTCGAGGAAGAAGGCGAGGACTAGCGCGCGGTTGCGCGATGACAGGGAGGGGGCCGTGGGCTCCCTCCCTTTTGCTTTCGGGCGGGGTGGCCTGGGGTTCCGGCGACCGCGCAGGAAGTTTTTCCCCACCCCTGAACAGGGGGTCCGGGGGAGCATGCTCCCCCGGCGGGGCACGGGGCGGAGCCCCGATCTCGAAACGCCGCCCGCTCTCCTGCAAAGGTACATGGCGGCGCTACATGGCGGATGCGACCGGGACGGACTGCCGGATGACGGTGACGGCGCCGGGCAGCGGAATCGGACAGGCGGCGCGCACGCGCGCCGGATTTCGGGAGGTTGGACACATGATGCTGCTCGACGGCAAGGCGACGGCTGCGGCCATTCGCGCGGAGCTGAAGGAAGAGGTGGCGGCGGGGCTTGCGGCGGCGGGCCGCGCGCCGGGGCTGGCGGTCATCCTGGTGGGCGACGACCCGGCCTCGCAGGTGTACGTGCGCAACAAGGAGCGCGGCTGCGACGAGGCGGGCATCCGGTCCGAGGCGTTTCGCCTGCCTGCGGACACCACGCAGGAAGCGCTGGAAGCGCTCATCGACGAACTGAACGGGCGGGCGGACATCGACGGCATCCTGCTGCAACTGCCGCTGCCCAGGGGGTTGAACAGCCAGCGCTGCCTGGAGCGCATCAGCCCGAAAAAGGACGTGGACGGCTTCCATCCCGAGAACATGGGGCGTCTGGCGCTGGGGCTGCCGGGCTTCCGGCCGTGCACCCCGGCCGGGGTGATGACCCTGCTGGAGCGCTACGGCCTTTCGCCCTCGGGCAAGAAGGCCGTGGTGGTGGGGCGCAGCAACATCGTGGGCAAGCCGCTGGCGCTGATGCTGGGCGCGCCCGGCAAGCACGCCAACGCCACGGTGACGGTGTGCCATTCCGGCACGCCGGACCTTGCTGAGGAATGCCGCCGGGCGGACTTCCTGTTCGTGGCGGCGGGGCGGCCGTGCCTGGTCACCTCGGACATGGTCAAGCCCGGCGCGGTGGTGGTGGACGTGGGCATTCACCGCACCGACGAAGGGCTGGTGGGCGACTGCAAGTACGACGACATCAGTTGCATCGCCTCGGCCATGACCCCGGTGCCCGGCGGCGTGGGTCCCATGACCATCGCCCAACTGCTCGTCAACACCGTGATCTCGTGGAAGGCCCGCACCGGCATCGCCGGGTAGCGGGTACCGGCGGAACGGGAACGGGGCTTCCGGCCGGTTCCCCATGCATGACGGATTTCAGGGCCGCGCGACGATATGCCGCGCGGCCCTGCCGCGTTGTGCCGGGTGCCGCCGAACCGGAGACAGGGCCGGATGGGTGACAGGGCCGGATAGGGGGCAGGTTCTGCCGCCCGGCGGGTGCATTGGCGGATCGTCTGTCTTTACATTCCGCAAGGTTGCTTCGCCCCGCTTTGCACTGGCACGGCTCGTGCTTTGCGACCCCTCAGGGAAGAATCTTCCCCGGCCCCGCGCGCCCGCGCTCCGGCAGGAGCGGCGGCACGCGGACGCGCCGGGGCACTCCGCGCCCGAGGAGACACGCATGTTACGCGCCCTCTATTCCGGTGCCTCCGGCATGAAGACCCTGTCGCAGGGCATGCAGGCGGTCAGCAACAACCTGGCCAACGTCAATACCGTGGGGTTCAAGCAGCAGCAGGCGCTGTTCGAGGACCTCATGAGCCAGTACGCGGGCACGGGCAACTCGGCATCCACCTCCATCAGCCAGGTGGGTCTGGGGTCGCGCCTTACGGACATCCGGACCATGTACGGACAGGGGCCATACGAGTCGGGCACGGACATCACCGACCTGTCCATCAACGGCAAGGGATTCTTCCAGGTCACCTCCGGCGACAAGATCCACTACACCCGCGCGGGCAACTTCCGGTTCGACAAGGACGGCAACCTGGTGGACCCCAACGGGTTCGTGCTCAACGGGCGGCCCATCCTCGACGGCGTGGAGGGGGCCACCACCGGCATCAGCCTGCCGCCGGGCGAGAACGGGCGCAACATCATGCCCGCCAAGGCCACCACGTCCATCACGGCCATCAACAACCTGGGCTCGGGCGACAAGTCGTCCGACGCGGCCAATCCGTTCTTTTCGCTGCTGTCCAAGTGGAACGGCGCGGCGGACAGCCCCCTTGGCGACTCGGCCTACTCGTACAAGCAGTCCATCAAGGTCTACGACGCCTCGGGCAACGCCCACGACGTGACCATCTATTTCGACGGGGCCGGAGAAAGCGGCGGCAACAAGTATTTCGAGTTCGTGGTGGGCATGGACCCGGCGCACGACGGTTCGGCCCTGGCCGGGACATCCGGGGCGGGGCTGCTGATGGCCGGCACGCTGACCTTCAATTCGTCCGGTCAGTTGGTGAACATGTCGGCCTACACGCCCACGGGCGCCGACGCCACCAACCTCGGCAACTGGGCACCGGCCTCGTTCGGCGCGGACGGGTTGCCGCAGTTCGCCGCCACCTTCGCGGGCGGCGGGGGAACGCAGAGGGTCGGCTTGGACCTTGGCCTGTCCTCGTCCTCCGGGGCGTGGACGGCGGGCGCGGGCAGTCCGGCGGCGGTGGGCAGCAACGCCTCCAGCTTGGCGGGCATGGCCGGGGTCACGTTGGCCGCCACAAGCACCACTGCCTACGGCGGCAGTTCGTCGGAGTTGCGTTCGAGCCAGAACGGCTATGCGCAGGGCTTTCTGGCGGGCATCGACATCAATTCCGAGGGCATCATCACCGGGCGCTACAGCAACGGCCAGAAGGAAGATCTGTACCGCATCACCCTGTACCGCTTCACCAGCGAGGACGGCCTGCGCCGCGAGGGCATGAACCACTTTTCGGCCACGCGGGAGTCCGGCGCGGCGGAAGAGGGCCTGCCCGACACCGAGAACTACGGCACCGTGGCCGCCAAGACGCTGGAGCAGTCCAACGTGTCCATGGAGCGGGAATTCGTGAACATGATCATCTATCAGCGCGGCTTCCAGACCAACTCCAAGTCGATCATGACGGCGGACACCATGATCCAGAAGGCGCTGGAACTGAAGCGCTCGTAGCCATCAGAAAGCACCGGCATGCAGAAGGCCGCCTCCCGGAGTGGGGGGCGGCCTTTTTGCGTCCGGTGAAGGAGGAGGGGCTACCGTCCCGCGCCTGGCTGCGGCGCGGCCTCGTCCGGTGTGGTCTTTTCGGGCGCGGCCTTTTCGGGCGCGGCCTTTTCGGGCGCGGTGGCGCCACGGCCCTGCGAAAGCAGCACGCCCACCAGCACCAGGCCGGATGCCGCGTACTGCTGCGGGGCCAGTTCATCGCCCAGCAGCACCCGGCCCATGAGCAGGGTGAGCACCGGGATCAGGTTGATGAACGCCGAGGCCTGTCCGGCGGGCAGGCGGCTGACGCCGAAGTTGTACAGCCCGTATGCGCCCAGCGAGATGCACGTGCCCAGATAGACCACGGACAGGGCGGGCAGCAGCGGGAAGGCGTCCGGCAGTTGGGTGGTGGGCAGGAACAGCAGCGGCAGAAAGAACGCGCTGCCCGCCAGCGACTGCACGGCGGTGATGAACAGCGGCGGGTAGGTGGCGGACAGCTTCTTGGCGTTGATGACGTACCCGGTGGCGCTGACCATGGCGCACAGTTCCAGCAGGTTGCCCAGCAGCGGGTTGGGCGCGTTCTCGGAACTGGTCCCGCCCAGGCTCAGCCAGACCACCCCCACGATGGCCAGGCCGAAGCCGTACCACACCCGGCGGGCCAGCCGTTCGCCCAGCACGATCCAGGCGGCCACGGCCACGCACAGCGGCATCACCGAAACGATCATGCCCGCCTGCGAGGCCGAGGTGTAGCGCAGGGCGTACGCCTCGAACACGAAGTACAGGCATGGCTCGCACAGGGCCATGGCCCCCAGGCGCTTCCAGTCGCCCTTGCGGTAGCGCACGTGGCGGAAGTTGCGCCACAGGGCCAGGAACACCGCCGAGGAAATGCCCATGCGCCCGAACACCACCACCATGGGGTCGAAGCCTTCCAGGGCCACCTTCATGGCGATGAACGAACTGCTCCACAGCAGCATGGCCAGCAGCAGGGCCAGCGTGGCGGAAGAGACGGGCGCGGTGCGGAGTGCGGGCATGACGGTGTCTGGCGAAAGGGGTGCATGAGGGACGCCGCGCCGGAAATGCCGGGCGGCGGCGCGCCGCCAAGGCGGAGGAATGGCCGGTGAGCGGACACTATCCGCGCGGTGTCCGGGTGTCCACTGGCGCGGGAAGGAGTGGCGCTCCCTCCGGGCGGACGCTGGCGGGACGGGCGGGACGGGCGCGGGCGCGGCGCAACGACGACGCCCCGGCGGCAGGTGCCACCGGGGCGTCCGGGATCCGTCATGCGAGGCCGAAAAGGCGGCGTGCGGGCGGGATGCCGTGGCCTACGCCTGCTTGCGGCGCTTTTCCCACAGCTTCATGTCCTTCATCTTCTTGCGGCGCTCACGTTGCAGCGACTTGCAGACCAGGGGCATGTCCTTGCGGTAACCGTACTTGTCCCGGTAGCTGTCGGGCGTGTGGTCGTGCGAGGCAAGGTGCTTGCGGGTCAGGATCTTGAAGGTCTTGCCACATTCCAGGCAGGTGATGGACTTTTCCTTCAACGCCTTTGCGGCGTCAGGCAGCGGCGCTTCGGGAGCGGCCTGTTCCGCCGCGGGCACGCCTTCGCTGATCTGGCGGACGGCCTGCGCGATCTTCTGCACCATGGAACTGATCTCTTCCTCGGTCATGATGCGGACGCCGGCCTGAGCCTTCACGATGTCGAGGGCCTGCTTGAGATATTCTTCCATTTCGGTTCTCCTTTGCGGTGGCGGAGGTGCAACGTCGTCGATGGGGCCACGTCGGCCGGCATCGTCGCACTCCGTATGCGGGAAGCGGTTGCTGGTGTTGCATGATCCGCCGTTGAACAGGTGAGCATAAGTGAGCATCATGTTCCACAGCATTCCGCAACGCGCACACTCACTGCATTACCACCATGCGATGTGCAATTCCATTATTTTTTTGCATGTAACGGGATGCACCTGGGCCCATATGGAAGCAGGTAAAAACGCAACGCCGCTCCCCGGCGCGGCAGGAAAGCGGCGAATGGGCTGCGGCGCTCCCGGAATGGAGAGTGCGCGCATGCGATACCCGCGGGCGGAGAAGGCCGAAGGCATGCGACACCGTGCCGGGGAACCGTTGCGCGCCCCGGCCGGGCGTCACGCCGGGCCGCGTTTCGGGGTGTCCCAGGCGTTGCGCTTGCCCCGCAGGAAGTCGTCACCTTCGCCGGGGTACACCCGGCGGTCCGTTGGCGGCGTGGGCGCTGTCACCGGGGGCCAGTGGCCGGGTACGGGGTCCGGCCCTTCCTGGGCGGCAGGGACGGGATGGGTGTCGGTCATGCGGGGGGCGGCGCGCACATCCACGCCGGGCACCGGTGCGGAAAACTCGATGGCCAGCCCGTTGGGGTCGAAGCTGTACAGCGAGTGGATGAAACCGTGGTCCACCAGTTCCGAGCACCAGAACCCGGCGGCCTCCAGCCTGTCCTTGAGTTCCCACAGGTCGTCGTCCGAGGCCACGCCCACGGAGACGTGGTCGAACACCACGGCCCCGCGCACGGGCGCGCCGTGGTCCTTTTCCTCCACCGGGGTCACGCCGTCCCATTCGAAGAAGGCGATCATGTCCACCGGGGACACCTCGAAGAAATACTGGCGGTAGCCGGGATGGCCGAGCCCGGCCACGATGCGCATGCCGAGCAGGTCGCGCCAGAAGCGCACGGTGGTTTCCATGTCGCCGGTGACCATGGCCAGGTGGTTGAAGCCGGTGTAGCGGGGCATTGGTGCTCCTGGGGGGGCTTGGGAGGCGCTAGGGAGCGGGCAGGGCGTCCAGCGCGCGCAGTATGATGTCCAGCGGGGGGCGTTTGTTGATGTCCGCGACGTGAATGTGCCGGATGACGCCCTGCCTGTCGATGACGAACAGGGCGCGTTCCGTCCTGCCGTCGCCGCGCAGCACGCCGTAGGCCGCGGCCGCGGCGCCGTGCGGCCAGAAGTCGGACAGCACCGGGAACCATACGCCGGTGCCGCCGGAGGCGTCGTCTTCCCCGCCATGCCTCCCACCCTCACCGCTGCCGGGACCGGGGGCGCGTTCGCCCATCTCGCGGGTCCAGGCGTACAGCGAGGGCAGGTTGTCGGTGGTGATGCCCAGCAGCACCGCGCCGCGCCGCTCGAATTCATCGCGGGCGATGTTGTAGCCCGGCCACTGTCCGGAACACACCGGGGAGAACGCGGCGGGCACGAAGGAGATAACCACGGCGTACCTGCCCCGGAAATCGGACAGGCGGACCAAGCCGGCGCCGGGGCCGTCCTTGGGCGTGTAGGGGCCGGGCAGGGCAGGCAGGGCGAAGTCCGGGGCGGGATCGCCCACGGCCACCTTCAGCACGCTGTCCACCGGCTTGCGGGGGGCTTCCGGGTAGATCAGGTCCTGGGGCACGGCGGCCGGGGCCGGGCCGGGCGCGGAGACAAGGAGGGCCACCGCCAGCAGGGCCGCCGCCAGCAGGCGGGCGGGCCGACGGTGCAGGGTGCCGGGGAGCGGGCCGGGCCGCCCCGTTTCCGGGGGCCGCCTGCCTGAAGTTGCCTTGGCCATGGGATGTCCTGTCTTGGGGAACATGGCGGCTACCTCGCGCGGATCCGGTGGGTGTGGGGGGGCGACGCGGGGCCGCCCGATGGCATCAGTCGTTGCGCCGGGCGATGGCGGAAAGCTCGTCCAGGAAGGCTTGCGGCGAGGCCATGCGGCCGGTGCGCGAGAACAGCGTGGCCGGGGCCGCGCGGTCCTTCAGCGAAACCAGGAAGAAATGCGGGGTGCCGGGCTCGCCCACCTGCTCGTGCGCGGCCAGGTCCGGGTCGGCGAACAGGGGGATGGTGACCCCGTAGCGCTCGCGGTACAGGTCCACCTCCATGCGGGTATTGCCCACGCCCACCCCGATGACGGTGATGCGGTCCTTCAGGGGCGAGGCGGCCAGCAGTTCGGCCAGGCGGTTCATGTGCGGTGCCTCGCGCTGGCAGTGCGGGCAGTACATGCTGAAGATCTCGATGAGCACCAGCGGGGCCTTGTTCCCGGTGGCCGGGCGGATGTCCGAGAGCTTCCACGGCCCTTGGCCGGAAAGGCCCAGCGCGGCCAGTTGGGCGGGCGTGGCGGCGTTTTCCAGGGGAATGTCCGGGAAGGGCGCGCTGGCCGGAACCGGCTCCGCCAGCGTGGGCGTGGCGCAGGCGGACAGCAGCGCCAGCAGGGCGACAAACAGCAGGGCGCGCAGCAGGGTGGGCAGCAGCGGCATGGGGATGCGGCCCGTGCCCGGCGGAAAGGGCTGGCCGGGCGGGGCAAAGGCGACGGGCGTGCGGAGGGCGCACGGGATGTGGTTCGCGGGCATGGCGGTCTCCGGTGCGTGTGGTGCGTGGTGCCGACTACATACAGCAGGAATCCGGTTCGCGCAAAGGTGCGGCCCCTTGCCCTCGATACCGCACCGGGTGCGGCATGCCGCCGCCATTGGCGTTGCCGCCCCGGGGTGCTAGTACACCCGGCATACACCCGGCATACACCCGGCAGGAGGCGCACATGACCACCCCCCACGCCAGTTCGTCCGACGGCCCGGCCGACATCCCGGCCATCCCGAAGGACGGCCCGGCCGACGAGCCCTCCGGAGGTTCCTCCGCCGGTGCTCCCCTGCCCGCCGGGCCGCGCACCGACCAGCGCAGGGCCTACCTGTACGGCATCGCCACGGTGGCCATCTGGTCCACGGTGGCCACGGCCTTCAAGCTGGCCCTGCGCCACCTGGACCCGTTGCAGTTGCTGCTGGTGTCCACCGGAGTGTCGCTGACGGTGCTGGCCGCCATCCTGCTGTACCGCCACGGCGCCGGGGGCCTCGTCCGCGAACTGGCGGAAGCGCCCCGGCGCGATCTGCTGCGGGCCGCGCTGCTGGGCGTGCTGAATCCCTTCGTCTACTACATCGTGCTGTTCAAGGCGTACGCCCTGCTGCCCGCGCAGGTGGCCCAGCCGGTGAACTACACCTGGGCCATCACCCTGACCCTGCTTTCCGTGCCGCTGCTGGGGCACCGGGTGACCCGGCGCGAACTGCTGGCCGTGGCCGTGAGCTATGCCGGGGTGGTGGTCATCGCCACGCGGGGCGACGTGGCCGCGCTGGCCGGAGGCAGCGTGGGGGGCGTGGCGCTGGCGCTGGCAAGCACGGTGATCTGGGCGCTGTACTGGATCGGCAACGCGCGCAGCCCGCTGGAGCCGGTGCTGGGGCTGTTCTGCAACTTCGCCGCCGGGCTGCCGCTGGTGCTGGCGGCCACGTGCATGTTTTCATCGCTGCCGTTCCGGGCGGACCTGCTGCCGGGCCTTGCCGCCGCCGCATACGTGGGCGCGTTCGAGATGGGCATCGCCTTCGTGTTCTGGCTGAAGGCCATGAAGCTGACGGAGTCGGCGGCGCGCATCGGCAACCTGATCTTCTTTTCGCCGTTCCTGTCGCTGGTGTTCATCGCGCTGCTGCTGGGCGAACGGATACTGCCCACCACGCTGGCGGGGCTGGTGCTCATCGTGGCGGGCAACCTGTTGCAACGCCGGGGGTAGCGCCGGGGGACGGGAAAGGCGGGGGCGCCTCGCCAGCGGCCCACTTTTCCTCCCAAAAAACCACGACGGGGACGAGAGCCTTCGCCCTCGCCCCCGTCCGGAGACGCCTCTCCATCCCGAAGGACTATGGTGTCCGGAACCGCCCGGCCCCCGGCCGGTCAGCGCTGTGCGCCGAACCTGCGGTCCCAGTCGAAATCCCGTCGCGTGACCACATCCTCCATGCGGCGGATGCGGCCCTCCAGCCGGTCGAATTTTTCCTTCAGCCTGCGCAACGCCTCGCCGCGCGAGGACACGTAGCTGCCGTAGAAGTCGCGTTCGCCCGCGTCGGCCGGTTGCAGCACCGGACGGGGCTTCATGACCAGCCCGGCCAGCACGTACAGCCCCACCACGGGCCAGAACCCGGTGAACAGGGCCGCGGCCACGAACAGCACGCGCACCCAGAATACCGACATTCCGAAATGTTGCGCAAGCCCCTTGCAAACACCCATCAGCTTGCCGTCGCGGGCGCGGTACAGGGTGCGCGGCCCTTGGCCGTGCCGGGCATCCCGCCCGCCGCGCAGTCCGTCCCATGCGTCTTCCCGATGCGCGTCTTCCCGATGCGTGCCTGCCCGATACGTGTCGGAACGGCGGAAACCGTCGCCCTGCCATCCGTCCCGGCATGCGCCGTCGCGGTCATGGCCGGTGGAGCAATGCCGCCCGCCCCGCCCCCGTCCGGAACGCCTGTCGAACCTGTCTTCATGGCCGTCCATGGTCATTCCCTCCCCTGGCCGCGCGCGGGGTCATGGCCGTCATGCCCACCAGTCGCGCCCGCCCCGCCAGGTCCGCCAGATCCGCCAGATCCGGCAGTCCCGCCGCGCCCCGCCGAACCGTCGGGATCGAGCAGCAGCGTTTCCAGCGCTTCCACCCGTTCCTCCATGCGGCCCAGCGCCCGGTACATCTCCTGGATCATCCGGGCCTCGTCGTCGTGCGCCGGGGTGGCGCCCTCGCGGGTGCGCAGCAGGCGGTACAGGATGGCCAGCAGCAGCACGGCCACCAGCGCGGGCAGCACCATGAACCAGAACATCATGACCGGCCCCAGTTGCGCCATGACGGCGAATAGTTCCTCGAACATGTACGGCTCATGCATGCGTGGCCTCGAACTGTAGGGCCGCCGCGCGCCGGGACGTGACCCGTGGCGCGGGCGGCGGGGTGGCATGCGGGACGGCGCGCGCCCGGTTCCGGAAAGGGCGATGCCGCACGGGCGTCCAGCCTAGCCTCTGCAACCTGCGGGCGCAAGACGGTTACTCCGATGCGCCGGAAACTTCACCGTCGCGCGGGGCGGCATGGGCCTTGCGCTCGCCCACGCGGGCGCGCAGGGCGGCCAGTTCGCGCTCCAGTTCGTCGCGCGTTTCCAGGTCCGCGAAGGCCGCGTCCAGTCCGTTGGGACCGCCACGGCTGCCGGAGGGCACGCGCACGGCGTCCGCCTCTGCCTCCATGTGCTCCACGCGGCGCTCCAATTCCTCGAACCGGTGCATCACCTCCAGCGAGGCGGCGCGGCGCACGTCCTCGCGGGCCTGACGGCGCACCCGGGCGTGCACGTGGCGCTGCACCAGCATGCGCTGCTTCTCTCGCGCGGCCGCCAGCTTTTCGTCCAGTACGTCCATGTCGCCCTGGGTGCGGGCCACCAGCGCGTCGATCTCGTCCAGTTCGCGGCGCAGCGCGTCGGCGCGCTCGTTCTCGCGGCGGCGCTCCAGCAGCGCCTCGCGCGCCAGGTCTTCGCGCCCGGCCGTCACGGCCAGTTCGGCCCGGCGGTCCCAGCGGTCCACCTGGTCCTGCACGCCGTCCAGTTCGCGGCGCACCCGGCGCGCCTCGGCCATGCTGGCGGCGCACCCGGCCTTCAGTTCCACCAGCGTTTCCTCCATCTCGCGGATCATCAGCCGGACCAGCTTTTCCGGGTCTTCGGCCTTGTCCAGCATGGCGCTGATATTGGAACCGACGATGTCCTTGAATCGTGAAAAGATACCCATGATCGCCTCCTGCGGTGCGCTGTGCGTTGGTGCGGCGGGAAAAGCAGCAACCGTGCCAGCCGGTCCGCAGGAGGCAACCACGGGCAATCACTGGGAATGGCCTCAACATGCCGGGCGATGCGCATCGCCCGTAAAATGCGTTTATACCAATTACTGGCGAAAATCATCAAAATATGGTTGAACTGCCCATGCACGATCGCACGCGCGCTGCCGCCGCGTCGCCCGCGCTGGCCGAGGCCATCGGCCAGTCGGACGCCTTCCTCGCCTTTCAGGAGGCGCTTTCGCGCGTGGCGCGCGTGGACCGGCCCGTGCTGCTGGCGGGCGAGCGGGGTACCGGCAAGGAACTGGCCGCGGCGCGGCTGCACTATCTTTCCCCGCGCTGGCAGGGGCCGCTGGTGGTGCTGGACTGCGCGGCGCTGGCCCCCACCCTGGCCGAGGCCGAACTGTTCGGCCACGAGGCCGGGGCCTTCACCGGGGCCGGGGCGCGCCGGGCCGGGCGCTTCGAGCGGGCCGACGGCGGCACGCTGTTCCTGGACGAGGTGGGCAACATCCCCGCCGGGGTGCAGGACAAGCTGCTGCGGGTGGTGGAATACGGCATGCTGGAACGGGTGGGCGGCGCGCAGCCGGTGCGGGTGGACGTGCGGGTGGTGGCCGCCACCAACGCCGACCTGCCCGCCATGGTGGCGCAGGGGCGCTTTCGCGCCGACCTGCTGGACCGCCTGAGCTTCGAGGTGGTGTCCGTGCCGCCCCTGCGCGAGCGCGGCGACGACGTGGTGCTGCTGGCCCGCCACTTCGCGGCCAGCATGGCGGCGGAACTGGACCTGCCGGATACGCCGGACCTTGCCCCCGCCGCCCTGGCCCAGTTGCTGGCCCACCCTTGGCCGGGCAACGTGCGCGAGTTGCGCAACGCGGTGGAGCGCGCCGTGGCCCGTCTGGATGACGGAGCCGTGTGGCCGGACGATGGCCGGTCCACCGGCCGCGCCCCGCGCATCGAGCATTTCGACCTTGATCCTTTCGCGTCGCCGTGGCGGCAGGGACCGGCAGTCTCCCGTCCCGCCCCGGCCACGCCGCCCCCACCCTCCACGGGGGCCATGGCGGACGGTGCCGGGCCACGGCGCGGACCCGGCACCGTACCGCCCGATGACACGGACCACGACGTGGCGCCCGGCGTCCCCCTGCCCGAGGCCGTGCGCCAGCTGGAGCTTGCCGCCCTGCGCGCCGCCCTGGCCCGCGCCCGGCACAACCGCCGGGTGGCCGCGGAACTGCTGGGCATCTCGTACGACCAGTTGCGCGGGTTGTATCGTCGTCACCGGCAGGATATGGAATCGTGACCAGCCATTGCCCGCCGCATCGCGCGCACACCGTCAGCACCAAGAGGCACGCCATGTCCCATCCCGATACGTCCGCCAGCGTCACCACCCGCAACATCTACCTGGAAACCCTGCCCATACCCGAGGCCGTGGACCGCGCCCGCGCCGCGCTGGACCGCGCCGCCCTGGTTCACGCGGAAACCGTGGGCTCGCACGAGGCCGCCGGGCGGGTGCTGTCCGAGGCGGTGTACGCGCGCTATTCCTCGCCCACCATGCACAGCGCGGCCATGGACGGCATCGCCGTGCGCGCCGCCGACACCTTTGCCGCGCGCGAAGGGCACCCCGTGGCCCTGCGCCGGGGCGAAACCTACCACCCGGTGAACACCGGGCATCCCATGCCCGAAGGGTGCGACGCGGTGGTGATGATCGAGCACGTGGCCCAACTGGACGCGGACACCGTGGAGATCGAGGCCCCGGCCTTTCCGTGGCGGCACGTGCGGCGCATCGGCGAGGACATCGTGGCCACCGAACTGCTGTTCCCGCGCAACCACCGGCTGGCCGCCTGCGACGTGGGCGCGCTGCTGTCCGGCGGCATCTGGGAGGTCAAGGTGTGGGAGCGGGTGCGCATGCGCATCATCCCCACCGGCGACGAGGTGCTGGACTTCACCACCCGGCCGGAGCCGGGCGCGGGGCAGGTGGTGGAATCCAACTCGCAGGTGCTGGCGGCCATGGCGCGCGACATGGGCTGCGTGGTGGAGCGCATCCCCCCGGTGCCGGACAGCCCCGACGCCCTGCGCGCGGCCCTGGTCCGCAGCCTGGACGAGGGCGTGCACGTCACCGTGCTGTGCGCGGGGTCGTCGGCGGGCAGCAAGGACTTCACCCGGCAGGTCATCGCGGCGGAGGGGCGGGTGCTGGTGCACGGCATCCAGGCCATGCCCGGCAAGCCCTCGCTGCTGGGGGAATGCCGCGGGCGGCTGGTGGTGGGCGCGCCCGGCTACCCGGTGAGCGCGGTGGTCTGCTTCGACGAACTGGTGGCCCCGTTGGTGGCGTGGATGGGCCGCACCGTACCGGCGGACCGCCCCGCCGCCGAGGTGCACCTGACGCGCAAGGTGCCCTCGAAGCTGGGGGTGGAGGAATTCGTGCGCCTGGCCGTGGGCCGCGTGGGCGACCGCCTGGTGGGCACGCCGCTGGGGCGCGGCGCGGGCAACATCACCACCCTGTCGCGCGCCCAGGCCGTGGCCCGCGTGCCCGCCCTGTCCGAGGGCGCCACCGAGCACGAGGTGCTGCGCGCCCGGCTGACCGTGCCCGAGGCGGTGCTGGACTCCATCCTGGTCTGCGTGGGCAGCCACGACAACACCCTGGATCTGCTGGCCGACGAACTGATGGGCGGCGAGCGGCCGTTCCGGCTCATCTCCACCCACGTGGGCAGCATGGGCGGCATCACCGCGCTGCGCGGCGGCTCGTGCCATTTCGCGGGGGCGCACCTGTTCGACCCGGAAACGGGCGACTTCAACTTTCCCTTCCTGGACAAGTACCTGCCCGACATGGAGGTGCGGGTGGTGAACCTGGCCATCCGGCACCAGGGGCTCATCGTGGCGGCGGGCAACCCGAAGAATATCCGGGGGGTGGAGGACCTTGCCCGCTCCGACGTGCGGTTCATCAACCGCCAGCGCGGCGCGGGCACGCGCATCCTGCTCGACTGGCACCTGGGGCAGGCGGGCATCGCGCCTTCGCTGGTGCAGGGCTACGACAAGGAGGAATTCACCCACATGGCCGTGGCCGTGAACGTGCTGACCGGCGCGGCGGACTGCGGCCTCGGCATCCACGCCGCCGCGCGGGCGCTGGGGCTGGATTTCGTGCCGCTGGCGCGCGAGCGGTACGACGTGGTGATCCCCGCCGCGCACATGCACGATGCACGGGTGCAGGCCATGCTGGCGCTGCTGCGGGATGCGCGGTTCTTGAAGCGGATAGAAGGGATGGGCGGGTACGAGACGACGTTGTCGGGCAGGGTGATGGAGCCGGGGATGGGGTTGGAGGGGTAGGAGGAGGAGAGGGGGGCATTACAGGAAACCGTCCTCCATACCGCGCACCGCAGGTGAATTTCACATGAAAACAGATTGAGTATAACATTGCTGGGTAATGCGGTTCCTTAAAAATAGCGTCCTTTGGTCTGGTAATTGCGGCGTCGTTCCCTGGCCAGTTCCAGCATGACCTTTTCCCGGAATTCGGGAACCGCCTGCACCGATTTCGCCCACAGGCGAGAACCTTCGGGAAATATCACCGCGCTTTCCTGACGGCTGACGGCGTCCAAGATGATGTTCACCGCCTCCTCCACCGGGATGGCGTCATCGGGTACTGCGCCCGCCTCGGCAAAAATAGGGGTGGTCACATTGGCGGGATACACGGTGGTGACGTGGATGTTTTCATCCGCCAGTTCAAAGCGCAGGCATTCGCCTATGGCGGCAACCGCCGTTTTGCTGGCGCAATAGACCGTCTGGTACGGAATGTTGACCAACCCGGCCATCGAGGACGTATTGACGATGTGCCCGCCCCCCTGCTTGCGCATGAGGGGCACGGCGTAATGCAGCCCGTGGATGACGCCCCACAGGTTGATGTCCAGAACCCTGCGCCAGAAGTCCAGGGTGACGTCTTCCCAGGGCATGGTTCCGCCGATGCCGGCGTTATTGAAGAGGATGTCCAGCCGCCCGTTATGCCCGGCCGCGCGCTCTATCAGCGCGTGTACCTGTTCCTCTTTGGTCACGTCCGTGACCACGGCGTACGCATTGTCCCGGCCCAGTCCGTCCCGCGCGCGGGCCAGATTGTCGGCGTTGACGTCGGCCATGAACACGACCGCCCGCGCGGCCAGCAAATCCTTTGCCAGTTGCAGGCCTATGCCGGAAGCCGCACCGGTCACGACGCATACTTTATCCTGAAAATAGTTGTCCATGGTTCCTCCTTGGTTATTGCAGGCGCGTCCCGGAGGGAACCGCATGTCGGAGCCGCCGTAAAGCCGTTACTCCAGAACGCGGGCCAACGGGGACATCAGGTAGATGGAGCCATGCGTCATCACGGCCGGGGACATTTCGAGCATGGGCAATTCAGCCAGAGCCTTGATGATATGGGCTTGCATGGGACACTGTTCGTGCTTCAGGCCGATCCATTGGACGGTTCCTTCACCCAGCCATGCGCTGCGCGCCTCAAGGCGCTGGGGGAACAGAACCGGCTGGCTCAAGTCGGCTCCCGGAGCGCCGACCTTGGGGATATATCGCCAGTTCAGGCAGTTCACCGGCAGGTTGCGCCGCCGCGCCAGCCCGGCTTCGTCCATGGGGCCGGCCACGGTCATTTCCAGCCGCAAAAAGGTGTTTCCTTCAAAGCTGGCGGTGGTGGATCGTTTGTCGCCCAAGATGTGCAGATCCTCTATGTCCGCGTAAATTTTGGGGACTCCGGTCTCCTCGCGGCCGGTAAGGATCGGCGTTGTCTTGTTCTCCCAGACCACCAGGGAAAAAGCGCCTTCCACCCGGTCGCGCCGGCCGGTGAAACGCACCGGGGCGGATACGTCGATCAGGTTGTAGGCGGAGCCGCCCATCCAATCGACTTCCCGGCACTGGCTGTACCCGATGGACAGTTCGGGCCGCAGCAGTTCGAAGCGCTCCGGTATATAGCCGGCCAGACGGTTGCCGTCGGTTGCATAGGTGAAGGCCATGTTGACCACGTCATGGTAGCAGGTCTCCACCGGTTGGTAGAGCCACCCCCCGAAGTGGGCGGGCATCCGGTAGCACTTGTCGTTTTCGAACGTGAACATGGCGTTCCCCTTATGCGTTGGGCGAGTCGCAGACCCGCGTGGCGGCCTCCAGTTGCCGCAAAATCACCCAGCGGGCCACGGCATGGGCCACGATCGGTGTGTACACGGCCTTGAGCGCGGCAAAGGCAAAAAACGAAAACGAGGCCACGCCGAAAATTCCAAAGAGCCCCACCAGCCAGGGTGTGACAACGACGGCGACGGCGAGGCCGAGAAGAAGTCCGAGCTTCCATGGGCGGACGGGCAGGCGGCATAGCAGGCGTTCCCCCCTGAGGGGCATCCCTGCCGTTTCGAGGCCCCCGGCCCTGATGGCGCGCCGGGTGTCGGCGGAAATGAAAAGGCTCACCAGCAGCGACATGACCATGCAGGTGATGGCCGTATCCACGGCGGCAGCGCCGACCAGCGGCACGTCTGCCATCTCCATGTTGCCGAGCCAGGCGAAAAAGGGATTGAGCACAAGGTTGAAAATTCCGGCTGTCACACCGGTCTTGCGGATGAAGTTCTCCACCGGCTGCGCCATGGTCGCCCCTCCTGCATGCTGTATGATATAGGGCACCTCGCCCGTAGCCGACGCCGGGATGTGGCGATATCGAAACATGCTACCCGGATACGTTACTATGCGCATCGTCCGAATGGACTATTCTGAGAAGAAATTCCGGATGGTATTCGACGTTGCCATGCCCGCGCGCGGACAGGCCATGGCGACGTGTCGCCTGGGAGGGCGCAGGAGGTGGTCTTCAACGCCATATACACGCTGAAGAGGCGTTCATTTACTGTAGCTTTTCGGCCAGCCTGGCGCGCCGGTCGATGTCCAGCTTCTGGAAGACGGCGCGCAGGTGCGCCCGCACCGTGTTGTCCGCCACGCCAAGCCTTGCCGCGATTTCATGGTTGCGCAGCCCCTGGGCCGCCAGTTCCGCGATCTCCCGCTCCCGCGCGCTCAGTCCGGAGGGCAGATCGCCCGCGAGCACGGCATCGTGCAGCGCCACCCAGCCGGTTTCGAATTGCCCCTTTATACTCGTAAAGAAGTCGATGAAAGCGGGATAGTTCTCCCGGACAAGTTCTTCGGCCAAGCCCTGAAGCAGGGAGGAAGAGGCCGCGAAGGGAAGAACAAAGCCGTCGGGCAGCGCTTTTTCAGCGGCCTGTTCCAGAAAGGCGGCGGCCTGGTCGCGGTGTTCCAGCGCGCTGTGCCCAAGCGCCATGAGAAACGCGAACAGAAACTCCGAAAAAGCGTTTCCGGCGATACATTCTTTGGGAAGGGCCTCCTGCGTGCCGATGAAGCGCGCGTATTCCCCTTGTTGCAGCAGACACATCACATGCACGTACAAGGCGTTGCCGAGCATGGGGGCAAGCAGGACGCGCCGGGGGAAGTCTCCATTTTTGAGCCAGTCGGCGATGCGTGTCTGCGCCTGGAGTTCGCTCAGAATTGCGCCCTTGATGATGTCCAGCACCGGCCGGACAAAGGGCGAGTCCGGGCAGGCAGAGGCGGCGCGCTCCAGAGCGCCCACGGCGCGCTGCCAGCCCGCCGTATCCGCCTTGAGCAGGGCAAGGTCGGCCAGCAGTCTGGCCGCGCCCAACCGGATGGTGCTTTGCCGGGCGCTTTCCGCCAGAAAAAGCGTCTTGTAGGCCAGAACTTCCGCCTGGGCGAAGTCGCCGCGAAAATAGGCGGCTTCGGCCCGGAACAGCGAATCCGCGCCGCTGCCGTGGCCGCCCGTCAGTTGGGAATACACGTTGATGAAGGCTTCCAGCGCGTCCGCTTCCCGGTCGGCTTCGCCCGGCCGCAGGTGGAAGGCGGAAAGCTGAAAATATTGCCCGAAGGCCCAGGGAGCGTCGGGCAATATCACCCGCGAAAAGCTCCCGCCGAACAGCGGCGCGGCCTTGCGCACAAGCGGCAACATTTTTTTCGTTTGGGGGAAGTGCCGGTAGGCGGACAGCAAAAGCCATTCCGCGCGCAGGGGACCGTCCTGGTCCAGTTGCCTGTCCAATTCGTCCAGCAGCGCGCCGAACCCGTTTTCTCTCCCCGCCGCCTTGAGCGCCCAGGCCGCTTGCAGCAGGGCAAGCGGATGCTCCCGCCGGATTGCCGCCGGGCAGTTCCGTACAATGTCCTGGGCGATTTCAAAGAAGGTCGCGCCACCGGCTTCCGCGAAAATCACCCGCGAGAGGTCAAGGGAAAGCATCCGGGCATAGTCGCGCGCCGTGTGATAAAAACCCAGCGCCTCCGCTATCCGGCCTTCGCTCCGGCACAGGTCGCCCGCGCCCAGCAGGCAGGCCCGCTCAAAGGCCGTGCCGCGTTCGGCGCGTTTGCGCGCGAGCAGCGCCAGCAGGACGGTATGCGGCTCATAGAGCCGCCGCGCGGCGTCATGGCGGATCAGGGGGCCGGACAGCGCCCGCTCGGCATAGTCGGGCAGCGCGTCACAGCCGAGCAGATCGCACATCTGCCGCACCGTGGCTGTTTCAAAGAGAGAGAGGCGCAGAAGAAAGGTTTGCTGTTCATCGCTCAGCCTGTCCCAGATCAGGCGCTCCATGAGCTCCTGGACGGCGGCATCGGAGAACGTCCCGTTTTCCCGAAAGGCGCGGAGTTGCAACGACACGGCAAACATCCAGCCCCCGGTACGGCTCTGCACCCGCCGCGCCTCATCCTCCGTAACCTTCAGCCCGGCCTGGGCGTAGTAGCGGCGGACGTCCCCGTCCTCCAACCGCAGATCAGTGGCTGTGAGACGCAAAAAGTTCCGGCCTGCGAGGGCGTTGTGGTGCTCACGATCCAGCGGCTGCGTGATGATGACCACATGCAGTTCTTTGCCGCCGTGCTCCACGAGCGCGGCCAAAACGGCGGGCGGCAGGCCGGAGAGCAGGCATTGGAAATTGTCGATCACCAGCCAGGTTTCGCGGCCGCATTCGATGGACCGCAAAGCGTCGCAGGCTTCCCCCAGCGTGAAGGCGTTGGGGAAATCGGCCTTGAGCAGGCGTTCGCCCGCGCGGGAGTCAATTTTTCCAATTTCACGGCAGAGTCGCCGGTAGCCCGCTTCCGGCGCTTCATCCTCGGCGGTGAACCAGTACACGTCCGCGTTCCGGGGAATGCTGCTTTCCAGCCAGCCGCGCACAGCCGTGGTTTTGCCGTGGCCGGACGGAGCCTCCACAAGAGCGGCGGAAAAAGAGCGCAACTGAAGCAGCTTGCGTTTGAGACGCTCGGAATAATAGTGGAGATCGGCTGTTGCGCTTTTTTTTCGCGGCATATGGCTTTGATAGCATCTTTTTATCAGGTGAGCAGCTTTAACGTATTGATCAATATATTGATCAGGCCGGGACTACCTCACGTCAAGCATTCCCGCCCTCCTTCTTCCGTCCCTTGGCGGCTTTCTCCATTGCCTCCAACTGGGCGATATCTTCTTCATCCGTCGCCCCGTCATCGGTCGTGTAGAGAATCAGTTCGTCCTCGGACAGCAAGGCCCAACTCCTTCATGTAGCCAACCATGACGATGATCGCCGCCGGGCCGCCTGTGGTGGTGAACAGGCTGGCAGGCAGCCTACCGTGGCGGCAAGCAGGTTTTCCACGATAAGCGCTTGGTGGATGCCCGGTTTGGATTGTGCGGATATCGGGCAGGAGCCCTGTTCACTTCGCTGTATTCCGGCTCCAGAGGTATCCTCCTCCGGGCGGAATGCCAATAAACACGCTGTAGGTACGTACAGCTTTTTTGTGCACCGTGGGCACGGAGGGCGCCCTGTCGAGAGCGTTGGTGGCCGCCAAGGAAAGGGAACGGCGTTTCCGGTTTCATACAGAACCTGCGGAAGGGGGAGGGACTCGAACTCCGGGGGGAGTACGCTTCATCCCCCCCAAAAAAAGCAGGCGCGCCGCCGTTGCAACACCCGCAACGACGGCACGCCCCTCCTTGCTCAAGCCGGGGTATGGGCGCATTCCGCGCTAGACGCGCTCCGCCACCAGGTTCCCCATGCTTACGGTGCCGACCAGGGTCTTCCCTTCCTCCATGATGTCGCCGGTGCGGTAGCCTTCGCGCAGCACGCCGCTGACGGCCTGCTCGATGGCGACAGCCTCCTTTTCCAGGGCGAAGGCGTGGCGCAGCATCATGGCGATGGACAGGATGGTGGCCACGGGGTTGGCCTTGTTCTGCCCGGCGATGTCCGGGGCGGAACCGTGGATGGGCTCGAAGATGCCGGGGCCGCTGGCGCCCAGCGACGCCGAGGGCAGCATGCCGATGGACCCGGTGATCACCGCCGCCTCGTCGGACAGGATGTCGCCGAACAGGTTTTCGGTGACGATGACGTCGAACTGGGCGGGCCAGCGCACCAGTTGCATGGCCGCGTTGTCCACGTACATGTGGGTCAGTTCCACGTCGGGGTAGTCCCTGGCCACCTCGATGACCACGGCGCGCCACAGGCGCGACACGGCCAGCACGTTGGCCTTGTCCACCGAGCAGACCTTCCTGTTGCGCTTGCGGGCCGCCTCGAAGGCCACGCGGGCGATGCGGCGCACTTCCTCTTCATTGTAGATCATGGTGTTGTAGCTGGTGCGCAGGCCGCCGCGCAGTTCTTCCTCGCACACCGGCTCGCCGAAGTAGACGCCGCCGGTCAGCTCGCGCACCACCATCACGTCCAGACCCTGCGCGGCGATGTCGGCGCGCAGCAGGCAGGCCCCGGCCAGTTCGGGCAGCAGGGTGGCCGGGCGCAGGTTGGCGAACAGCCCCAGCGCCTTGCGGATGCCCAGCAGGCCCTTTTCCGGGCGGATGGCGGTGGGCAGCGTATCCCACTTGGGGCCGCCCACGGCGCCCAGCAGCACGGCGTCGGCCGCCTTGCACGCGGCCACGGTTTCGTCCGGCAGGGGGCCGCCCGTGGCGTCGATGGCCGCGCCGCCGATGAGCGCGTTGGTGTAGCTGACGGTATGGCCGAACTTTTTCGCCACCTTGTCCAATACCTTCACGGCCTGTTCCACGATTTCCGGGCCGATGCCGTCGCCCGGCATCAGGCAGATCTTCATGTCCATCTGGATATCCCTTCTCGATGACCGATGCGCGCTATGGGTGATGCGGCGGCGGATTGTATGGCCCGCCGCCCCAATGCTAGGCTAGGCGTTCCTTGACGTAGGGGACAAGCCCCCCCTTGTCCAACAACTCCCGCATGGACGCGGGCAGCGGCGGGCAGGTGATGGTGGCCCCGGTGGTGCGGTTGGTGATCAGCCCCTTGGCCGCGTCCACTTCCACGGTGTCGCCGTCGGCGATCTTGTCCACCTCGTCGCCCACTTCCAGCAGCAACAGGCCCATGTTGAAGGCGTTGCGGTAGAAGATGCGCGCGAAGCTGTGCGCGATGACCACGGGCATGCCCGCGCCCAGGATGGCGATGGGCGCGTGCTCGCGCGACGAGCCGCAACCGAAGTTGCGCCCCGCCACCATCACGTCGCCGGGCTTCACCCGTTTCACCCAGCCTTCCTCAAGGCCGGCCATGCAGTTTTCGCCCAACTCCTTCGTGTCGGTGGTGACCAGGAAGCGCGCGGGGATGATGGCGTCGGTATCGATATGCTCGCCCACCTTGTGGGCGGTGCCGGTGTAGCTCATGGTGCGTAAACCTCCGTAAATGGCGTGTGGTACGGTCCTGGCCCTACAGGCTGCCGGGGTGGGCGATGACGCCCGCCACGGCCGAGGCGGCGGCCACGGCCGGGCTTGCCAGGTACACCTCAGACTCCAGGCTGCCCATGCGCCCGCGGAAGTTGCGGTTGGTGGTGGCGATGGCGCGCTCGCCGTCGGCCAGGATGCCCATGTGCCCGCCAAGACACGGCCCGCAGGTGGCCGGGCCCACGATGCAGCCCGAGTCCATGAAGGTCTCGATCAGCCCTTCCTTCAGGGCTTCCTTCCACACGCCGGGGGTGGCGGGCAGCACGATGCAGCGCACGCCCCTGGCCACCTTGCGGCCGCGCAGCACGTCGGCGGCCTCGCGCATGTCGCTGATGCGGCCGTTGGTGCACGAGCCGATGACCACCTGGTCCAGGGTCACGCCCTGCACCTCGCCCACCGGCTTCACGTTTTCGGGCAGGTGCGGGCAGGCCACCACCGGCTCCATGCCGGACACGTCGAAGACCAGTTCGCGCTCGTAGGTTGCGCCGGGGTCGGCGGCCAGCGCCACGTCCTTGCGGCCGCGCGCGGCGGTGTAGGCCAGGGTCTTGGCGTCGGCGGCGAACAGACCCGCCTTGCCGCCCGCCTCGATGGCCATGTTGGCGATGGTCATGCGGCCCTCGACGGAAAGGGCCTCGATGGCCGCGCCGTCGAATTCCAGGGCGCGGTACAGGGCGCCGTCCACGCCGATCTCGCCGATGAGGCGCAGGATCAGGTCCTTGGCCCCCACCCATCTGGGCAGCGTGCCGTTGAAGGTGGCGCGGATGGTGGGCGGCACCTTGAACCACGTTTCGCCAAGGGCCATGGCCCCGGCCACGTCGGTGGACCCGAATCCGGTCGCAAAGGCGCCCAGCCCTCCGTACGTGCAGGTGTGGCTGTCGGCCCCCACCACCACGTCACCGGGGCCCACCAGGCCCAGTTCCGGCAGCAGGGCGTGCTCCACGCCGCAATCGCCGCCCTCGTAGTAGTGGGTGATGTCCATTTCCTTCGCGAATTCGCGGGACAGCTTCACCTGCTGCGCCGAGGCGATGTCCTTCTGCGGGGTGAAGTGGTCCATGACCAGCGCCACCTTGTCGCGGTCGAACACCTTTTTCGCCCCCATGGCCCGGAAGGACTTGATGGCGAGCGGAGCGGTGATGTCGTTTGCCAGAGCCAGCGAGACGCGACAGCGGACGATCTGCCCCGCGGCGGTGATCGCCTCGTCGGTGTGCGCCTGCAGGATCTTCTGCGCAAGCGTGTGTGCCATCTAGATGCCCTCCTTCTCTTGCTCTTCTTCTTTCTTTGCCAGGCGGTTCAGCGCGTTCACGTACGCGCGGGCGCTGGCCAGTATGATGTCGGGGTCGGACCCGCGTCCGACCGCGCTGCCGCCGTTCTGCCGCAGGCGCACGGTAACCTCGCCCTGGGCGTCGGTGCCGCCGGTGATGGCGGTGACCGAATACCGCTCGAGGACGGGCGCGCGGCCCACGATGTCGCCGATGACGTTGAACACCGCGTCGATGGGACCCACGCCGAACCCGGCGGCGCGCCTGGTCTCGCCCATGACGTCCATGACCACGGCGGCCGTGGGCGGCATGCCGGTGTCGCTGCACTGCACGGAAAGGTTCACCAGCCGGTACTGGTCGGGCAGGCGGTAGACCTCTTCGAGCACCAGGGCTTCGATGTCCTCGTCATAAATCTGCTTCTTCTTGTCCGCCAGCTTCTTCACCGCCTCGAACACGGTGACCAGCTGGTCTTCCTCCAGCCGGTAGCCGAGTTCGTCCAGCTTGTTCTTCACGGCGTTGCGGCCGGAATGCTTGCCGATGACGAGGTCGGTCTTGGTCTTGCCGATGGATTCCGGCGTCATGATCTCGTACGTCTCGCGGTTCTTGAGCATGCCGTCCTGGTGGATGCCCGATTCGTGCGCGAAGGCGTTGGCGCCCACGATGGCCTTGTTGGGCGGAATGGGCTGGCCGATGATCATGGACAGCAGGCGGCAGGTGGGGAACAGCTGCTCGGTGACCACGCCGCAGTCCAGCTGGTAGAAGTCGCGCCGGGTGTGCAGGGCCATGACGATCTCTTCGAGCGAGGCGTTGCCCGCCCGCTCGCCGATGCCGCTCACGGTCACCTCGGCCTGGCGGGCGCCCGCCTTCAGCGCGGCCAGGGTGTTGGCCACGCCCATCCCGAGGTCGTTGTGGCAGTGCACGCTGAACACGGCCTTGTGGCTGTTGGGGGTGTGCTCGATGACGTACCGGATGAGCCGCCCGAATTCCTCGGGCTGGGCGTAGCCCACGGTGTCCGGCACGTTGATGGTGGTGGCCCCGGCGTCGATGACCGCCTCGAACACCCGCACCAGGAAGTCGGGGTTGGAGCGGGAGGCGTCCTCGGCAGAGAACTCCACGTTGCTGGTGTACTTCGCCGCGTGGCGCACGGCGGCCACGGCCATTTCCACCACCTGGTCCGGTTCCTTGCGCAGCTTGTACTGCATGTGCACCGGCGAGGTGGCGAGAAAGGTGTGGATGCGCGGGTTCTCCGCCACCTTCACCGCTTCCCAGGCGCGGTCGATGTCGGCGGGCATGGCGCGGCACAGGCCCGCCACTTCCACGCCCCTGACGGCGCGGGCGATGGCCTGCACGGCCTCGAAATCGCCCTGGCTGGAGGCGGGGAACCCGGCTTCCATGATGTCCACGCCAAGGGTTTCCAACTGGCGGGCCAGGCGGATCTTTTCCTGGAGGTTCATGGTGGCGCCGGGGGACTGTTCGCCGTCGCGCAGGGTGGTGTCGAAAATGCGGATGCGACCGGATTCGATGGTCATGGTTCGTGCTCCTCTTGCTGCGGTCCGCGCCCGTGATGGTTGGGGGCGGGGCCCATGGCGCCGATGCGCGGCCGTCGCGGGCGGCGTGTGCGCCTGACGGAATGCTGCATCTGTTCGTTAGCTGCGCGCCGGCCCGGGAGACGGGACTCTGGCTGAGAGGAGGGTACGCGTCCGCCCGGGAACGGCGTGCGTTCCTGACACGGAGGTACGGGGCGCTGCTACGACAACCCTAGGATAGGCTGCGTAGTAGCTTGTGATTGCGGCGGGGAATGATGACGAAGGTGTACACGGGACCGGAGATGAGGTAGCCCGCGAACACCAGGAAACCCAAGAGCTTGGGTTCGGAGGAGACGAGTACGAACAGCAGGATGGCGGTAACCATCGAGCTGAACGGATGGGCCTTGATGAGCCCGTATTCCTTGAAGGAGGCGTAGCGCACGCGGCTCACCATGAGGAAGGCGAGCACGAAGGCGAGCGCCAGGCAGAAGCGCGGGAAGACGCCCGCGAGCTGCTCGGGCACGTAGGGGCTGAACAGCACCAGCGTGGCCACGGCGCAGCCGGCAGCCGGAATGGGCAGGCCGATGAAGAACTTCTTGGAAGTGGTGGCGGTGGAGATGTTGAACCGGGCAAGGCGCAACGCGCCGCACACCGCGAACAGGAACGCGGCGGCGATGCCGAGGCGGCCGTACTGGTTGAGCTGCCACTGGTACATCATGAAGGCCGGGGCCACGCCGAAGGCCACCAGGTCGCACAGCGAATCGTACTGCACGCCGAACTCGCTGGCGGTGTTGGTGAGGCGGGCCACCTTGCCGTCCAGGCCGTCCATGAGGGCGCTGAACAGGATGGCCATGGCGCAGTCCTCGTACCGCCCGGAAACGGCCCACAACATCGCCAGGAAGCCCGCGAAGAGGCTTGCCGTGGTGAAGAGGTTCGGGAGGATGTACACTCCCTTGTGGATCGGGCGGGCGGGCTGTTCCATGGCCTTGCGGCTGTCCTGTGCCTTCTTGCGGTAAGGAATCTGCGGGGTTGGAGAGGGATCAGGCGTTGCGGCGCGCCACGACGGTCTGCCCGGCGAACACCTGCTCACCCACGTTCACCGACGGAGAATAGTCGTCCGGCAGGTAAAGGTCAACCCGCGAACCGAAGCGGATCATGCCGAAGCGTTCGCCACGGGCCAGCGTGTCGCCCTCGTCGGTCCGGCACACGATGCGCCGGGCGATGAGCCCCGCGATCTGCACGAAGGTCCAGGTGGCGCCGTCTTCCCCGGTCACCTGGTAGGCGCAGCGCTCGTTGTCGGTGGACGCCTTGTCCCATGCCGCGTTCAGGAACTTGCCGGGATGATAGGCGATGCCGGTCACTGTGCCTGCCACCGGGGCGCGGTTCACGTGCACGCTGAACACGTTCATGAAGATGCACACCGTGGTGCGCGGCTGGCCGGTGAACGGATCGGGCATGGTCTGCACGCGCACCACCTTTCCGTCGGCGGGGCTGACCCCAAGGCCGGGCGCAGTGGGGACGACCCGTTCCGGATCGCGAAAGAAGTGGCAGCAGAACCAGGTCAGCAGCATGAACACGAAGCTGCCGGTGGCGCAGCCGAGCATGGCCAGCGAAAGAGTGACCAGGGCGCACAGGCCGATGGCCGGGACGCCTTCCGGGGTGATGCCGATGGAGGCTTTGCGCATGTGGGGTGCCATTGGTTGCGGTGGTGTGCGAGGGTGCCGGTGCGCGCGGCGCGGGCCGTGCGCGGGCGACAGGGCGGGAGTGTAGGCAAATCCCGCCGCGCTGGCAACCGGTTGGCGACCGGCTGGCGACCGGGGAAGGCAGGGGAGGACGCGGGGGGAGGGGCGGGAAGGGGTTGCGGGTATCCGGCCCCTGAATCCGGATACGGCTATCTAGGTTGCTTTGGGGCGGACGTGCAGCGGTTGTCCGCCCACCGCCGGGCCTTCAACGCGCATAACGCCCGGCGCAGCACAAGGGGAACCACGGCCAGCAGGCACAGGGCGAGGCCGGTGCGCAGGGAGATGATGTCGCCAAGGTGGCGGATGCGGGCCAGTTCCGCCCCGGCATGCACGTAGATGGCGTTCAGCGGCACCATGCCGACCAGCGAGACCGTGGCGAAGGTGGAAAGGCGCATGGCGGTGACCCCGAACAGCAGGTTCACCAGCCAGTAGGGCATCACGGCCACGCAGCGCAGGCCCAGCAGGCACAGCGCGCCGGGGGAGGCCAGGGAGGACAGGGCGGGGCCGCATGGCGCGCTGCATGGCTGCCCTTCCGCCATGGCCGCGTCGATGCGCGCCGACTGGCGGGGCCACAGGCGGCGCACCATGCCGCGCAGCAGGTGCCGGGCGCTCAGGAAGGCCAGGCAGGCCCCGGCGGTGCTGGCCAGGCTGACGGCGGCCAGGGCCACCCAGAAGCCGAACACCGCCCCGCCGGTCAGGGTCAGGAACACCGCGCCGGGAATGGAGCACGAGGTCATGGCCACATAGCCAGCCACGAAGGCGGCCACGCTGGCCACGGGGTGGCGGGCGTGCAGGTCCAGCAGCCGGTCGCGCAGGGCCAGGGCCTGGTCCGGTCCCACGGCCGGGAAGTGTCCGGTCAGTGCCAGGAGTGCCAGCAGGGTGGCGGTCAGCGCCAGCACGGCCAGCGCGCCGCGCGCCGGGTTGCGGGGGGCATGGGCCGGGGGTGAGGGTGCGGTGGGGCGGGGAATGCGCACGGACGGGCCTGCCTGCCGGGTGTGGGCGGCCCTTCACGGGGAGAAAAAAGCCGCCACGCGCAGCATGGGGGCTGCGTGTGGCGGAATGATGATGTCCACGTGACGGAACGCGGTCGGACGCGGTTGGTGCCGCTACCCCGGCCAGCCTTCCGGCAGCGCCACCTGCGGGGCCAGCGCGGCCAGGTCGGCGCGGAAGGCTTCGCGTCCGGTGAACAGCCGGGCATGGATGCCCAGCGCCGCAGCCCGGCCGATGTGCCCGGCGTTGTCGTCGAAAAAAGCCGCGCGCGCCGGGTCCACGCCCATGACGCCCGTGGCGTGGGTGAAGAAGCCGGGGTCGCGCTTGTTCAACCCCTCGCGGAACGAATTGAACACCCAGTCGAAGTGGCGGTACACGCCGTGGGCCGCGTCGATTTCCTCCAGCCAGTTGGTGTGGTCGCTGAGGATGGCCGCGCGCAGACCGGCCGCGCGCACCGCGTCGGCGGCGCGCAGCATGTCCGGCCGCACGGTGAAGCGGTTCATGATCTCGGCGCGCAGGGCGGCGTCGGTGCCGGTCATGCCCGTGGCCGCGCGCACGGCGTTCCACCATGCGGCCTCGTCGGTGCGGCCGTTGACGTAGCCGGTGGCGTAGCACAGGTCGGTGGCCGTGCGCATGGTGGCCTCGGGGTCCAGGCCTTGGGCCCGGCCGATGGCGCGCAGGCCCTCGATGAAGCCTTCCTCGGCCAGCACGCCGCTGAAGTCGAAGAAGATGACGTCGATGGTGGGGGCGGCGTTGCCGCGCGAGTGTGTCATGGGCTATCCTTGGGGGCTGCGGGGCCTCGCGGCGCATGCGGCGCGGCCTCCGTTTCCGGAATGGAGCCGGGCTCCACGGAATGGATGCGGGAGCGGGCGGCAACCCGTTCAGGATAACCACGCGGAGGCAAAGCGCAACCGGAGCCGCGCGGCTGCCTTCGGGCCGGAGCCGCGGCGGGTGGTTCCGCCACCCCTCATCTTGCCATCCGCCGCGCCGATGACGATATATCCGGGGCACGGCCCGTACGGCGCAGTCCGCGCCCGCCGGTCCGTCCGGCCGCACGATGCGGAACCCCGTGCGACGCCCCGTACGGCGTCCCGTCGCGCGCCGTGTTTCTCCTCCCTCCCCTATCGCTCCCGGCCGGGCGGCTCCCGCTCCCCCCGCTTGCCCGCGCCGCCACTCCCCATGCTTCCCACGGAGGTCGCCCCATGGACCCGGTAACCCATCTCGCCAGCGGCGCGCTTGTCGCCATGAGCCTGCCCGGAACCCGGCGCAGCCGCTGGTTCATGCCCTTTGCCCTGATCTGCGCGGTGCTGCCCGACGCGGACGTCTTTTTCGGCTCCACGCCGCTGGCCTACCTGACCCTGCACCGGGGCATCACCCACTCCTTCGCGGGCGGCGCGGTCATGGCCCTGCTGATGGCGTTGCTGTTCCTGCCGCTGTTGCGGCGTGCGCCATCGGGACCGCCCGACGCCGCATCCGCAGGCGGCCCGCGCGGCGGCGTGCATACCTGGGGCTATGCCCGCTACGCCCTGACCGCCTATGCGCTGATCCTGCTGCACATCTTTCTGGACTGCATCACCACCTACGGCACGCAGGTGTTCCTGCCCTTCTCGGACTACCGGGTGGCCCTGCCTGCCGTGTTCATCATCGACCCGGTCATGACCCTGGTCATGCTGGCGTGCATCGTGGCGGCCATGGGCCGGACGCACCGGCGCGCCTTTGCCGCGCTGGGTCTGGCCTGGACGCTGCTGTGGCCCGGCGCCTCGCTGGCCGTGCAGCGGCATGTGCAGTCCGGCCTGGTGGCGAAGCTGGCGGCCCAGCCCGTCCCGCCCGTGTCGGTGGCGGTGATCCCCGAGGCCCTGGCCCCGTTCAACTGGAAGGCCGTGGTGGACGACGGCCGCCGCTACGGCATGGCCCGCTACCAGTTGCTGAACCCCGACGCGCCGCTGGCCTTCGAACTGTTCGACAAGCCGGATCCGGTGCTGTACCGCCGCCTGTCCGAGGCCGAGGAATTGTTCCGGGTGTATGGCCGCTTCGCCATGTTCATGACCCAGGAAACCCGGCAGGAGAACGGCGCGCCCGTGATCACGTACCGCGACCTGCGCTTTGCCTCCACGGTGCCGTTCATGCGCATGCTGCGCGGCGAGGGCGTGCCCTTCCAGTTGTGGGCGCGCCTTTCGGCCGACGGGCGGCTGGAGGGGTTCCGCTTCGTGCAGGGGCGCAGCGCCGGGGGAAGCGACGGAAGCGACGGGGGTGACGGGGGCGGCTGGGTGCCCGCGACGCGCTGACGGCGGCATGGCGTTGCGCACGGGCCGATGAAATGCGTCCCCCCCCCTTGTCACGTGGTGGGGGACGCGATATTGATGGAATATTGGGGAGAAGGGCGTGGTGACGCCATGCGGCGACAGCCGGAGGCGCACCCGCAACTCCCATCCGGCGGAGCGCGGAACATGTCGGCACAGTGCCGGACGCGCGCGTAACATGCCGTCAGGAATAATGCTTCGCACATGGTGTCGCCGCATCGGGGTTCCGGGGCGCGCGCGGCGGCCCTGCACCAAACGCCCATGCCCCGCACGGACAGGTCCGACTGGAGGTCCACGTGAACAAGAGCGAACTGGTACGAGCGCTTGCCGAAGAGCATGAGCTGCCTGTAGAGGACGCCACCATGGTGGTGAACACCTTCTTCGACTGCGTGCGCGATGCGCTGCTGGAAGGGGACCGCGTGGAGATTCGCGGTTTCGGTTCGTTCAAGATCAAGGGGTACCGGGGCTACAAGGGCCGCAACCCCAAGACCGGCGATTCCGTGGCCGTGCCGCCCAAGCGGCTGCCCGTGTTCCGTGCCGGGAAGGAACTGAAGGATCTCCTGAATCCGTAGCGGGCCGGGCTTCCGGGGGCTTCACGTTTTCGTGGATGGTGGGGCGGCGCGGCATGCGCCGCCAGGCGGGCGGTTGCGCCGCCGGTCGGGAGGCCGGCTGCGCGAGCGCTCGCGTTCGGTTAGGGGGCGCGTGAAGACAGGGGATGCGTGCCGTCCATGGGCGGCACAGGGGGGAACGATGGGCGACGGCACGGGCGATACGCTGTACGGGCACAGGTCATGTCCTGTCCCGGCGGTCATGCCGCGCGAACTGGCGGAAGAACGGCTGCGCCACCTGCACCTGCGCATCGGCGAGGGCATCGTGGCGCGGCGTCCGGCCATCATCGCCACGGTGCTCGGCTCGTGCGTGTCCGCCACGTTCTTCCATCGGCCCACGGGGCTTGCGGGCATCTTCCACGCCATGCTGCCCTTGGCCGAGGGCAGCCGCGACTTCGACTGCAACCCCTGTAAGTACGTGGACACCGCCGTGGAGGCGGTGCTGGCCCATTTCATCCGCAAGGGCGTGCCGGTCATCGAAATCGAAACCAAGCTGTTCGGCGGCGCGTTCAGCATGAACACCGAAGAAAAGTCGCTGGTGCGCACGCTGGTGGACGTGGGCGGCCGCAACGTGCAGGTGGCCCGCGATCTGCTGCGCGACAGGGGACTTGTGGTGTCCGGCGAGCACGTGCTGGGCGAACGCGGCCGCAAGCTGCTGTTCCATGCCGGCACCGGCGAGGTGTGGGTGAAGCTGCTGCGCCGCAGCCTGGCCGAACAGGGGCGCGGCGCGGGCCGTAACGGCCAGGGTGGCGGTGGCCGGGGCGGCAGGCAGGAGCCGCCCGCGTGGTCCTATGATTCCCGCACCGCGCCGTGGACCGACGGGTACCCGGAGGGCGGGCAGGATGGCCCCGGCCCCGGCGGGTCTGGCGGATCCGGCGGGTCCGGCGGCGGACGCGACGCCTCCTGACGCGACGCCTCCCGGCGCAATGTCCCGGGCCGGGCCTTGCCGGTCCGGTGTCCCGGAGCGCCCGCGCACGCTGGCCTTGCCACCGGAAATGGGCTACGAGCGGGGGCAGACCTCCATTCCCCACGCACCCGCACGCCGGATCCCTGCCGCATGAAGATCGTCTTCTGCATCGACGACAATCCCCGCTACCTGCTCATGATGCGCGCGGCCGTGCGCTCGCTGCGGCGCCTGCACGGCGATGCGGCCCCCTGCGTGTGCGTGTACGGCGGCAGCGATGCGGCGGTCATGGACGCGGTGCGCGCCGAGGGCGTGCAGCTTGCCCGGCACACCCCGGTCATCGGCGTGCACAACGCCCCGCGCGAATTCCACCGCTGCATCGGCGCGTTCCTGAAGCTGGAACTGGCCCTGTTGCCGGAACTGGCCGACGACGAGTACGTGCTGTACTGCGACGCCGACGTGTACTTCCACCAGCCGATTCTGGGAGATGCGGGGGGGGAGGCGGCATCCGGCGGCGCGGAGCGCATTCGCCCGCCGTACATGGCCATGGCCCGCGAGGCCACGGCCCCCTTCCACCACGCCCACGAACAACTGGACTACGAATGGCGCGGCCGCCGCTACGTGGTGCCCCTGCCGTTCCCCATCTGGACCTTCAGCAGCGGGGTGGTGCTGTTCAACCTGGCCCGGCTGCGGCGGCACGACCACGTCCACAACTTTCTGGCCTTCTGCGTGCAGAACCTGCACCGCATCGGCAACCTGGACCAGTCGCTGCTCAACTACTTCTTCGGCAAGCGGGTGACCAAGCTGGACCCTTCGTGGAACTGCCCGCCCTACCGGGCCGACGCGCTGACGCGGGCGCGCATCGTGCACTTTCACGGCCCCAAGCCGTGGGACACCAGACCCGCCCTGTGGAAGGATCTGCGCATCAACCACTACGCGGAATTCCGCCGCCGCTGGCTGGACCTGCTGACGCCGGAAGAGCGCGAGCAGGCCGCAGCGTGGGAGGCGGCGGGGTAGGGCGCGTCCGCCCGCCGTTTCCGAACCCGCCCGCACCGCTGCCGCCTGCCCGCCATCCCGTCGCGCCGCCGTCATAATCATCCCCGCCCCGCCTTCCCTGCTGCCATCGGCCCGCAAGCCTGCTATGCTGGCCCCGTCACCCCCGTCGTGCAGTCGCGCTGTCACGCCGCCACGGCCTCCCGTACCGTTCGCCGCATCCGCAAGCCCGGCCCACTGCCGGATGAAGGAGTTTTCCATGTCGTCCACTTCCGCCGTCCATACCGCCGAAAGCCTGCGCGGGCTGTTCCCCGTGGCCGGGCAGCCCCTGCCGGAAGCCGCCCACGCCTTCGCGCCCATAGAGCAGCGCACCTGCCTCATCGACGGCAGGCTGGAGGAATGGTCCGGCGAGATGCAGCAGGTGTTCTCGCCCATCGGCGAGGTCGGCGAGGTCAGCGAGACAGGGGGCGCTGGCGGCTTTACCCCGCGTCTGCTGGGCAGCTGCCCCATCCTGGACGAGGCCGCCGCCCTGCGCGCCGTGGACGCCGCCGACCGCGCCTGGGCCGACGGCATGGGCGCATGGCCCACCATGGGCGTGGCCGAGCGCATCCGCCACGTGGAGGATTTCGCCCGGCGCATGGCGGCGCGGCGCACCGAGGTGGTGCGCATCATGATGTGGGAAATCTGCAAGTCGTGGCAGGACGCCAGCGGCGAATTCGACCGCACCATGGAATACCTGCGCGACACCATCGACGCGCTGAAGGACCTGGACCGCGCCTCGTCGCGCTTCGTCATCGAGAAGGGCATCTACGCGCAAATCCGCCGCGCGCCGCTGGGGCCGGTGCTGTGCATGGGGCCGTACAACTACCCGCTGAACGAAACCTTCTGCACGCTGATGCCCGCGCTGATCATGGGCAACCCGGTCATCGTGAAGACGCCGCGCCTGGGGCGGCTGCTGTATTCGCCGCTGATGGAAGCCTTCCGCGACGCCTTCCCGGCCGGGGTGGTGAACATCCTGCACGGCGACCGGCGCATCGTGAAGCCCATCATGGCCTCCGGCCGCATCAACGTGCTGGCGTTCATCGGGTCCAGCACGGCGGCGGATGCCCTGCGCCTGGCGCACCCGCACCCGCACCGGCTGCGCTGCGTGCTGGGACTGGACGCCAAGAACGCGGGCATCGTGCTGGACTGCGCGGACATGGACCTGACCGTGGCCGAGGCGCTGCAGGGCGCGTTCTCGTTCAACGGGCAGCGCTGCACGGCGCTGAAGATGCTGTTCGTGCATGAAAAAAGGCTGGAGGAATTCTTGGCCCGCATGGACGAGGGCATCCGCAACCTGCGCATCGGCATGCCGTGGGACGAGGGGGTGCGCATCACGCCGCTGCCGGTGCCCGGCAAGGCCGCATACCTGGACGGCCTGGTGCAGGACGCCGCCGCGCACGGCGGCCGGGTGGCCAACACCGGCGGCGGCACCCACGCCGAAACCCTGTACCACCCCACGGTGGTCTGCCCGGCCACGCCGCAGATGCGCGTGCACCACGAGGAGCAGTTCGGCCCGGTGATACCCGTCATCCCCTTCACGGACATCGAAACGCCGGTGCGCTACGTGGTGGGCTCGCAGTACGGGCAGCAGCTGAGCATCTTCGGCAACGACCCGGACGACGTGGCCCGGCTGATCGACCCCATGGTCAACCAGGTGTGCCGGGTGAACATCAACAGCCAGTGCCAGCGCGGGCCGGACACCTTTCCCTTCACCGGCCGCAAGGATTCCGCCGAGGGCACCCTGTCGGTCAGCGACGCGCTGCGCTGCTTCTCCATCCGCACGCTGGTGGCGGCCAAGGGCACGGACGCCAACAAGGAATTGTTGACGAGCATCATTCGGGACAGGCGGTCCAATTTTTTATCGAACGACTTCATATTGTAGCCTGCCCACCAAGGACGGAGGCCAACTGTGGCGGGCGCAGGTAAGGGCGGGGCAGCGCGGCAAAGACAAGAGCGAAGGGCGAGGGTATGGCGAGGCAGTACGTAAGCCGCAACGTGTAGCTGCGCACGCATGTCGATCCGTGTTGAGTGCTGTTGAACAAAGAGAAGCAACGTCAAAAGGCCCGCCGGAAACGGTGGGCCTTTTGACGTTGGCGCTGTGAGCCGCAAGGCGCTATTCTATAATGTTTGCTGAAAAAATAGAAGCTTGACCTGGATAACTGGGGGTGCCTGTTGGGGATGAATTCCGCAAGCCCCTACTGGGATGCGTGCTCATACACCCATGCAAAGAACCGGCGCGTCTTAGCGTGCTTGTCATTGCCCCAATTTATGGTTGATGAATAGATAGAAACGCAGCGGATGGAATTGTACGTTTTATAAGTAGCATTACTCTTTGTATTATGCATGTTGTGTTTGCTGTATGAAAGGCCGTGTGTGTTCAAGCAGTGAACACCTTTGTCCGAAATATGGATAAAAATAAAAAAAGAATAAATATCGGAACGATAAGTGTTGTGATTATGAATGTTGCCAATGCGTTCATGAGGTCATTGGCGATGGCGTCTGCGTAATGAAGGGCGCGGCTGGCCTTGTCCATAAACCCAGATTCAACATCGTTTTCTGGTGTTGATGTATCGCTGAATGTTTCCTTGATGTCGTTCCATTTTTTTGCAAACCAAGATGTGTTCCCGTCAGATTTTTGCAATGCATTTCCTTTAGGTGCTGCTCGTTCATCAGATTCAACAGTGGGTAGTTTGCTCTGGCTTTCATTGGCCCCTGATATGCTTTTTTGGTATACTGATTCAAGGTATGAATTTTCTATGTATGAGCTTGAAAGTGCTGTTGCAGGAAATATTAGCCATATTAATAGTGCAGATTTGCCAATGATGAGTGAAAGATTTTTTGCCCAAATAAATCTGTTCCTGGTGTGCAAATATAAAAGGCCAAGTGCTATCGATGTTGGAAGAAGAATTTTAAAACTCACGAACGGAGTGATGCCGATAAGAAGTTTTGCAACGAGCATCATGCTTATTACAATGAAATATGCAGCTGAAATGCGCTCTATAGCATCGTTAATAGCGGAAAGAATTTCGCCTGGGGCCACAGTCATTCCTATTCCAAATGGTGATACGGAAATGTCTGTTCTTTGTATTGTTGAAATTATACGGTCTGCAATTTTTGCAATTGCATACGCTTTCATCGCTTTTCCGAGTGTTGCTGAACAATATTCTTCAGAAATGCGTTCAGCCTCTCCGACGAGGGGAATGGCTGCGTTAACGCCTGCCCCCATGCGAATAGGTGTGAGAATGAGACAAGCAAGCGTGATATAGAGAATGAAAACGAAGATTGTTTTTGCGAGAGTCTTCATGTGGCGTTCACTACCATGATGAATTGGTGGGACTACATGCTGGAATTCTCATCGTCCAACGGCAAATCCAACTGCCAGATATCCTCGTCGTAGTCCTTGCTGACGATGAAGCCGACCGACCGCGCCAGCTCGGCCATGGACTTGTTGTCGCCTAGGGCCGCGCCCACGATGCGCTTGGTGCCGCGCGCCTTGCAGTAGCGGATGATCTTCTGCATCAGCAGTTTGCCAAGGCCCTGCCGCTTCAGGTCCGACCGCACCGCCACGGCGAATTCCGCCTCGCTGTTGTCGGGCGACGCCATGGCCCGGACCACGCCCAGGGTGCGCACCACCCCGTCGTTGTCCGGCCCCTTGGCGATGAAGGCCATTTCGCGGTCGTAGTCGATCTGGGTCAGCTTCACCATTTCGGCGCGGGGCAGCTTGGCCACGTTGCCGAAGAAGCGGAACCGCTTGTCTTCCGCCGACAGACTCTCCACGAATTCCCAGTGCTCCGGCTCGTCCTCCGGGCGGATGGGCCGCAGGTCCACGTGCCGCCCGTCGCGCAGGCTCACGCATTCCTCCTGCTCGCGCGGGTAGGGGCGGATGGCCAACTGGTCCGTGCCGGTGGTGGTGGACCAGGCGATGCGCATGTGCGCATCCAGCGCCACCACGCCGTCGGCGTCCACGAACAACGGGTCTATCTCCATCTCGAAGATTTCGGGAATGTCGATGATCAGTTGCGACACCTTGCACAGCAGCAGGCGCACGGCCTCCAGGTTCACGTGGGCCTTGTGGCCGCTGCCGCGCAGCAGGCGGTACACCCGGGTGCGCGACACCAGTTCCTGCGCAAGGCCCATGTTCAGCGGCGGCAGGGCGGTCTGGCGGTCGGCCAGCACTTCCGCCATGGATCCCCCCTGGCCGAAGCGGATGATGGGGCCGAACACCGGGTCGGTGGCCGTTTCCACGGCCAGTTCGTGCGCCCCGGCCAGGCGGCACATGCGCTGCACGGCATAGCCTTCCATGCGCGCGCCGGGCACCTGGTCGCACACGTTGTTGGCGGTGGACAGGGCGGCGTCCATTACCTCTTCGTCGCTGGAAAGATTCAGGGCCACGCCCCCGGCCAGCGAGGTGCGCGGCACGTCGGGCGATTCCACCTTCAGCGCCACGGGGTAGCCGATCTCCGCCGCCGCCTCCACGGCCTCGCGCGGGGTCTTCACGTGGCGCGTCTCGGCCACGGGGATGCCGTAGGCGGTGAGCACGGCGTGGGCCTCGGCCGGGGTCAGCAGCATGCGCTTGGCTTCCAGCGCGTCGTTCACCACCAGCCGGGCCGCCGTCACGTCCGGGTCGAAGGCTTCCGGCAGTGAGGGCGGCGTTTCCATCAGGGTGTCCTGGTTGCGCCGGTACTCCACCATGTTCAGGAAGGCGCGCACCGCGTTGTCCGGCGTGAAGTGCGTGGGCACCCCGGCGGCGGCGAACTTGCGGCGGGCTTCCGTGGCGTCGTCTATGCCCAGCCAGCTGGTCAGCACCGGCTTGCGGCTGCGCCGCGCCACCTCGATGACCGCGCCCGCCACCTCGTCGCTGGGCACGGAAAAGGTGGGCACGTGCATGACCAGCACGGCGTCCACGCCCTTGTCGTCCAGAAGTATCTGTAGCGCTTTCGCGTACATGGCCCCGTCGGCGGAACTGCGCACGATCAGCGGGTTCCAGTACGACCAGTCGCGCCCCAGTTCGTTGTCCAGGGCCTGGCAGGTCTCGTCGGAAAGTTCGGCCAGCTTGCCGCGCCCCTGCAACAGGGCGTCGGTGGCGAGAAAGCCGGGGCTGCCGCCGTTGGTCAGGATGGCCAGCCGGTCGCCCTTCAGCGGCCTGGCCAGGGCCAGGGTTTCCACCGTGTCGAACATGGCGTCGATGTCGGCCACGCGCAGCATGCCCGCGCGGCGGAAGGCGGCGTCGTACACCTCGTCCGCGCCCAGCAGCATGCCGGAATGCGCGGCCGCCGCCGTGGCCGCCGCCTCGGACCGGCCCGCCTTGATCACCAGCACCGGCTTGTTGCGGGCCAAGGCGCGCGCGGCGGACATGAACCGCCGGGCGCTGTCGATGGTCTCGATGTACAGCAGCACGGCGCGGGTGTTCACGTCGCTGTTCAGGTAGTCCAGCACGTCGTTGAAGTGCACGTCGTAGCGGTCGCCCAGGGCGATGAAGTGCGAAAAGCCGATGCCCTTGGACGTGGCCCAGTCCAGCACCGAGGTGAACAGCGAGTCCGACTGCGAGACGAAGGCCACCTTGCCGGGCAGCGCCTGGCGCGGGGCAAGGCTGGCGTTCACCCCCACCGACGGCGTGATGAACCCCAGGCAGTTGGGACCCAGCACCCGCACGCCCCAGCGCCGGGCGGCCTGCAACAGGGCGGCCCGCTGCACCTCGCGCCGTTCGCGGTCGAAGCGGAAGAACCCCCGGCTCATGATCACGGCGGCGCGGGTGCCGCGCTTGCCCAGTTCTTCTATGTAGCCGGGAATGGTCTCGGGCGGGGAACAGATGACGGCGAGGTCCGGCGTCAGCGGCAGGGTGTCGATGGCCGTGTGGCCGGGCATGCCCGCCACGGCCTCGCCCGTTTCGTTCACCGGCAGCACCGGCCCCAGGAAGGTGCCGGACATCAGGTTTTCCATGATGACGCAGCCCGGCTCGCTCGGCGTGGCCGTGGCGCCGATGACGGTCACGGAGTTGGGCTTGAACATCTGCTCAAGGGACGATTGCGTGGCCACCGTGCGAACCCCCTTCCGTCGTGCCGCCGCGTGCGGGCAGGTGCGGGCGCGCCGGGCGGATGCCCGGCGACGTGCGGTGCGCGGCCGTGGCTGCGGCCAGGACGGCGGCCAACGTTGTGGCGGACCGGCCTTGCCGGGCGGATGCCACCGCCGGGGCGTGCCGTTCCCGTCCGGTGACGGGCCGTCAGGCGCCGTTCATGGGCGCACCATTTCGGGCATTCTTTCCGTCCACCGGCAAAAAGTCAATTTCACCGGCGCAAGACGACCGTTCACCGAAAAGGGGGTGGCGCACGTCTTCGCATGTCGTCGCCGCCTCGCTAGACAAGGGGCGTAGGTCATGCCCCGCCGCACGAACGGCATGGCCGCCACAGGGCCACCGCCACAAGCCCGGCCGGATCGAAAAGACCGGACAGACCGGAAAGACCGAACAGACCGGAAAGACCGGCATACCGCCAAACGAACGGAGGCAACGGCATGAGCCAGAACAAGTCCGACAAGATCGAAAGCATGATGGACGAAAAGCGCCACTTCGCGCCGCCCGCCGCGCCTTCCGGTGACCGCCGCCGCCCGCACGTGAACGGCATGGACGAATACCTCGCCCACCGCGACCGCGCCGACAAGGACCCCGAGGGGTTCTGGGGCGACCGGGCGAACCGGCTGCTGGACTGGTTCACCCCGTGGGACAAGGTGCTGGACGCCGACATGCGCGAGCCGCGCATCGAATGGTTCAAGGGCGGCACGCTGAACGTGGCGTACAACTGCCTGGACCGCCACCTGACCGACGGCCGCCGCAACAAGGCCGCCATCATCTGGCAGGGCGAGCCGGAAGACGACGTGCGCGTGCTGACCTACCAGATGCTGTACGACGAGGTGTGCCGGTTCGCGTCCGTGCTGCGCAACCTTGGCGTGCAGAAGGGCGACCGCGTTTCGCTGTACATGCCCATGATTCCCGAACTGGCCGTGGCCATGCTGGCCTGCGCGCGCATCGGGGCGGTGCATTCCATAGTGTTCGCCGGGTTCTCGGCGGTCAGCCTGCAAAATCGCATTCAGGACAGCGAGGCGAAGATCGTGGTCACGGCCGACGCCGTGCTGCGCGCCGGGCGTTCCATCCCGCTCAAGGTCAACGTGGACGAGGCCCTGAAGGACTGCCCCAGCGTGGAGAAGGTGGTGGTGGTCGATCGCGCCCACAGCAACTGCGCCATGCGCGAAGGCCGCGACCTGTGGTGGCACGAGGTCATGGCCGACCGCACCCTCGACACCTCCTGCCCGTGCGCGAAGATGGACAGCGAGGACATGCTGTTCATCCTGTACACCAGCGGTTCCACCGGCAAGCCCAAGGGCGTGGTGCACACCACCGGCGGCTACCTGACCTACGTCGCGCACACCACCCAGTGGGTGTTCGACCTGCATGACGACGACGTGTACTGGTGCACCGCCGATATTGGCTGGATCACCGGGCACAGCTACATCGTGTACGGCCCGCTGGCCCTTGGCGGCACCACGCTGATGTTCGAGGGCGTGCCCTCGTGGCCGGGGCCGGACAGGTTCTGGCGCATCGTGGAAAAGTTCCGGGTCAACATCTTCTACACCGCGCCCACGGTCATCCGCGCGCTGATGCGCGAAGGCGCGCACTGGACGCAGAAGCACGACCTGTCCTCGCTGCGCATTCTGGGGTCGGTGGGCGAGCCCATCAACCCGGAAGCGTGGATGTGGTACCACGAGCACATCGGCGGAAGCCGCCTGCCCATCGTGGACACCTGGTGGCAGACCGAGACCGGCGGCATCATGATTTCCGCGCTGCCCTACGCCACCACGCTCAAGCCCGGTTCCGCCACCTTCCCGCTGCCCGGCGTGGACGCGGCCGTGGTGAAGCCCGACGGCGCCCCCTGCGGCCCCAACGAGGGCGGGCACCTAGTCATCCGCAAGCCGTGGCCCGGCATGCTGCGCGGGGTGTTCGGATCGCCCGAGCGGTACAAGTCCACCTACTTCGAACGCTTCCCCGGCATGTACGAATCGGGCGACGGCGCCCGCACCGACGAGGAAGGCTACACCTGGGTCATGGGGCGTCTGGACGACGTGATCAACGTCTCCGGGCACCGCATGGGCACGGCGGAGGTGGAATCCGCCCTGGTGGCGCACCCCTCGGTGGCCGAGGCCGCCGTGGTGGGCATGCCCCACGCCATCAAGGGCGAGGCCATCTACGCCTACGTCACCCTGGCGGCGGGCACCGAAGAGACCGAGGAATTGCGCGCGGCCCTGCGTACCTGGGTGCGCAAGGAGATCGGCCCCATCGCCACGCCGGAGGTCATCCAGTTCGCCGAAGGGCTGCCCAAGACCCGCAGCGGCAAGATCATGCGGCGCATCCTGCGCAAGATCGCGTCGGGCGCGGGCTCCGACTTCGGCGACACCTCGACCCTGGCCGACCCGGGGGTGGTGCAGGATCTGATCGAGGGGCGCGTGCAACTTACCGGACATTAATCGCGAGCGTGCCTTTTGCCCGCTGGCGTCGTCAAACTTCGCCCGCCATATCGGTCGAATACGAGAAGAGTACGCGTTGCGGTCCTCATCCGTAAGGTTCGCTTCGCTCACCCAACGGCTGAGGCACTCCCTCATGGCAGGCTTGTTTTCCTCGCCAGCGAACAAAAAACACACTCGCGGAACACGGTGAGACCAATGCGTTAGCATGCATCATAGCAAGGTGGGGCGGCCCGTTTGGCGGCGGGGCGCTCCATCCGCCGGCACCCACACCCGCGCCGGACGTGCGGCGATGTCCGGCGCGGGTGGCCGGCCACCAGGGGCGGTGCGGCAACCGCCGCGCCCCTGAATGTTCTCTCCCCCTTCCCGCTGAAGGAGGCGGACCGGCATGGCCGGTCCGCCTCCCGACGTTTTTGGCTCCCGATTTTTGGCTCCCGATTTTTTTGGTCCCGGCGTTTCAGGGCTCCGATGTTGCGGGGCTTCAGCGCCTTCCGCCAACGTGCATCCGGTGCGACGCCGCCGGGTGGCCCGTCGCTACAGTTGTTCGCGTTGCCGCATTGCCCCGGCAAGGTATTCCAGCACCTTCTTTCGTGTCTTGCGGCGCAGGTACACCGTCCACGCGGTCGCCAGAAGGGCATGCGCGGCCCAGCAGGTCTTGCGGCCCAGCCGTCGCACCAGGGTGTCCATGCGCGGGACCATGGCCTCGACGATGTGCTCCATGTTGCCCTCGGATATCTTCGGCCACGGCGGCAGCGTGATTTCCTGCCGCAGCGGTTTCATCAGTGGAATGATGGGGGCATGGTCCGGCTCGCCCGCTTCGGTACACTCGGCGCGCAGATCGTGCAGGTCGCCGCCGGGGGCGTAGCGGGGCCGGTCCCCCGTGAACAGGGGGTTGGCCAGCGGCAGGGCGAAGTGACGGCGCAGGAACTGCTGCGCGTTGCGCCTGCCGAGCTGGTAGTCGTGTTCGCGGAAGGCTTGGGCAAGAAAGCCCGCAAAGGCGCCCAGCCCCGCGCCCGCCAGCGCGTCGTCCCCGTCCCGTTTGCCGTTCGGGCCGCCACCGGCGGGGGCCACGAGAAAGCGCGAGTAGGTCTCGCCATCACCGGCCAGTTCCAGTTCGGCGGGCTTGAAGCGGCACTGCTGCTTCATGGCCACCAGCAGCGGGGGGATCATGTCGAGGATGTCGGCGCGCAGGCGCCGCAGCGGCAGGTGGGTTTCCTCGCGGTATGGCGAGGGAAAGGGGTCGATGAGCACCACGGTGCCCCAGGCTTTGTCCCCCTTGCGGTCAAGGTTGTCGCAGACGCTGCCCAGCAGCGCCTGCCGGGCCAGTTCGAAGGGTTCATTGTTGACCATGCCGCCGTCCACGGCGGGGAACTGCAACTGTTCGCCCGGCCGCAACGCCGTTTCGGGCTTGAACGCTTCGCATCCTTTGGGGCCGTATCCGGGCCATGCGCGCGCGGCGTACACCGGTTCGCCGGAGTGCAGGCAGCGGGGGGCAAGCCCCACGGGAAAGGCGGAACTGGCCAGCACCCAGTTCTGCAACACCGGCCAGCCCAGGGGGCCGCGCGGGTCCACGGGCGTCACGCCGGTCTGCGGCGGCGCGTCCGTGCCCGCGAACAGGAAATCGCCGTAATCGCCGTGCAGGAACATGTCGTGCCCGTACCGCCGGGCGGTGCCGAGCATGGGAATACGGTACGGCACGCCGGGCAGGCTGGTGACGCAGACCCGGATGCGCAGCTTGGCCGACAGCCATGGCGGGTACACGAACTGCTCGTCCCACGGCATGCTGAAGGCGTGTTCCGCGATGGCGTCCAGCCGTTGCGCATTGAGCAGCGAGGGGATGGCATCGCCGTTGTCCTGCATGTCCGAGGTGCCGAGGAAGCCTTGTGAATTGCCGTTGCCTTGCAGCAGGTCCAGGCTGTTCACCCACACCTCCCAGAGCAGCGGCGGGGTGCGCCCGCCCGACGGTTTGCGGCTGCGGATCACCGCCGCCGGGAACAGCCCGGCGGCCACGGCCCCGGCCGAGGCGCCGGAAACGGCCTCGATGCGCACGTCATGGCCGGGCACGTCCCCATCGCCCAGGGCCCTGGCCGCGTACCAGGCGTCCAGCGCCTCGATGAAGAAGTCGATGACCCCGGCGGAGTAAGGACCGCCGGACACTGCCCCTGCCGACGCGAGCGCGATGCGGAACGGTTCTGCCATGGGTGCCCCCGTGGTTGAACGGCCGGGTGACCGACCCGGCGCGGTGCGGCAGGCATGACCCGACAGCCGCGGCAATGGGGCGACGGAGGTGGGGGCTGGCGGTGGCGGTGGCGCGCGGAGGGGGATGGATGCCGGGCGCGGGGTCCGGCGGAAGGAGCGCGGCGAGGTGGCGGCGGCGCGGCGTGGGGAAGAGGCCGCATTGATGGTCGCACAGGCGGCCGCCGGTGGGAAGGGAATTGTGCATGCGGATGGCTGCTGGACGGAAAAACTAGCCCGGTTGCCGCACATCGCCAAAAGATGCTACGTTGACGTATGGTTCCGGCCCCTTTCCCGGTCCGGCGGCCGGCTTGCCCCGTCCATGCCGACCGGCCCGAACGCGTTCAACCCAAACGTATCCGGCCCAAACGTATTTGGCCCAACCCCATTGGTCCGGCAGTTCCGTGCAGCGCCCCTTTGGCCGTGCCACCTCGGTTCATCGACACCCCAGGAGGTTTCCATGCGCGTGTTCCCCCCGTGTTCGTTCCGCACTCCGTCCGGTCCCGTGGGCCGCATCCGTCCGGCCGCCCTGCTGCTGACCCTCCTGGTCCCGCTGGTTCTGGCGGGGTGCGCGTGCAGGCAGCAGGCCGCCGCCACGGAACCCGCGCCTGCGGTCTCGGCCGCCGATGCGCCCCTGCTGCTGGAGCACCCCGCCACGGGCGGCATGCTGTACTCCCGTGAGCCGGAACTGTTGCGGCGGTACACGAAGTTTCAGATGGAGCACGTGGTGTTGCGCGAGGAACGGCCGGAGACCTTCCAGGGGGCGTCCATCGAGGAAAAGGCCGACATGACCTTCATGACCCACGACATCTTCGTGGACGCCCTGCGGCGCGGCGGCTGGGAGGTGACCGACAAGCCCGGCCCCGGCGTGGCCCGGCTGCGGCTGATGATCTTCGGCATGCAGGCCACCGAGGTGGTGCCCGGCGACGCGGCCTACGACACGCCCTTCGGGCGCATCGACCTTTCGCGGCTGGACGACGCGGGCAGGGCGGCCCTGATGGGCAACATCACCCTGGGGGGCGAACTGACCGATTCCGAGACCGGGGCGCGGCTGCTGGGCTTCGTGGAGCGCTGTTCCGTCACCGGGCTGGACCCGCTGCGGGCCTTCGGCCGCTGGGACGCCGCGCGCAGCGGCGTGGAGGCCAACGCGGCGACGCTGGTGCGCGGCTGGAACCGCCTGCATGGGAAATAGTTGCGCCTGATTTTTGGTCCGCACCACCACCAGCCACGCGGCATCGCCTCGTGGCTGGTTCTTTTTCGGGGGCAAGGACGGAAGGCGGGACGGGCGGGGAGGGCGGCCTACCCCTGGCAGGCGGGCGCGGGCGCCTCGGCCGGTGCTTCCGGCAGGGGCAGGCGCAGGGTGACCGTGGTGTCGCCGGGCTGGCTGTCGATGTCGATGAACCCGCCAAGGGCGGTGACGACGCCCACGGCCACGGACAGGCCAAGGCCCATGCCGCGCCCCACGGGCCGGGTGGAAAAGAAGGGCTCGAACACGTGGGGCAGCACGTCGGACGCGATGCCGTGCCCGGTGTCGTGGAAGGCGATGCACAGTTCGCCGCCGGGAGCGGGGGCGGCGGCGTCTCCGAAGGGCGGGGCGGCCCCGGCACCCTCGGTGGTTCCGATGGCCCCGGCGGTCCTGTCGACCCCGGCGAGAGGACGCTCCACCCGCACGGTGACGGCAAGCTCGCGCTCCGTCACCGGGGGCTGGGCGTATTCCACCGCGTCCAGCGCATTTTCCGCCACGTGCACGAACACCTGGCGCAGTTCCACGGGCGGGGCCACCAGCAGCGGAACCTCGGGCGGCACGTCCAGCCGCACCGCCACGCCAAGGTCGGCGGCCCGGTCGGCCAGCAGGCGCAGGGCCTCGCCCAGCAGGTCGGCCACGCGCACCGGGCCGGGGCGCGGGTCCAGCCCCTTGCCGAAGAACAGCAGCTTGCGGGTTATCTCGCGCACGCGGCGGCTCTGGGCCTTGATCCTGACCACGGAACGGCGCATTTCCGCCGCGTGCGGGCTGGAGGCGAGGTCCGGCTCGTCCAGCAGGTCCTCGATCCAGCCCGCCGCGTTGGTCATGATGTTCACGGGGTTGTTGATCTCGTGCGCCACGCCCTCGGCCAGCCGCCCGATGGAGGCCAGCTTGCCCGCCTCGATCATGCGGGCGTTTTCCTCCTGGCGCAGCTTGCGCTCGTGGGCGGCGCGCAGCTCGCGGACCAGGTCGTCGATGTCGGCGGGCTTCAGCAGGTAGTTGAACGCCCCGTGGCGCATGCCCTCCACCGCGTTGCGCACGTCGGACGAGCCGGTGAGCATCAACGCCTCCACCAGCGGCAGGCGCGCCTTCATGCGCCGCAGCAGGTCGATGCCGCTGGCGCCGGGCAGGCACACGTCCAGCACGGCCACGTCGAAATCCTCTCCGGCGTCCAGCAGGGCCAGGGCGGATTCGGCGTCGTAGGCGGTGCGCACGGCAATGCCGCGCGCGCGCAGCCGTTCGGCCAGCAGTTCGGCGAAGGCCGTCTCGTCATCCACGAGCAGGGCGCGCATCATGCTCCCCTTGGGCTCTTCCGGGTTTTCCCCGGGTTTCCCCCAGGCTCCCCCGGTCGGGCGCGGCCCGCCCGCTATTTCTTGTCTTCGTCCAGGATTTCGCGGGCGTTGTCGAAGTCGCCGGCCTGCGCGAAGGTGGCGGCCACCATGGCGTCCTCGATCCTCTCGCGGAAGGCGCGGCGGATGTCGCGCACCAGGATGTCGATGTCCACGGGCTTCTTGTGGTACTCGAAGGCGCCCAGGCGGCGGGCTTCCTCCTCGTCCTTCTCGGTGCCGTGGCCGGTCAGCACGATGACCTGCACCTGCGGGTAGGCCTTCTTGACCCGGCGCAGCACTTCCATGCCGTCGATGCCGGGCATGCGCAGGTCAAGGACCATGACGTCGGGCACCTCGCCGGCGGACACCATCTGCAGGGCTTCCTCACCGTTCAGGGCGACGGTGGCCCCGGCGTCGCGCATGGACATGCGCTCGGCCAGCGTGCGGACGAAATTTTCCTCGTCGTCCACCAGCAATACCTTGATACCCTTCATGACTGCTCTCCTTCGGGTTCGGGTGAAACACGGTCCGCAAACCCGCGCGGCGGTGGCAAGCCCGCCGCGCGGTGCATCGTAGCTGTGTTCTAGATGGGTACGACGCCGTAGCACACGGCCACGTCGCCAAGGCCCACGTCGGCCAGGAAACTGTTGCGGATGACCCGGCGCGCGGGGCGCACGCATCCCATCATCTCCAGGGCCGCGTCGCGGCAGTCGGCCTCTGCGAAGGCCACGGCCGCGAAGACGTCTTCAAGCCGCCCGGCGCATGCGGGAGCGGGGGTGACGCCCGCCATGCGCATGGCCTCGCCGTGGTCCGCCGCATCGGCGAAGGCCACGGCCGCGAAGCAGCGTTCCAGCGTTTCACGAAGTGTTGCCATACGTTCCTCCGTTGTGCCGTGGCGGCAGGATGTTGCCGCCGCGTGAGACAAGTGTTTCAGGAGAGCAGTTGGCTTTATCGTAGCTGAAACCGTTGCAACGCGAAAGCGGAAAATATGCTCACGCATCAGGCGGTGCAGTCCGGGCATGGCAGAAAGAAGCGCAGTTGCGCGCCCTCCGCCTGCCGCACCTCCGCACCGCACGCCTGCATGCAGCGCGCTATGTCGGCGCTGACCGTGGAAAGCTCCGTGGCGCCGGAACCGGCCCGCGTTCCGGGCGGGGTGAAGTCCAGTTCCACCCCCGGCACGCCCCCCGGCTTTCCCCCCGGCTCCTCCTGGCGCAGGGCCGCGCGCAGCACCAGCGCCCCGCCGGTGGCGGGCCGGGCGTTCCGGGCCGCATTGTCCGCCAGTCCGTCCACCCGTCCGTCGGGCAGCCCTTCGCCCAGGCAGCAGCGCACGGCGCGCAGCAGGTTGGCGCGCAGGGCAAGGCCAGGGGCGCTCACGCGTACCGCCGGGCCGTCACCCCCCTGTTGCGCAAGGACAAGTTCCACCCCGCGCATGGCGCAGCCGCGCCGGGCCAGGGCCACGAACTCCTCCAGCACCGCGCCAAGGTCGCGGGGGGCCTCGCCGTCCTCTTCCCAGGCGTGGGCCAGGCGGTTCAGGTTCCAGGCAAGATCGCCCCCGCGCGCCACCTGTTCCTGGATCAACGCCAGCATGGTGCACAGCCGGTCGCGGTGGGGCAGCCCTTCGCCGCACAGGGACACGAGGTCCTGCATCAGCCCGGCCGATTCGCGGATCACCGCCAGGGCGTTCTGCAATTCGTGCGTGGCCGATGCGGCAAGGCGGCCCACGCATTCGTGGGCGGCGTCATCCCCACCCGTTGCGGCGGGGGCGGCCATGTGGATGGTGTCGTCGTGTGCCATGCCGTGGTTCCTGTGCGATACGTTGTGCCGCGCGCTGTACGCCGCGTGCGCGGGCTAGGCGTTGCCGCCGTTGTCCTTGCCGGCTTGCGCGGCCTGCGCCAGCCGGCCCGCCTCGTGCAGCTTTTCCAGCAGGTCTTCCAGCCGCAGCGGCTTCATCAGGTAGTCGAACGCGCCCAGCTTCATGCCTTCGATGCCGTCGCGCGCGCTGCCGTGCCCGGTGAGCAGGATGACCTGCACGGCCGGGTGCCCGGCCTTGATGCGGCGCAGGGCTTCCGTGCCCTTGATGCCGGGCATCATCAGGTCCAGCACCACCACGTGGGGCGGGTCCGCCTCCACGGCGCGCAGGGCCTGTTCGCCGTCGGTGGCGATGCGCGTGACCATGCCGCGCAGCGACAGCCGTTCGGCCAGGGTTGTGACGAACTCCTCCTCGTCGTCCACGAGCAGAACCTTCAGTTCCTGCATGCTTAGCTCCCGAGGGTGGCCGTTGGCGCGGCCTTCACGGGCAGGAACACGGTCACGGTGGTGCCCGCGCCCTCCGTGCTCTGCACCGCGATGTCGCCGCCAAGGCGCCTGATGATGCCGTAGGTTATGAACATGCCAAGGCCGGTGCCCGAGGTCTTCTTGGTGGTGAAGAACGGTTCGAAGATGTGGCGAAGCACCTCGTCGGACATGCCCTTGCCGTTGTCCTTGATGGACACGCCCACCGTGTCCGGGTCGCGCAGCCAGGTGGCCAGCGTCACGGACCCGCCGTCCGGCACGGCGGCGAAGGCGTTGTTCAGGATGTTCAGGAACACCTGCTGCAACTGGCCCCGGTCGGACGCGATGCGCGGCATGGCCGGGTCGAGGCTGACCGAGGTGGTGATGGACCGGTGCAGGGCTTCCTGCTCCAGGAAGCTCATGGTTTCCTTGAGCACGTCGTTGACGTCGAGCTGCTCGATGTTCACGTCCATGCGGCGCGAAAAGCCCAGCAGGCGGTGGGTGATGGAGCGGCAGCGCTCCACCGAGCGCAGGATGGCGTCCACCAGCGCGCGGAAGCGGTCGCGCTCCGGAAAGTCCTTGGCCAGTTCCATGAGGTCGGCAGCCAGGCCCGCCTTTTCATTGATGATGGCCAGCGGGTTGTTGATCTCGTGGGCCACCCCGGCCGCAAGCCGCCCGATGGAGGACAGCTTCTGGGTGTGCTCCATCTGCACGAAGGCCGCGATGCGCCGCTCGTCGCTGGCGCGCATGCGCCGCACCATCAGGTCGGTGAGGCCGAAGGCCACGGACAGGATCAGCGCCACGCTGGTGACGAACAGCAGGATCAGGTCGCTGCGCAGGGTGGTCCACGGCTTGAAGATGTCGGCGCGGGGCTTCACCGCCATCAGCACGAAGTCGGCGTGCTGGAAGTAGGTGTAGGTGATGAACACGTCGCGCCCGGCCGGGTCGGTGGTTTCCAGGGTGGCCGTCTCGTAGGTCATGGGCGGCATGGGCATGGGCAGCTGGTCCAGCACCGCGCCGTAGAAGCGCGAGGCGGTCTGGAGCACCCCGGCGTTGTTCACCAGGAAGGCGTCGCTTTCCGGCTCCAGCCCCATGGAGGCGATGAGCCGGTCGAACTGCCCGGTGTCGATGGTGGCGCGCAGCACCCAGGAGTGCCCGTCGTCGGTCATGCGCTGCACGGCGATGACGATGTGCGGAAAGCGCCGGAAGCCCATGAACACGTCGCTGACGTACACGCCCTTGACCCGCGTCTGCTGGTACCAGTCCGCCGTGGAGTAGTCCTTGCCCTTGAGGTTGTACGGGCCCACGTAGCTGGCGTGCACGCCGTTCTCGTCGATGAGGCCGAGGTCGATGAAGCCGGGGAACTCGCCCTTCACCGCGCGGAAGATGCGGTTCAGGTTGCGTTCGTCGGCCAGTTCCGCCGGGCTGTACACCTGCGAGATGAGGCTGACGGTGGAGGCGCGCTCGGCCAGGAACAGTTCGAAGGAATGGCGGGTCTTGTTCACCAGCCCGCGCACCGGGGTGACGATTTCTCGGGTCAGGGTGGCGCGGTACTGGTGGTAGTTGATGGCCGACAGGATGAGCAGCGGCACCACGGCGGCGGTGGTCAGCAGCAGGGTGATCTTGCGGCGCAGGGCCCGGTAGCGCTCGGGCGCGATCTCTTCCGGCACGTCCAGCGCGGTGCGGAACAGGCTGCGGAAGCGTTCCAGGCGGCTCATGCGTCGCTCCTGCGGAACAGGATGTCGCCGGGGCGCAGCGCGTCGGCGCGGAACCGGGCGATGGCCTCGTCCACCGGCCCCATGACGTTGTCGATGACCTCGATGCGCTTCCAGCGCAGGTACTGCCAGAACTCGTCGTCGATGCCGTTGCAGATCACCATGCGCACCTTTTCTTCCAGCGCGATGCGGCACAACTCCTCGGACGAGGCGTGGGCCAGCAGCACGCTGGAACGGGAAAGCTCGGCGCCGTCGGCGTCCAGGTGCACCAGCAGGGCTTCGCCCGCCAGGTCGAAGCGGGGCGCGACCTCGTCGCGGTACAGGGGTATGAGCAGGGTGGCGGGCATATCAGCACATCCCGTACTGTTTCATCTTGCGCCACAGGGTGGAACGGCCCCAGCCCAGCAGTTCGGCGGCCTCGCCCCGGCGGTTGCCGGTGCGGTGCAGGGCGTCCGCGATGAGGCGGCGCTCCAGGTCGCTGACGCTGGCGCGGGCCAGGGGTTCGGCGGCCTCGCCCGAAGCGGGCTGCGCCGTGGCGGACTGCGTCTCGTCGCCCGAGCCGGGCAGGCCGCGCCCGGCCCTGCGCTCGCGCTCGGCGCGGCGGGCCTCGGCCTTGGCCTGGAAGAGATACGCGGGCAGGTGCGCGGGCATCACCGTTTCGCCGTGGCACAGGGTGACGGCGTATTCGGCGATGTTGCGCAACTCGCGCACGTTGCCGGGGAAGGGGTAGTCCAGCAGGGTGCGCAGGGCCTTGCCGGAGCAGCCGCGCACGGTCTTTTTCAGCCGCGCGGCGAAATGGCCCATGAAATGGTTGAGCAGGAATTCGATGTCCTCGCCCCGTTCGCGCAGGGGGGGCAGGTGCAGGCGCACGGCGGACAGGCGGCGGAACAGGTCTTCGCGCAGGCGGCCTTCGGCCACCAGTTGTTCCGGGTCGCGGTTGGTGGCCACCACCAGGCGCACGTCGCACGGCACGGGGTCGGTGGCGCCCACGGGGTAGATGACCCCCTCGTCCAGGAAGGCCAGCAGGCGGCCCTGGATGGACAGGGGCAGGTCGCCGATCTCGGTGAGGTACAGCGTGCCGCCTTGGGCCATGCGGAACCGGCCGGGCTTGTTCTCTTCCGCGCCGGGGAAGGCCCCCTTGCGGTGGCCGAACAGTTCGGATTCGGCCAGAAATTCGGGCAGGGACGACAGGCTGGCCTTCACGAACGGCTCGCGGGCGCGTGACGAGGCCTTGTGCACGGCCTCGGCCAGGGTGTCCTTGCCGGTGCCCGTCTCGCCGGTGACCAGCAGGGGGCCGTCGTTCCGGGCCACGGCGGGCAGGGCCTGGAACACCCGTTCCATGGCCACGCTGCGGCCCACCAGCGGGCCGAAGGCCTCGCCCTTGGCGGTCTTTTCCTCCAGTTCGCGCACCAGGGTCAGGTCTTCCACGGCATGCAGCCAGCCCACCACGCGGCCGTCGGCGTCGCGCAGGGGGGACATGCTCATGCGCACCGGAATGCGGCGGCGGTGGCGGTTCAGGATGTCGCCTTCCTGGGCTTGCGGAACCGGGGGCAGTTCGCCGTCCTCGGTCATGTCGTACTGCGCGCCCGAGGCCGTGGCCACGGTGACGCCGGAGGCGGTGGTCAGCGGGCGGCGCAGCGGGCAGCGGTGCAGGCAGATGCTGGCGCGCAGGGCGTGGCGGCAGGGTATGCCGCGTACTTCCGCCGTGGTGAAGCCGGTGAGGGATTCCAGCGCGCGGTTCATCAGGCGGATGGTGCAGTCGACGTCCAGCAGGGCCACGCCCACGGGCAGGGCGTCCAGCATGGCGGCTAGGTCCACCGGCAGGGACGAGAGGCCCGACACGTGCGGCAGCGGCGGCGCGCCGTGGGGTGCGGGCGACCCGGCGCGGGGCCGGGTGGTGTGCGGGGCTGCTGGGCCTGTGTGCTGTGTGGACACGAAACACCTGTTCCGTCGTTGCGCGTTGTACCGGGCGCTGGGTGAGGCACGGGGCGTCCGGCGTTCAGGGTTCCCGGTCCGGGGCGCCGCGTCGCGCCCCGGACCGCTGCCCATGGCAGTTCCATGGGCGGCACATTTTTGCAAGCGGATGTGCCGGCCGCGTTTCAGGACCGGCTAGTGGCCGCCGGAACCGAAGATGCCCGACGCGGCCACGGTGAGCACGATGACTTCGAGCACCGCGATGGTGGCCATCAGCGGATCCTTCTTCTTGAGGAAGGCGGGGATCAGCGTCAGGTAGCAGACGATGGTCATGCCCGCGAGCAGGACGATGCCCAGGAAGTTCAGGAAGTCGCCCTGGCCGATCAGCGCGGCCCAGCCCCAGCCGGTGGGCACGTTGCCCTGGCTCAGGTACACGCCCACGCGCTGGCTCCACAACTGGGTGATGACGTCCAGCGGGATGTGCGGGGGCAGGATGCCCAGCACGTAGATGAGGTAGGTCACCACCATGAGGGCCAGCGACCCCCAGCAACCGTAGTAGAGCAGGTTGGCGTAGGTCACCTGTTCCGGAGACGCCTTGACGGATTTGTTGGACATGTCTGTTTCCTCCGTGTGTGCCCGGCTAGAAGCCCAGGCCCTTCAACAGCGCCTTGCCGCCCGAGAACAGCAGCACGCCGATGACCATGTAGCGGATGAACTTGGGCTTGGCCACGGCCAGCAGGCGCACGCCCACGAACGAGCCCAGCATCAGGCCGATGATGGAGGGGATGGCCATCAGCGGGATGACGCAGCCCTGGTTCAGGTACACCCACGCGGCCGAGGTGTCGGTGATGGACAACAGGAACTTGGAGGTGCCCACGGCCACCTTCAGCGGCACGCCCATCAGCAGGTTGAGCACCGGCACGTTGGCCCACCCGGCGCCCAGGCCGAACATGCCGGCCATGAGGCCGATGACGATGAACAGCAGCAGGCCCGGCAGGGTGCGGTGGGTCTTCCAGTCGATGACCTCGCCGGTGGAGGGCTCGATGAACACGCCGTCCATGCCCAGCGCCACGCTGATGGCGTCCTGCTTCTTCACCTCGGGCCGCACGGTGTTCTTGGACACCAGCAGCAGCACGGCGATGAACAGGATGGTGCCGCCAAGGCAGGTCTGCACCACGTCGGTGGGCAGGGCCAGGCCGACCATGGCGCCCACGATGGAGCAGGCCGAGGCGATGAGCGCCACGGGCAGGGCCAGGCGCAGGCTGGCCAGGTTGCGCTTCAGCAGGCCGGGACCGGCCGCCAGCGCGCCCGCCAGGGCCACCAGCAGGCCCGCGCCGCGCACGAAGTCGAGGTGGAACGGAAAGAACCCGCTGACCAGCGGCACGAACAGCACGCCGCCGCCCACGCCCGCCAGCACGGCGATGATGCCGAGAATGAAACAGAAGAACAGCAGGGCCGTGGGCCAGAACCACCACGGATGGCCGTCGGCGGGCATGGCCGCGGCTGCCGCGGAGGCGACGTCGCCCCCCGACGCCAGCACGGGAAGGGCCCAGCACAGCACGAGCAGGACCGCAAGGACCGCCGGGCCCCAGAACCTGACTTTGGTAGCGGTGTTCATGTCGGTAATGTCCCCTTTTGAAACATTGAAACATTTATGAAACAACAACTCGCCATCACGATCCGCAATCCGGAGGAATGTATGGCCTTCCCACCCGGCGGTGCGGAGCGCGTTGCGTCCTGTGCGCCAGCAACCCACCGGAAAACGTGGTGATGGTCTGGCCGCCGCCTGAATTTGTGATTGCTTTAACAAGTTTCGTGCCATCAATGAGCGCTTGCCAAACATAGGGAAATGGCCTAGTCCACGCACATGGACGGCAGAAAATTTCCGCATACCGGCAACGAATTGCCGGGCGATGGCCAGGATGGTCCTCATTTCGAAACGTTGCAGAACGGAACAGGGTTTCTCCTGCTGTCCGGGGACATGCTGCGCCTGAAACAACTGGCCCAGCAGGTGGCCTCGTCGGACGCGCCCATCCTGATCCACGGCGAAACGGGCACCGGCAAGGAACTGTTCGCGCGGCTCATCCACGACATGAGCGTGCGGTCGCGCAAGCCCTTCGTGGCCGTGAACTGCGGCGTGCACGAGGGCGAACTGTTCGCGGACAAGTTCTTCGGGCACGAGCAGGGGGCCTTCACCGGCGCGCACCGCACCAGCCAGGGCTGTTTCGAACTGGCCGGGGACGGCACGCTGTTTCTGGACGAGGTGGGCGAGATTCCGCCCGCCAACCAGGCGGACTTTCTGCGGGTGCTGGAAGAGCGCAAGTACCGGCGCATCGGCGGGCAGCGGGACATTCCGTTCCAGGCGCGCATCATCGCCGCGTCCAACCGCGAACTGCCGGACATGGTGCGCGAGGGGCGGTTCCGGGCGGACCTGTTCTTCCGGCTGAACGTGATTCCCGTGTCGCTGCCGCCGCTGCGGGCGCGGCGCGAGGAGATCGTGCCGCTGGCCCGGCATTTTCTTGCCCACTACGCCGAGAAGTACCACCGGCACGGGCTGCGTTTCAGGCCCGAGACCGAGGCGGGCCTGAGCGGCTACCCGTGGCCGGGCAACGTGCGCGAACTGAAGAACCTTGTGGAACGGTTGGCCCTGCTGGCCCCGGAAGGGGACATCGGGCCGGAGCACCTGCCGCTGGAACTGCGGTCGGCCGTGGCCCTGGGGGCGGCGGGCGTGGGCACGGGTGGCGGAAGCAATGGCGGGGGATATGCCGGGGAGGCGGGGTCAGGTGGAATGCCGGGCGGAACACCGGGCGGAAACGGAACCGGCGGCAATGGCGACGTGCTGGCCATCCGTGCCGTGCACCCGGCGGGCATGGGCGAGAACCTCAGCCTGGACGCGGCCCGGCGCGAGGCCGAGGTGCGCGTCATCCTGAAGGCCATGCGCGCCAGCGGCGGCAACAAGGGCGAGGCTGCGCGCCTTCTGGGAGTCAGCCCGCGCACCCTGCGCTACAAGTTCAGCGAGTACGGGTTGCGGTTCTGAGGGGGAAGCAGTCGGTTCCGGCGCGCGAAACAAAGAAAACGGGCCGCAACATGCGTTGCGGCCCGTTGTTCTCATGGTGCCGAAGGGGAGAGTCGAACTCCCACGGGGGAACCCCCACTAGACCCTGAACCTAGCGTGTCTACCAATTCCACCACTTCGGCGCGGAGGAGTCGTATAGCCACAGGACGGTGGGGTTGGCAAGCGGTTTTTGGGGCCGGCGCAAAAAAACATGCCGGTATATATGGATGCGGGCGGTCGGCCATGGCCCCGCCATCCGCCCCCCTCCGGCCGTTCCCTGTCTCCCGCCCTTGAACCCGCGCGCCGTTTGGGGTAGCACGAGACGGCGCGGTGCCGGAACGTCGGCCCCGCGCTGCCAGCCGTTCACGCGGCCTCCGCCGCATGCCCCTCGCCGCCCGGCCGTTGCGCCGCGCACATTCCGCCGTCACGAGTATTCATGGAAATCGCACGCGAACTACAGGAAATCGGCCTCGACCTCTCGCGGGGCAGTTGCGTCACCGTCGGCAACTTCGACGGCGTGCACAACGGCCACCGCAAGCTCATCGGGCGGGTCATGGCCAAGGCCGCCGCGCTGGGCGTGCCCTCGGTGGTGGTCACCTTCTGCCCGCATCCGTTGCGCGTGCTGGTGGGGCCGCACACCCCCCCGCTGATCACCGACTACGAGAAGAAGCTGGACCTGTTCGAGGCGTTGGGGGTGGACCTTACCCTGATGCTGCGCTTCACCCGCGAGATGGCCGCGCAGGAGCCCGAGGAATTCGTGCGCCGCGTGCTGGTGGACGCCCTGCACGCGCGCGAACTGGTCATCGGCTACGATTTTTCGCTGGGCAAGGGGCGCAAGGGCAACTTCGAACTGCTCCAGCGTCTGGGCGCGCAGTACGGCTTCGCCACTGAACAGCTCGACCCGGTGATCATCAACGGCGCGGTGGTCAGTTCCACCCGCATCCGCGACCTGATCCGCGCGGGCGACGTGTGGGACGTGCGCCCCCTCATGGACCGCTTCTACACCGTCCGGGGTGCGGTGGTGCGCGGCATGGACCGGGGCGGTCGCCTGCTGGGCTTTCCCACGGCCAACATGGAGCCGCGCGACGAACTGATGCCCAAGCCCGGCGTGTACGCCACCTGGGTGCAGATCGACGGGCAGGTGTACCAGGGCGTGACCAACGTGGGCTACAACCCCACCTTCGACAACGCCCGGCTCAGCGTGGAAACGCACATCCTCGACTTCGACCGCGACATCTACGGCTGGGAGATCCGCGTCTCGTTCGTGCACCGCCTGCGCGACGAGCGCAAGTTCTCCGGCCTGGACGAACTGGTGACCCAGATCCGCCGCGACGTGGACCTGGCCCGGCAGATACTTTCCGCGCCGGACGCGCGCCTGTAGCTTTCCGGCGGGATGCGTCCCGCCGCCTTCGTGCGCCCGGTCACGTACCGTGTCGCGCACCCCGCATGCCGCCGTAACGCACAGCGCCCCTGTGCGTTGACGGCGTGCACGCGTTACCTCAGCCTCCGGAAGCATCATGCTGCGCGTACTCAAGAAACCCGTGCATGAATTCCTGCGCCTGTACCGCACCGTGGCCTACGTGCGCCTTGGCGTGCTGGGCATGGGGCTGGGGCTGCTCTCCGGCTGCGCGGCCATCCTGTTCTTTCTGGGCATAGAGGCGGGCAAACACTACATCCAGGTGGTCTGGGCCGGGCTTTCCCTGCCCGCCCCGGCCGGGGAAACCCTGTTCGGCCATGCGGAGTCCGCCGCGCGCGCCTACCGGCCATGGGTCATCGTGGCGGCGCTGGGCGTCACCGGGCTGGTCACGGGCTGGCTGGTGCAGCGCTTCCTGCCCAACAGCATCGACGGCATGACCGACGGCACCGACGCCATGATCCGCGCCTTCCACTCGGAAAAGGGCGTCATCCGCCGCCGCGCCCCGCTGCTCAAGGGGCTGACCTCCATCTGCACCATCGCTTCCGGCGGCAGCGCCGGGCGCGAGGGGCCGGTGTCGCAGATCGGGGCGGGCATCGGCTCGTGGCTGTCCATGCGCCTGGGGCTCTCCCCGCGCGAGCGGCGCATCCTGATGCTGGCGGGCGCGGCCGGTGGCCTGGGGGCGGTGTTCCGCGCGCCCCTCGGCGGCGCGCTGACCGCCATCGAAGTGCTGTACCGCGAGGACTTCGAGTCGGAAGCCCTGCTGCCCGCCGTGCTCTCGTCGGTGGTGTCCTATTCGCTGTTCACCTTCGTGTTCGGCACCGCGCCCATCTTCGGCATTCCGCGCTTCAGCTTCGCCTCGGTGCTGGAACTGCCGTGGTACCTGCTGCTGTCGCTGGCCTGCGCGGCCACCGGCTGGGCCTACGTGCGCACCTTCCGGGTGCTCAAGTATTCGGTGTTCGGCAGGCTGCGGGCGCGGGTGGGCATCATGTGGACCACGGCGCTGGGCGGGGTGCTCATGGGCCTGTTCGGCATCCTGTACCCGCCGGTGCTCTCCGACGGCTACGGCTGGATCGAGCAGGCCATCCTGGGCCAGTTGCCCGTGGTCACCATGCTGACCATCCTGCTGGGCAAGACGCTGGCCACGGCCCTCACCCTGGGCTCGGGCATGAGCGGGGGCATGTTCGCCCCGGCGCTGTTCGTGGGCGGCATGACCGGCGGGGTGGTGGGGTTCGCCGCGCAGAAGATCCAGCCAGAGGTGGTCACGCAGCCCGGCGGCTACGTGCTGGTGGGCATGGCCGCGTTCTTCGCGGGCATCGCCCATGCGCCCATCGGGCCGCTGGTCATGGTCTGCGAACTCACCCAGGGCTACGGGCTGCTGGCCCCGCTGATGCTCTCGTCGGCGGTGTGCATCCTGCTGGGGCGGCACACGGCGCTGTACGAGAACCAGGTGGAGAACAAGTTCGAATCGCCCGCCCACCTTCAGGACGCCACGGTGAACCTGCTGGCCACCATGCGCGTGCGCGACTGCTACACGCGCGGCCGGGTGGCGGTGGTGGAGGAGAACGTGACCCTGAAGGCCCTCACCGACATCATCGCGGGCACCCGGGCGTTCACCTTTCCGGTGCGGGGCATGAACGGGCGGCTGAACGGCCTGCTGGCCGTGCAGGACGTGCGCGGCATCCTGTACGAGGCGGACCTGTTCGACCTCGTGCTGGCGGGCGACCTGGCCCGCCCCCTGACCGCCCTGGCCGAGGACGACGACCTGTACACCGCCCTGCTGGCCTTCGTGGAGACCGACCTTTCGCAACTGCCCGTGGTCTCCGGGGACAACGAGGAGCACGTGCTGGGCCTGCTGGAGCGGTCCGACCTGTTCCGGGCGTACAGCGAGTCGTTGAAGGCCCTGCGCGAGGAGCAGTAACGTTGTGGCCGTCAGGTACGCACGCGGGGCAGGGCATCCGCCAGTGCCGCGAAATGCCCTATTCGGGACCACCCATCGTACGAGCCGATGACGTACAGGTTGCGTTTTGCCCGTGACACCGCAACGTTGAGTATGTTCGGTGCATTTCCCGCCCACATCCTGGCGCCGACCTCCGCCGCGCCGGGAGCCCCCAACACGAAGATGACAGTATCCGCCTCTCTACCCTGAAAGGTGTGGATGGTGCCGATGCGGCGCTCTGCCCATTCTTTGGGGTTCGCGCGCAACGCTGCGAACAGGGCGTTCCTTCCCCTCGCTGCGGTACGTAGTCCGTTGGAGACATTCCGGAACGGGGTGATGATGAAGGCGTCGGGGTCCGCGATGCCTGCGTCGGCCAGCCGTTGCAACAGGCCGTAAGCCATATCCCCTTCGGCCGGGCTCCACTTGGCGCTGGAGGGGCTCGATATGTCCAGCCAACACGAGGGACCCAGCGCGTCGGCTACCGCGCACGCACGGCATGGGGTAGGCGCGTGCACCATCTGCCCGTCATAGGCAATGCGGTTGGATATCTCGAACATGGGGTTCTGGCAGCGCCGATGTACAAGCAGCGGCACACCTACACGGCGTGGTTCCGGGTCCGCCGCAAAAGCGGCCTGGAAATCCGATGCACGGTCGGCCAATATCTGGGCCGAGGCCTCGGGCGCGGCCCATTGCAGCGGATCGACATGGAAGTGTCGACACACATTCTCCACAAGCCGTTGCGGCAAGGTGACGACAGGCGGCACCTGCATGGGGTCGCCCACCACGATGGTGCGTTGCGCGCGCAGGATCGCGCCTGCGGCGGCCTGCGGCGTTGCCTGCCCTGCCTCGTCAATGAGCAGCCAGCCGAAACTTTCCGGCGGCAGGTCGCAGAGCATGCGCTCTACCGAGGCGAAGGTGGAGGACACCACGGGCACCACCATGAACAACGACGACCACAGGTCACCCAGCAGGGCGCGTTTGGCAGGGTCTTGCACCGGCCCGGACATGAAGCCCGTGAGCACTCCGATATTGTGCAGGAGTTTTTGCGCGGAGACGTCGATGAACGCGCGATGGACATCTAGGGCTGCTATGAACAGGTCTTCCCGTTTCTTGTGCAGGCTGGCGGGGATCCACGGTGCGGCAAGGTTGATGGCGTCATGACCTGCGCGGAAGAAATGTTCGTCAACCAAGCGTTCCCCCAATGTGGAACGCCATGACGCAACCTGCCGCTCAAGTTCCGATAATTCTCGTGCGAGTGCATCAAAGGTCAACTCCCCGGCGCGAAGTTCTTCGACCAGGGAGTTCAGGGCGGACACGGCCTGTGAACGTTCCTGCTCGGTCTCGCGCACTGCCACAAGCGCCTCAGTCACGGCATCCAGTACGGCGTCGTTGTCGGTTGCCCATTGCTTCCACCGTTCAGTGCGGAACAGGCGAGAGAAGAAACCCGGACGTATAAGCCGGTGGTGCTGCGCCACGGAGGCTTGCCGCTCGTGCGCTTGCCGGGCGGCGTCGGCGTTGGCGATGCAGGCATCTCTGAATGCCGCCGCCTGTCCGTGTCTTGCGGCAAGCTGCGCATGGGTTTCCCGCAGTTGCGCAAGATTGGTTCGGGCAGCCGGGATGCGCAGGCAGCATAGGCGTACCTGTTCCAGGGATGCCAGTTCGTTTTCGACATCCTTTTTGAGTGCCAGAAAGCGTGCTTTGCAGGATTTCCATTGCGCAAGCGCCAGTTGCGGAGTCGGGGGGCGTTCTTCCTCGACGACACGTGGCGAGCGCTGTCCTATTACGTTACCCGTCTTGGGGTCTTGGATCGGAATCTGTTGCGGTTTTCCGGCGGCGGTTTTCAGGTAGCCAGCCAAGCCGCAATCCTTGTCCCACCAGAATCCCTTTTGGAACGCCGCGCAGTTCGTCCGGTTCCCCAGCACGGCGGCAATCAGTCCCCAGGTTTCGACGGGGGCCGTAACGCCCGGGGTGGCTGGGGCACTGTTACCATCCCACGGGTTTCCGCCAGTGGAACCTTGTTGCAGCCTGTCACTGGTGGTTTTGAAGTAGCGCAGTTCGTCGGGGGCGCGACCAATGGCGGAAAGCGCCGGAAGTTCACGGCTGATGTTCTCCACGGCCTTGTTGTTGCTTGATGCCACGAGAATTTCGTGGCCTTTCAAGCGGGAATCCACGTGGTAGAGGTGGTAAAATGCCCCACCGCCGAAAGCTATCTTCTGTCCGGATGGCGTAAAGGCAGACGCGGGATTGTCGAAATTCGCCATGGCCACTGCCCGGCCGAACACACACGCGGCGACCACGTCCCGCAGCAACGTGGTCTTGCCTGTGCCGGGCGGGCCGTTGACGGCAAGGATGCCGCCGTTGCGGTCAAGTTCTTGCGTGGCAAGATTCACGGCGGCCTGTTGCAGCGTCACCAGCGGGTGCCCGCCCGGACTGGGCCAACGGGCAGGGGGCATCATGGCTGGAGAGATGGCTTGCTCCAGCGCGGCCGTATCGGTCAGCAGGTCAGGCGGTGACTGCGGTGTTTCGACGCCAAGATAGCGGCGGAGGCCCTTGGGCAGATCGCCCTGCTGGGGTTGTCCAAGGCATCGGCCAAGGTCATGCAGGAAGAAGGAGTTGAGCAGCAACGGTTCCGGAGGATTCAGGGCCTTGTAGTAATGGTAGACGCGTACGGCAAAGGTCGGCGGTGCTGCCATGTCGCCCGGAATGGCGAAGTGCTGGGTGAGCCAGCCGAACGCCGTCATAATGTCGTCCTGCGTCAGGGGCAGCGGCGCGCCGTCCTCATCGGTTTTGCTCAGCATTTCCTCCAAGGCCTTGGTGGTCTGCCGCTCCACGCACGCCCATCCACCCAAAATTTCAAGACGTTGTTGCAGGGCCAAAGGCAACGCCCAGGCAAAACTGCTGAGTCCGATGCAGTTTTCGGCCAGCAGGATGCCGTGTCTGTCAACGAGCAGCGTGGCAATGGCGGCGTGACCGCCCTGACAGGACGGCTGCTCATCGCTTTCACCAAATGCGGCGACCATGGCGTCGGTCGCCTTGGTCATGGAGATGGCCCCAAGAACGATTTGATAGTACAGTTGCGTTTTCGGGCGTCCCTTTTCTCCCGGCAGTTCCCACGGCACGCTGCGGTCAAGCGAGGCGATGCAACTCCGGTCCCCATTGGCTAGGTCTTCGGGCTTTTTGAACGCTTGTGGCGACAAGGCTTCCAGCGCGGTCCATGCGGCAAGAATGCGCGAGGGGAGCGGCATTTGGTCCGGCGAAGGAAGTGGCGGCGTTTCCGGGCTGGGGGCGGGTGCGGAGGGGGCGGATGGCGTTGTGGGGGGCGTGGGGTTCTCGTCCGCATGAGGGATGGCTGCCGCACTGCCACGGGCGGTGTTATGCGTGGGCGTTGCGGGAGTGCCAACCTGGGAGGTCAACGAAAAGGACGTGGCCGGTGTGCCGCTGCGGGCAGAGGGTTTGGCGTCAGGCTTGGATGTCGAGGCGTCCGCCAGATTCTGCGCGACCTTTGCGTTGAGAACGGCCGCGCGGGCTGTTTGCCGATGAGATAATTCCTGGGCAATGGCCCGCAGTACGGAAAGCTCAGCCCCCCGCGTGGCGTATAGATTTTCAAGATGCTCTATGCTGGCTGAGAAATACGGTCGGTTGGGCTTCTTGGGCATGCTCCCCCCTGAGTTTGCGCAGACTGATGATGCTCTGCGCGTGCATGCGCTAGGTAGCGAAAGCGCCAAAAAATCGCGCTTCAGCATAAGATGTCAAGTACGTGCCAGAGCGGAGAAGGGGGGTGCGCCCTTACCGCCCGCCCCGGCGTTGCAGGCCAGCAGGGGGCAGAAGGCCAGGGCTTCGCCGGTAAGCGCCGTGGCCGCTCCTTCGCCCGCGCAGAGGATCAGCGGCGGTTCCACGACCAGGCCGGGCCTGCCCGCGCGGCGGGCCTCCACCAGCACCAGCGTGGCCGGGCCGTGGGCGCGGGAATGGACGCAGCGCAGCCGCTTGGGCTCCTGTCCCGTGGCGCGCAGCGCCAGCAGCAGGTCGGGCAGGCGGTCCGGTCCGTACACCCAGCAACTGCGGCCCCCCGCGCGCAGCAGGCGGGCGGCCGCCTCCGCGAAGGCGGGCAGCGTGCCGTGCGTTTCAAACAGGGCGCGGGTGCGTTGGCGGCTGGGCGACAGGCGGCCGGAGCCGGGCAGGCGGTAGGGCGGATTGGCCGCCACCAGGTCCATGGACCCGGCCGGGGGCAGGGCGTCGAAGGCGGGAGCTTCGGGGGATGCGGCATCGCCGGGCGCGGCAAGGTCGGCCCGCAGCACCCGGAAACGTTCCGTCAGCCCCAGTCGCGCCGCGTTCCGACGCGCGGCGTCCGCCAGTTCTTCGTCGATGTCGATGCCCGTGCCCGTCAGGCGCGGATGCGCCAGCAGCAGGGCCAGCCCCACCACGCCGCAGCCGGCGCCCAGGTCCGCGAAGGCCACCGGCTTGCCGTGGCCCGGCGCACCCGGCATGTCCGTCGTTTCCGGTGCGGCGGCGTTCCCGCCACCCGCGTGCGTCATCCTTTTTTTCGTCCCCGCTAGCGCTTCCCCCGCGAACGCCGCCAGCAGCAGGGCGTCCACGGAAAAGCGGAAGCTGCCGTCCGGCTGGACGAGGCCGCGCGGAAACCGGGCGCGGGCCTGAAGGGCGGCCTCGGGACAAGTGCCGGACAGGGCGTCCGGCATGGCGCGGGATGGCGTGTCCGGGATGTGGCGACTCATGGGCACACGCTATCCGGGCGATGCGGGGTTGGCAACCGGCGTGGATTGCCCGCCTGTGCGCCAGCCCGTTTGCCATCCCGAACCCATTTGCCATCCCGGATGATTTTGATAGACAAGGACACGGGCGGCAGATTCGCACGGTGGTGTCCGCTCCGCATCTTCCGCCGCCTGGCGGTCCACCGCACGCGGATCATCGCCTGCGGGCCGGGGCTCCACCCCGGCGCAGCCCGCCCCGCACACACCCAGCCGGACATGGGAACCAGGACTTGGCAGCCGCTTCCGCCCCGCGCGAGCCGCCGCACCCCGTCCGCCCAGTCCCACAGGAGCACGCCCGATGCAGCAGTTCCGGGCCGACCTGCATATCCACTCCCGCTTTTCGCGCGCCACCAGCGGGCGGCTCAACGCCCGCCATCTGGCCGCGTGGGCGCGGGTGAAGGGGCTGGACGTGCTCGGCACCGGCGACTTCACGCACCCCAAGTGGCGGGCGGAACTGGCCGAACAGTTGGTGCTCGACGAAGCCAGCGGCCTGTACCGCCTGCGCGACCCGCGCGGGCTGGACGCCGAACTGCCGGACTACGCGGGCAAGCCGCTGGCCGGGCGCACCCTGTTCATGCTCCAGGCCGAAATCAGCAGCATCTACAAGCGCGGCGGCCAGGTGCGCAAGGTGCACAACCTTGTCTACGTGCCCGACATGGACGCCGCCGACCGCCTGTCACGCCGCCTGGCCGAGGTGGGCAACATCGAGTCCGACGGGCGGCCCATCCTTGGCCTTGATTCTCGTAATTTGCTGGAAATGGTGCTGGAAACGCACCCGCAGGCGTTTCTGGTGCCCGCGCACATCTGGACGCCGTGGTTCGCCCTGTTCGGGTCCAAGTCGGGCTTCAACTCGGTGGCGGAATGCTTCGGCGACCTGTCGTTGGAAATCTTCGCCATGGAGACGGGCCTGTCGTCCGACCCGGAGATGAACTGGCTGTGGAGCGAACTGGACCGCTTCGCGCTCATCTCCAACTCCGACGCCCACTCCGGCGACAACCTGGGGCGCGAGGCCAACCTGTTCTCCGGCGAGATCGGCTACGAAAGCATCCTGCGCAGCCTGAAGGGGCAGGGCATCGGCGGGCGGTTCCTGGGCACGCTGGAATTCTTCCCGGAGGAAGGCAAGTACCACCTGGACGGCCACCGCAAGTGCGGCGTGGTCATGGAGCCGCGCGAAACCCGCGCCCGTGGCGGCCTGTGCCCGGTGTGCGGCAAGCCGGTGACCGTGGGCGTGCTGCACCGGGTGGTGGAACTGGCCGACCGCGAGACGCCCATCCAGTCGCCGGGGCAGCAGGGCTACCTTTCGCTCATCCCGCTGCCGGAAATCCTGTCCGAACTGCTGGGGGTGGGGCCCAAGAGCCGCAGGGTGGCCGAGCAGCACGCCCGGTGCGTGGCCCGGTTCGGCTCGGAACTGAACATCTTGCAGGACGTGCCCGAGGCCGAACTTTCCCGGTTCTGGGAACCACTGGGCGAAGGCATCGCCCGTATGCGGCGGCGCGAGGTGTTGCGCCAGTCGGGCTACGATGGCGAGTACGGCGTGGTGCGCGTGTTCACGGACAAGGAACGCGCCTCCATCCAGCGCCGCTCGGTGGTGGGCGGCCTGCCGCTGCTGGAAGGCATGGGCGTGCCCGCCGCCCCGCGCGGCGCGGGAGACGGCGACGGCGCGCCCCGTGCCACCGGCAGGGGGAAGAAGGGCAAGGGCACGAACCGCCCCTCGCTGCTGGATGCGCTGTCCGGGCCGCCTGACCGGTCTGGCCCGTCAGGCGCATCCGTCCCGTCAAGCGCATCCGGCCTGGCAGGCAAGCCGGGACAGCCCGCCAAGGCGGGGCGGCCCGGAGCCGCCACGCCCGAACCGGACTTCGAATTTTCCCCGGAGCCTTTCGCGTCCGGCGCATCTGGCACATCCGGCGCCCCCGGTGCCCCCGATCTTGCAGACGGCGACGACGGCCCCCCGCCGCCCGCCTTTGCCGCGCTCAGCGCGCCCCGCCCGCCCGAGGGCGCGGCCATGCGCTTCAACCCCGCCCAGCGCCGCGCCCTGACCGCCGGTCCGCAGCCGGTGCTGGTGCTGGCCGGTCCCGGCACGGGCAAGACCCGCACGCTGGTGGGCCGGGTGCTGCACCTTGTGGAGACGGGCATCGACGCCCGGCGCATCCTGGCCGTCACCTTCACCCGCCGCGCGGCGGCGGAAATGGACGAGCGCCTGGCCGCCGCCCTTGGCGAGGGCGCGCCCCTGCCGCGCACCGACACCCTGCACGCCCTGGCCTTCGAGTACTGGCACCGGGCCACGCCCACCCCGCCGGTGCTGCTTTCGGAAGAGGCGGCCCGCCGCGTGTTCGCCGAGGCCAACCCCGACGAGCCCGCCCAGCGGTTGCGCGAGGCGTGGGAAGCCATCGGGGTGTGCCGCGAGAAGATGCGTTCGTGCCTGGTGGAGCACGCCCCGCTGCTGGCCCGCTACACCGAGCAGAAGGCGGCGTGGAACCTGGCCGACTACACCGACCTGCTGGAGTTCTGGCTGGACCAGATCCAGAACAACATCTACGCCAGCCCGTGGCGGCACGTGCTGGTGGACGAAATCCAGGACCTTTCGCCGCTGCAACTGACGCTGGTGCGCGCGCTGGCCCCGCGCGGCGGGGCGGGCTTCTTCGGCATCGGCGACCCGGACCAGTCCATCTATGGCTTCCGGGGCGCGCACGGCGACGTGGCCGCCTTCCTGCGCGAGGCGTGGCCCGACCTTTCCGTGGTGGCGCTGGAGGAGAACTACCGCTCCTCGGCGCGCATCCTCGATTTCGCGGGCGGCCTGATGCAGGGCCGCTCGGCCTGCGGCCCGCTGCGCGCCGCGCGCGACCTGCCCGGCGAACTGCACCTGTTCGAGGCCCCCACGGCGGAAGGCGAGGCGGCCTGGATCGGCGAGCAGATTCGCGGGCTCATCGGGTCCACCAGCCATTCGCTGCTCGACGCCGGGCACGGCCGCTCGCGCCGGGGCACGGTGCTGGACGAGGGCGGGTTCAGCCCCGGCGACATCGCGGTGCTGGTCCGCGTGAAGTCGCTGATCCCCCAGTTGCAGCGCACCCTGACCCGCTTCGGCGTGCCCTGCGCCGTGCCCGAGGCCGAAGCCTTCTGGACCGACCAGCGCGTGGCGCTCATCCTGGGCGCGGCCGGGCGCATGCTGGGCATCGGGTCCACCGCATCCCCCACCGGCCCGGCGCTGCCCGCCGGGCTCAGCCACCGCCGCCTGGTGGCGGAAGGGGTGCACCCCTCGCTGGCCGACCGGCTGGGGCTGGGTTCTTCGCCGTTCCACGTCCAGCGGGACGGGGACGCGACTGCCGATGCGCCCGACTCGCCCGATTCACCCGGTTCGCCCGACCCGGCCGATGCCTCCGGCCCGCACGGCGACGGCGCCCAAGCCTCCGGCTCCACCGCCCCCGGCCTTGCGGACAGCGGCGAGGCCCCCCTGCGCCCCGACGCGGAAATCCCGGCGCGCGGCGTGCCGTCCGAGGTGGACTGCCCCCCCAAGGTGCTGGCCAAGGGACCGCTGGGGGTGGCCGCCTACCTGCGCGAAACCCCGCCCTTCGACGATCTGTTCTGGCAGTCCTCGGCCTTCCGGGCGCTGTCCCGCGCCTACGACACCCACGGCGGCTGGTCCGGGCTGATGAACTGGATCAGCCTGCAAAGCGAACTGGAACTGGTGCGCCGCGGGAGCGAGAAGGTGCAGATCATGAGCCTGCACGCGGCCAAGGGCCTGGAATTCCGCGCGGTGTTCCTGCCCGCGCTGGAGGACGGCATCATGCCTTTCGCCGGGGCGGGCACCCTGACCGGCAAGCCCGACCCCGAGGCGCGCACCGACGTGGACGAGGAGCGCCGCCTGCTCTACGTGGGCATGACCCGCGCCTCCGAGGGGTTGTTCCTGAGCTGCGCCGCGCGCCGCCAACTGTACGGACGCGAACTGCGCCTGAAGTCCTCGCGCTTCCTGGACGACGTGCCGCTGGAAGGGCTGCGCCGCTCCATGCTGGTGCAGCACCAGAAGCGCAAGGAGCGCCAACTGTCGCTGATGTAGCGTCCGCCGGTTTCTCCGGCGCGCCCTTTCGCCAATGAAAACGGCCCGGTCATGCCGGGCCGTGGTGTTTTTCGGGGATGGGGAAGGCGCCGGGGACGGTGCGCCCTGGCGCAAGCCGTCCCGTCGTGCGGAACATGCCGGTGGCGGGCGGTGCTACAGGGGGCAGCACATCCGGTACACGTAGCGTTCGTACAGGCCGGACACCCTGCCCGCCGTACGGGGGCTCAGGCCCACGTCGCGCAGGCGACAGTAGACGTGCAGGGGGTTGAAACGGTGTTGCAGAAAGTGTTTCACGTGGCGCATCAAGGTCTCCTGTTCCCCGTCGTGGCCCGTTGCTCCCCGTTATGGCCTGACGGGGGAACGTCGTACGCCGTGCATGCCCCATGCCGCCGCGGCCCGTGGTCCATGGTGACGGCCCGTTGCGAGGGGGCGCATGTCCGGGCGGGCGGAAAACCGGCGTTCCGGGGCGCGCGGGCGGCACATTTCTGCCGGGCCGCGCTTGCCCGGCGGGCGGAAAGCCCGTAACCGGAACGTCATGCACGTCTTGCAGGCCCTTACCGCATCGCCTCGGCTTCTGTCCAGAACCGTGGCGGCCCCGTCGTGGGTTATCGCGGGCAACGTCCATGATAATTGCGCATTTCTTTCAGGAAAAGTGCACGAGGTGGGGCTGTGCCTGTTCGAGGCCGAAGCCTGCCTTGCCTATACCGACGCGGACCTGCCCCCGGCGCTGGCCGGGCTGTCCCTGTCCTGGCACGCCCACCTGCCGGTGGACCTGGAATGGGGGGCCGGCCCGCACGGCGCGCCCGGCGCGGGCGCGGCGCGGGTGTGCGGCCTGCTGATGGACCGGGTGGCCTTTCTGGGCGCACGGCGCGCGGTGCTGCACCCGCCGACGCCGGAGCAGGCCCGCGCGGCGGGTTTTGCCGGTACGGACGGCCCGGCCCGGCTGCTGGGCGCGTTTCTGAATGAATGGACCCGCCAGGGCCGCGACCCGGCCTGCCTGCTGCTGGAAAACATCGCCGGGCAGGACCTGGCGGACCTGCTTCCGGCCATCGCCGACGGAAACTGCAATGTGTGTCTGGACATGGGCCATGTCCTGACCTACGGTCAGCATAGGCTGCCCGCATCCGCCGGTCTGCTGCGGCGGGTGCGCATGGCGCACGTGCACGCCCCCGGCGGCATGGACCGCCACCGTCCCCTCACCGAACTGACGGCGGAAGAAGCCGCATGGGCGGCGCGGGTGCTGCCCGCCCTGCCGCCGGACGCGGTGCTGACGGTAGAGGTGTTCGCCTGGGACGGGGTGCGGGCGTCGCTGCCGGTGCTGGACCGCCTGCTGGGCGGAGAGGCGGGCGGACAGCCGGGCGGGCAATCCGACGGGCAGCCGGAGGGACAAGTGTCCCGCCGCAGTGTTTCACGAGCCGGGGCCGAGAGGAGATCATGAGTTACTTCAGGAAGCTGGAGACAAAGCTCACCCACCTGCAGGAGCTGTTCGACCGCGCCGAGCGCTGGCTCATCGTGATCAACGCCGACCCCGACGCCATGGCCTCGGCCCTGGCGCTGAAGCGCATCATGATCCACCGCGTGGACGACGTGGCCATCGCCCGCGTCAACGAGATCACCCGGCCGGACAACCTGGCCATGGCCCGCTACCTGCGCATCCCCATGGTCAAGCTCACCCCCACGCTGTCCGCCCAGTTCGACCGCTTCGCGGTGGTCGATTCGCAGCCCCACCACCACCCCTCGTTCAGGGACCTGAACTTCTCGCTGGTCATCGACCACCATCCGCTCGTCGAGGAGCACCCGGTGGTGGCCGACTTCAAGGAAATCCGCAACGAGTACGGCGCCACCGCCACCATCATGACCGAGTACCTGTACAACCTCGGCATCCGGCCCGGAAAGCTGCTGGCCACGGCATTGCAGTTCGGCATCAAGACCGACACCGCCAGCTTCGAGCGCGCCTTCCACGACGTGGACATGCGCGCCTACCGCTACCTGACCAAGTTCGCGGACCACGCCCTGCTCTCGCGCATCGTGCGCAGCGAATTCCGGCTGCACTGGCTGGACTACTTCTCTCGCGCGTTCATCAGCATGCACAAGCTGGGCACCGGCCAGTACGTGTACGTGGGCGAGGTGGAAAACCCGGACATCCTGGTGGTCATCGCCGACTTCTTCATGCGGGTGCACGAAATCCGCTGGGCGGCGGTGTGCGGGGTGTACCGCGACACCATCGTGGTCATCCTGCGCGGCGACGGCATGGGGCGCGACCTTGGCCGCTACGCCAGCCTTCAGTTCGGCGACGTGGGTTCCGCCGGGGGGCACCGGGCCATGGCCCGGGCCGAGATTCCCCTGTCCGCCGCCGAGGGCCGCAACGTGGAATTCTTCATCTACAAGCGGCTGCTGGCCCCTCGCAAGAAGGCCCGGGTGAGGGCCGAGCCGAAGCCCGACGCCAGGGCCGAGGGCGGGCAGACGGCCAAGGCGGAGGCCGGAGCCGCCCAGAAGGCCGGGCAGAAGCCGGAACCGCAACCGGGACGGAAGGCCCCGGCCAAGGCCCTGCCTGCCGTTGCGCCCGTCGCGCCCGTCGCGCCGGTGAAGACCCCGGCGGCGGTCGCATCCGCGCCCGTGCCCACGGGCGGCAAGTAGCGCGTCGGGTACCGTTTCCTTTCCTCCTTTTCCGCATATGGCAAGGCCGCCCTCCGGTGTTCCGGGGGGCGGCCTTGCGCGTGGAGGGAAGGGACAGGAACGATGCCGCGGCGGGGCAGGCGTGCGGGGTGCGGCTACGCGCCGCGCCGCCTGCGGTCCGGGCGGCCCGCGTCGGCGCACAGCACGTGGGGCGTGCCCGTGGCGTCGGTGAAGCGCATGGCCAGCGTCACGCACAGGTTGCCGGAGGCCCGCGAGATGTACGGGGCGGTCAGGCATTCCTCTATGCCGCTGCGCATGGGCAGGAAATATTCCTTCAGCGAATGGTCGGCGCCGCGCCGCGCGGGCTGGTAGATGAACCGCCTGCTGGCCGAAAGCCGGTAGGGGTTGCACACCGTGTCCGATACCTGGCGGCCCGCGGCGTCGAGCACGTACAGGCATTCCAGGGCCGATTCCGCGTTCAGGTAGCGGGCCAGCATCCTGTCGAAGCCGCCGGGGAAGGCGCGGTGCAGGTCCTCGCGCAGGCGGTGCACGGCGCTGCGCAGGGTGGACACGCGGCGCTCCTCTTCCTCCACCTGGGCCAGGGTGAGCGCGGCATAGGCGCGGGCCACGTCGTGCAGGGCCGTGCCGCCCGCGGCCACGGCTCCTTCGGGCGAGGGATGCGCGAACAGGAAGCCCTGCATCACGTCGGCCCCCAGGTCCATGAGCAGCGCGGCCTCGGCCTCGTGCTCCACGCCTTCGGCCACGGTCATGGCCCCGATGCGCCGGGCCAGGCCCACCAGCGCCCGCACCACCTCCTGGCGGTGGAACGAATCGGGCAGGCCGGACACCAGCGAACGGTCCAGCTTGAGTACGTCGGGCTTCAGCGCGGCGATGCGTTCCAGGTTGGAATGCCCGGCCCCCACGTCGTCCAGGGCCACCAGGAAGCCCAGCCTGCGGTGGCGGGCGGCGAAATCCATCAGCGCGTCGGTGTCGTCCACCTGCGATTCCACGATTTCCAGCACCACGTTGTTGGGGCTGACCCCGGTGGCCTCGGCCAGCCGCTGGATGTGCCCGGAACCCACCACCCCGCGCCGCAGCACGGCGGTGTCGATGTTCACGAACAGCAGCAGTTCCGGCCTGCGGCGCACCAGCGGGGCGAAGGCGGCAAAGGCCCGCTCGCGGCACAGGCGGTCCAGTTCCAGCGCGCTGCCGCTGGCGGCGGCGGTGGAGAACATGATGTCGGGCGGCATCACCGCGCCGCCGGGCACCCGGCCCCGGCTCAGGGCTTCCATGCCCACCACGGCGTGGCGGCGCACCGAAACCAGCGGCTGGAACAGGATGAACACGTCGGCGATGGCCACGCCCGGCACGGGAAACGGCATGGCGGAGCCATGCGCGTGGCCGCCATCGGACGTCCCGGCGGCGGGCGTGCCGCCGTGCGCCGGGTGACGCGCGGCGGAGGGGGTGTGGTTATGCGGTTCGGCGGGCGAGGGGGAGCCTGCGCGCGCCGTGGTCGTGGCGATCATGGTCGTCTCGTCGGCGCGGCGGCGCGCGGGCAGAAAAAGGGCCGGACCGGGGCGGCGGGCGGGGGAAGGGTGCCCCGGTCCGGCGGAGGGTGCGGGCGGCGGGGGTTGCTGGGGTGTCGCCGCCCGTTCACGCCGTTGTCAGTTCCTTCGCCGAGGCGAGGAACCGTGCGTGGTCTTGTCGGGTTGCAGGTGGAGCGGCAGGGTGCTCCCCCCGGCGGACCGGTGCACGGAAGGAACCGAGAAGCCGGGCGCAGGGTCTGCGCCATGGGCTTCCGGCGGAAAGCCGTCACCCGTGGCGCCGGTGTGGCCTCCCCCGTGAGAGGCCCCGTGCGCACGGGCAAACAATGAGGCATGGTCGTCGAAAAGGGCGTCGTCGCCGTCCGTGGGGTCCGTGGGGTCCGTGGGCAGGCGCAGCAGGCTGCGCAGCGAGGCGGCGGCCACGTGCATGGTGAACATCAGCCAGACGCAGACCAGGGCCGCGCAGGCGATGCGGGCCGGGTCGCCGGGCAGGGCGGCGGCAATCACGCCCAGCCCGGCCGCCAGAAGGCACGAGAGCCCCGGCGCAAGGCCGCGAGAGGTGTGGCCGGGCGTGTCGCAGGCACGTCCGGCGCCCGCGGGCGGCGCTGGCATGGCGGAGCCGTCGGCCGGTCCGGAACACGCCAAGGACGGCACGCCCGCGTGGGCGCCGGCAGCCATGGCCGTGGCGCGGCCCGCGCCGTGGCGGCGGGGTGCGTGGCTGGCTGGCGTATGGAGTCCTGTGGCGTGCATGATGTCGTTCCGTGTCCGGGCGGCGTTGGCCCGCATGATCTGTTGCTGCTGTTGTCAGGCGCCCCTTCCGGTGACAGCCGGGGTGGGGCGGAGTGGGGCGGTGCGGGCGGCGCCATGCCGCCCACGCCGGGACGATAGCAAAACGGGGGCCAATGGCTGCAACCCGGCGAATTTCAAGGCGTGGCGGCGGCGTGGTAGGAACGGGAACCCGCCCGACAGAAAGTATAATTACAAATTTGAGTATGTCGTGAGTGTTCAAAGAAACAAAAACGTAAATTACACACGGCACGGCGTGTCGAAAAAGCCGGGGTTTTTCCGAACATTCCGCTTGACAGGTTTCGCGGGGCGGGCGTAGGTATCCCGAAACACCTGAAAACGGATAACGTCGGGACACCAAGACAAATGCTTTCCACCTCCGCCACCTTCACCACCGCTTTCCGTACCAACTATTACTTTTGGTACTTTTTTAGCTATGGAGAAGCCCGTGGCCGCATGGAGCGTGCGTAAGCATCTGACGAAGGTGTAAACACACGAAGACTCAAGGGGCCGCGGGCGAATAGCCGGCGGCCCCTTTCAGTTTTTCCGGCGGCGCGTTACGCGCGGCGCACCCCGGAAGTGTGTGACCAGGGCGGGCAGCCCTTGCGGTTGCCCCGTCCCCGGACCCGACGCTGCCGCATCAGCAGTACCCGGTACGCGGGGGCATGCCCCCGAAGCCCGTGGCGACCCGCCCGGGCCGCAAGGTAAGGACACACGACCACGGCCAGTTGCGCCGCAACCTTTCCGAAAGAACAGGGGAACATACGATGCACATCGGCAAAAGAATCAGGATGGAGCGCATTTTCAACCGAAAAACCGGGCGCGCCGTCATCGTGCCGCTGGATCACGGCGTCAGCGTGGGGCCCATCTACGGCCTCGTGGACATGCGCGAGACCGTGAATCAGGTGGCCGAAGGCGGCGCGGACGCGGTGCTCATGCACAAGGGCCTGGTGCGCTGCGGCCACCGCGAGGGCGGCCGCGACGTGGGCCTCATCGTGCATCTTTCCGCCTCCACCTCCCTTTCCCCCCGCCCCAACGCCAAGACCCTGGTCGCCACCGTGGAAGACGCCCTGAAGCACGGCGCCGACGGCGTGTCCGTGCACGTGAACCTGGGCGACGAGACCGAACGCGACATGCTGGCCGACCTTGGCCGCGTGGCCACCGTGGCCAACGACTGGGGCATGCCGCTGCTGGCCATGATGTACGCCCGCGGCCCCCGCATCAAGAACGAGTACGACCCCGAAGTGGTGGCCCACGCCGCCCGCGTGGGCGTGGAACTGGGCGCCGACGTGGTCAAGGTGGCCTACACCGGCGACATGGACAGCTTCGCCCACGTGGTGGCCTCCTGTTGCGTGCCCGTGGTCATCGCGGGCGGTCCCAAGCTGGATTCCACCCGGTCCTTCCTGCAAATGGTGCACGACGCCGTGCGCGCGGGCGCGGCCGGTCTTTCCGTGGGCCGCAACATCTTTCAGCACGAGCGCACCCCCGTCCTCGTCAAGGCCCTGCGCGGCCTGGTGCATGAGGATTGGGATGTGGAGCAGGCGATCGCCCTTGTCGGCGAATGAGGAGTGCCGGGATTCAGGCACTTTCGCCCTCTGGCGGACCGACCCGAAGGGCGCGAAGCGTGGCCGTTAGGCGAGCTTGCGAGCCTTACGGACATCGAGAGCTGGCTGTCAGGCCGCGCCTTTTACTCCGGTCACGTACGAGAAGAGTACGCTCCCTTCGTAAAAGGCTTGCCTTCCTTGCCAGAGAACGAAATTGCTCTGAATCCCGACACTCCTGAAGGCATGTGAAGTGATGCGCCGTGAAAGGCAATCGGAGGAAGACTCCTTGAGTTTGCTTCCGGCGCGGCACGCAGGACAAAGAGCGGTTCGCCGCCATGACAAAAATGTGAGGGGCCGATGCGGACCATTCTTTTCAAGAGCGTGCCTTTCGACAAGGTGCTGGTGACCCTGGCGCTGGAATCGGGCGTGGACGGCGTCATCGTGCCGCGCGCGCAGGTGGAGTCGGTGGCGGCGCTGGCCCGGTGCCGGGTGCTGGCCGACGAGGACGTGGCGACCGTCGCGCTGTCGGCCAAGGCCGACGAAGAGGACGCCGCCGCGCGTCTGGCGCGGGGCGAAACCGTGGTGCTGGCGCGCGGGTGGGAGATCATTCCGGTGGAGAATCTTCTGGCGCAGTCGGATGACGTGGCCGTGGAAGTGGCGGACCTTGCCGAGGCGCGCCTTGCGGCGGGCATCCTGGAGCGGGGCGTGGCCACCGTGGTGGTGCTGCCCGAGGGCGCAGGCGAGCTGAAGTCCATCGTGGCCGACCTCAAGCTGTCGCAGGGCTGCATCGACCTTGTGCCCGGCGTGGTCACGGCGGTGGAGAACGTGGGCCTTGGCCACCGGGTGTGCGTGGACACCATGTCCATGTTGCGCCGGGGGCAGGGCATGCTGGTGGGCAATTCCAGCGCGTTCACCTTTCTGGTCCACGCCGAGACCGAGCATAACGAATACGTGGCCGCGCGGCCGTTCCGGGTCAATGCCGGGGCCGTACACGCCTACGCCCAGATGCCCGGCGACCGCACCACCTATCTCGAAGAACTGCGCGCGGGCGACGAGGTGCTCATCGTCGGCGCCGATGGTTCCACCACCGTGGCCACCGTGGGCAGGCTGAAGGTGGAGGCGCGGCCCATGCTGCTGGTGCGCGCCAAAGTGGGCGACGTGGAGGGCGCGGTGTTCCTGCAGAACGCGGAAACCATCCGCCTGACCCGGCCGGACGGCGCCCCGGTGAGCGTGGTGACCCTGAAGGAAGGCGACCAGATCCTGTGCCGCACCGATTGCGCGGGCCGCCACTTCGGCATGCGCATCAAGGAGGACATCAAGGAATGCTGATGCGCACCGCCACGCACCTTGGGAGGACGCGCCCATGAGCCTCACCGACGACAGGGACCCCCACCGGCGAGGAGACGGCGTTTCCGGAACCGCCGCCGATGACGGCGCGACCGGGCAGGCGGCCCCCGCTCCCCCGCTTGTGGACGAAGCCGACCCGGAAGCGGCGCTGGCCGGGCGGCTGGGCCAGATCCGTCACGAGATCGACGGGCTGGATTCCGATCTGCTGCACCTGCTGAACCGCCGCGCTTCCCTGAGCCTGGAGGTGGGGCGCATCAAGGCGGACGACGCGGGCATCGTGTTCAAGCCCTTCCGCGAGCGCGAGGTGTTGGAAAATCTCATGGCCGCCAACGGCGGGCCGCTGCCCAACGAACACCTGCGCTCCATCTGGCGCGAGATACTTTCGTCCTCGCGCAGCCTGCAACGGCCGCAGAAGGTGGCCTACCTCGGGCCGGAGGGCACCTTTTCGTACTTCGCGGGCGTGGAATTTCTGGGCAAGTCCGTGGAGTACATGCCGCAGAAGGACCTGGACGGGGTGTTCCGCACCGTGCACGACCGGCAGTGCGAGCTTGGCGTGGTGCCGCTGGAAAATTCGCTGCACGGCACCGTGGGGCAGAGCCTGGACCTGTTCCTGACGCACGAGGTGTTCATCCAGTCCGAGTTGTTCTGCCGCATCAGCCACTGCCTGCTGACCACGGAGACCAGCCTGGCCGACGTGACCACGGTGTACTCGCACCCGCAGCCGCTGGCCCAGTGCGGCGGCTGGCTGCGCCAGGCCCTGCCGGGGGCGCGGATCATCCCGGCGGACTCCACCGCCTCGGCCGCGCGCCGGGTGGTGGGCGAGAAGGGCGCGGCGGCCATCGGGCACCGCAGTCTGGCCTCGCTGCTGGGGCTGAACATCCTGGCGCGCGGCATAGAGGACCAGCCGGACAACTGGACGCGCTTCGTGGTCATCGGCCCCGCCCCGGCGGGCCAGCCCGGCACGGACAAGACCTCCATGCTGTTCTCGGTGCCGGACAGGCCCGGCGCGCTGGCGGAAGTGTTGAACTTGCTGGCCCGCGAGGGCATCAACATGAAGAAGCTGGAGTCGCGGCCCCTGCGCGGCGAAAAGTGGAAATACGTGTTCTTCGTGGACGTGGAATGCGACCTCGGCAACGAGGACTACGGCCGGGTGGTGCACGAACTGCGCAGGCTGTGCCATACGTTGCGCATTCTGGGCAGTTATCCGGCGGGGCCGCAACTGGACATGAATGGAGGTTGATTCCTTTCGGAAAGCGGGGCTCCGCCCCGCGCCCCGCAAGGGGACCGCGTCCCCTTGACCCCTTTTGCCGTCGAGCCGCGCTGCGCGCGTCCCGCCGGGGTATAGGGAATCAGGTAGACTTGACCCCAAATAAAAAGTTTGGGGGGAGCGGCAGCCGTTAGGTGAGCGCAACGCGCGAGCCTTACGGATGGTGACAGCAAAGCTGGGGGTCCGGGCGAAGGAGACGCTTTCCCAAAGGGTCCTTTCCCCCGGTGGCTCTTCCTTCCAGGCGGATTGCCAAAAGGATTCATGATGGAAACCAAACGGGAAACCGTGACCGTGGCGGCGCCGCCGTCCAAGTCGGTGTCGCACCGCATGCTGATCGGCGCGGCGCTGGCGGCGGGCGATTCGGTGGTGGAGCACGTGCTGGAGAGCCGCGACATCGAGCGCACGGCGGACATCCTGCGGGCTGCGGGCGCGCGCATCGAACGGCTGGGCGACGGCAGGTTCGCGGTGTCGGGCGTGGCGGGCACCCCTGCGGGCGGGTTCGACGCGCCGGTGTCGTGCGACGTGCACGAATCGGGCACCACGTGCCGCCTGCTGACGGCGGTGCTGGCGGCGGGCAAGGGGATGTTCCGCATCCACGGCGCGCCGCGCATGCACGAACGCCCCATCGGCGAACTGGTGGACGTGCTGCGCGGGCGCGGGGTGCGCGTGACCTACGAAGGCCGCGAGGGCTGCCCTCCGCTGCTCATCGACTCCGACGGCATGTCCGGGGGGGCCACGGCCATCGGCCTTGGCGAATCCAGCCAGTACCTGTCGGGCCTGCTGCTGGCCGCGCCGCTCACCAGCGGGCTGACCATCGAGGTTTCCGGCCACAAGGTGGTGTCGTGGCCCTACGTGGCCCTGACCCTGCAAGCCCTGGAGGACTTCGGCATCGGCTTCCGCGTGGAGACGCGCGAGACCCCGCGCGGCACATGGCAGGCCGACGACTGGCGCACCCTGCGCGAGGTCCGGCCGGGGCTGGTGCGCTTCGTGGTGTCGCCGGGCGTGTACCGCGCGGGCACCTACCGGGTGGAGGGCGACTGGTCCAACGCCTCGTACTTCCTGGCGGCGGGGGCCGTGGGGCCGCGCCCGGTGCGGGTGGCGGGCTTGCGGGTGGATTCGTTGCAGGGCGACCGGGCCATGCTGGACATCCTGGGCCGCATGGGCGCACGCTTCGAGCGGGCGGACAACGGCGTGCTGGTGGCGCCTTCCAGCCTGACCGGCGTGGAAGTGGACATGGGCCACTGCCCGGACCTGGTGCCCACGGTGGCGGTCACGGCGGCCTTCGCCCAGGGCGTGACCACCATCCGCAACGTGGCGCACCTGCGCATCAAGGAATGCGACCGGCTGTCCGCCCCGGCGGCGGAACTGCGCAAGGCCGGGGTGCGGGTGGAAGAACTGGACGACGGCCTCGTGGTGCACGGTTCGCTGCGCAGCGGCGGCCCTGCGCCCGCGCCTGCTCCTGATAATGACGAAAAAGTGATGCCATTTTTGTCATACGGCGACCATCGCATGGCCATGAGCCTTGCGCTTCTGGGGTTCGCCGGGGTACAGGTGGCCTTGGACGACCCGGCCTGCGTGGCCAAGTCGTTCCCGCATTTCTGGAACGAGTGGGAAAAGGTGCGCGCATGAACGCAGTGAAAATCGCGCTGTTCGGCGCGGGGGGCCGCATGGGCCGCCTGTTCGCCGACAGGCTCTCCGCCGCCGGATACGCGGTGGGGGGCGTGGACCGTCCGCTGACGCAGGAAGCCCTGCGCCATGCCGTGGACGGGGCCGCCGCCGTGCTGCTGTGCGTGCCCGTGGAAGCCATGGACGAGGTGTTGCGTCAGGTGGCCCCGCTGCTGGACGGCATGCAGGTGCTGGCGGACATCACCTCCGTCAAGGTGCGCCCCATGCAGGTCATGGCGCGCCACTACGCGGGCCCCGTGGTGGGCACCCACCCCCTGTTCGGCCCGGTGCCCCCGGCCCCTGCATCTGGTCAGGACCCCGCCGAAAACCTGCGCGTGGCCGTGACCCCCGGCCAGGGGGCGCACGAGGCGGACGTGGCGCTCGTGGAGCGCGTGTTCCGCGACATGGGCTGCGTGCCCTTCCGCACCACGGCGGACGAGCACGACGAGGCCGCCGCCTGCATCCAGGGCCTCAACTTCATCACCAGCGTGGCCTATCTCGCCACGCTGGCCCACCGCGACGACCTGACCCCCTTCATCACCCCCTCGTTCCGCCGCCGCCTCGACGCGGCGCGCAAGATGCTCACCGAGGACGCATCCCTCTTCGAAGGCATGTTCGAAGCCAATCCCCACAGCCAGACCGCTGTCCGCAGCTACCTGTCGTTCCTCAACTTCGCCGCCGCCGGCGATGTGGACGTGCTGGTCGACCGCGCCCAGTGGTGGTGGCGTTCGCACACCGAAAGGGGAGGAGTGCGTCCGTCATAGCTGCACGCGAGTAGTAGAGTAACGGACAAGGCAATCGTAGGCCGCGCTCCCTCCCCGGGAGCGCGGCTTTTTGTTTTTGAAGCACAACTCACGGCACGCCGAACTTGAAGGAGAACCCGGATGGAAATGCCCGAACTGCCCGCACAGGCTGAACTGCCCGCACAGGCCGAAATGTCTGACCAGGTGGACGTCCCCGCAACGGCGAAGACCCCCCAGACTCCTGAGGTCGCGCACGCCCCCGTGAACGGCTGCGCCTGCGCCCCCACCGGTTCCGGGGACGACATCCCCGACCTGCCCGCAGGCGGCGAGATCGTGCTGCGCCAGACCGGCCGCTGGCTGGAGGCCGACGTGGACACCCCCATCAGTGTGTTCCTGGGCATGGTGGGGTCCGGGCAGGGCATCCTGCTGGAAAGCGCCGAGGTGGACGGCCGCTGGGGCCGGTTCAGCGTCATCGCCTTCAACTTCCTGCTGCGCCTCGGCTGCCGCGACGGCAGGCTGGAAGTGGCCGTGCGCGACCCGCGCCTTGCCCCGCTGCGCCGGTTCGACGGCATGGGCTTCATCGAGGGCGCCCGCGCGGTGATGCGCGCCCTGCGCATCGAGCCGGACGAGGCCTTCGCCGACCAGCCCCCCATCACCCGCGCCCTGTACGGCTACTTCGGCTACGGCGTGTCCGGGCTGTTCGAGCCCAAGCTGGCCAACGTGCTGCCGCCGTCTTCCGCAGAGGCCTGCCTGGCCCTGCCCGGCACCGTGGTGGTGTTCGACCACCTGTACAACCGGCTGTGCCAGCTTTCGCTCACCGACCTGCCCGGCGCGCGCGTGGACCGCAGCCAGGTGGACCGCGCCCCCGAGCCGCCGGAAGTGGGCCCCGTGGTCAACGTGCCGGAAGAGGCCGTGTACACCCGCGCCGTGGCCCGGGTGAAGGAGATGATCCGCCAGGGCGAGGCCATCCAGGTGGTGCTGTCCACCCGGTTCCAGGCCTCGTTCAGCGGCGACTCGTTTACCCTGTACCGCCGCCTGCGCCGCATCAACCCCTCGCCGTACATGTTCTTCATGCGCCTGCCCGGCGTCTCGCTGCTGGGTTCCTCGCCGGAGGTCATGGTGCGCTGCCGGGCCGACACGTTGCAGGTCAGCCCCATCGCGGGCACCCGCCCGCGCGGCGCGGACGCCGCCCACGACGCCGCCCTTGCCCAGGAATTGCTGGAAGACCCCAAGGAACGCGCCGAGCACGTCATGCTGGTGGACCTGGGCCGCAACGACCTTGGCCGCATCGCCGCGCCGGGCACCGTGCAGGTGGAACGGTTCATGGACGTGGAAAAGTTCTCGCACGTCATGCACCTGACCTCGCGCGTCACCGCCCGGATCGAGCCGGGCCGCGACGCGCTGGACGTGCTGGCCGCCACCTTCCCGGCGGGCACCGTCAGCGGCGCGCCCAAGGTGCGGGCCATGGAGATCATCTCCGAGGCCGAGGGCCTTGCGCGCGGCCCCTACGCCGGGGCCATCGGCTGGCTGGGGCTGGACCGCGACTCGGTGAACCTGGACACCGGCATCACCATCCGCTCCCTGTGGGTGCGCGACGGCCAGGTGCACTGGCAGGCGGGGGCGGGCATCGTGTTCGATTCCGTGCCCGAGATGGAATGGAAGGAGTGCAACAACAAGGCCGCCGTCATCCGCGCCGCCGTCACCGGAGGGGAATATGTTCCTGTTAATCGATAACTACGACTCGTTCACCTTCAATCTGGTGCAGGCGTTCTACGGCCTTGGGCTGCACCCGGTGGTGGTCCGCAACGACGATGCCGCCCTGCCCGCCATGGCCGAAGACCCGGCGCTGGAGATGGTGTGCATCTCTCCGGGACCCAGCCACCCGCGCAACGCGGGGTTCTGCCTCGACTTCCTGGCCCGGCTGCCGCACGCGGTGCCCGTGCTGGGCGTGTGCCTGGGCCATCAGGTGCTGGGGCTGTTCGCCGGGGCCACCGTGGATGTGGGACCGCGCATCATGCACGGCAAGACCTCGGACATCGCCCATGACGGCGCGGGCCTGTTCCACGGCGTGCCCAGCCCCATGCAGGTGGGCCGTTACCATTCGCTCGTCGTGCACGCAGAGGAGCGGCCGGACCTGCTGGCCGTCACCGCCCGCGCGCCCGAAGGCGAGGTCATGGCCCTGCGCTACACCGACCGCCCGTGGGTGGGCGTGCAGTTCCACCCCGAATCCGTGCTCACCCCCGACGGCGTGCGCCTGCTCGCCAACTTTCCGCAACAGATCGCCGCGCAGGCGAAGCAGTAGGAGACCGTCATGCAGAACGCAACATCCACCATACTGGAAACGCTGGCCACGGGCGTGGACCTTGCCCCGGAACTGGCCGAGGCCGGGTTCTCGCGCCTGATGGACGGGGAGATGACCAGCGCGCAGGCGGGTTCGTTCCTGATGGGCCTGCGCATGAAGGGCGAGACCCCGCAGGAGCTTACCGAGGCGGTGCGCGCCGCGCTGGCCCGCGCCGTGCGGGTGACCGGCATCGACGGCCCCACCATCGACATCGTGGGCACCGGCGGCGACGGCCGCTCGTCGTTCAACTGCTCCACGGCCACGGCGCTGACCCTGGCGGGCATGGGCCACCGGGTGGTCAAGCACGGCAACCGCGCGGTGTCGTCCTCGTGCGGGGCGGCGGACGCGGTGGAGGGCCTGGGCCTGCCGCTGGAACTGGACCCGGAGGACGTGCGCGCGCTGGTGGCGCGGCACAACTTCGCCTTCCTGTTCGCGCCCCGCTTCCACCCGGCGTTCCGCAACGTCATGCCCATCCGGCGCGAACTGGGCGTGCGCACCCTGTTCAACCTGCTGGGGCCGCTGCTCAACCCGGCCCGTCCCAGCCACATGCTGCTGGGCGTGGCCCGCGCGGAACTGCTGCCCCTGATGGCCCGGACCCTGCTGCTGACCGGCGTGCGCCGGGCGGCGGTGGTGCACGGCGCGGGCGGCTATGACGAGTTGACCCCGCTGGGTCCGGCCCGCGTGCTGCTGCTCTCCGGCGACGGCGAAGGACACGGCACGCTGACGGAACTCAGCGTGGACCCGGCGGACTACGGCATCGCGCCGTGCACTCCCGAGGAATTGGCCGTGCCCGACCGCGACACCGCCGTGCGCGTGCTGCGCGACCTGCTGTCCGGCGGCGGCCCGGCCCCCATGCGCGACATGCTGGTGCTCAACGTGGGCATGGCCCTGCACCTGCTGGAACCGGGCATGCCCCTGTCCGACGCCATGACCGCCGCGCGTCTGGCCCTGGCCGCCGGGGCCGGGGGGAAGGTGCTGCATGCTTGATCGCTTCCGCATCGCCAAGCAGCCCGAACTGGACCGGCTGCGCCAGTTGGCCGCCGCTGGCGGGCTGCCCGCGCCCCTGCCCGCAGGTGCAGGGCAGCGCCCCGACTTCCTGCGGGCGCTGCTGAACCGCGCCGGGTACCCGGATGCGCCGGTGGCGGTCATCGCGGAATACAAGCGCGCCTCGCCCTCGCGCGGGGTCATCGAGACGGGCGTGTCGCCCGAGGACGCGGCCACGGCCTACATGACCGCCGGGGCCACGGCCATCTCGGTGCTGACCGAGGAGACGTACTTCGGCGGCGACCTTGCCTATCTTGGCCGCATGGCGGGTGTTGTCCCGAACGTGCCCCTTCTGCGCAAGGACTTCATCATGGACCCGTTGCAGGTGGCGGCCACGGCGGCCACCCCGGCGGCGGCGCTGCTGCTCATCGTGCGGCTGACGCCGGACGCGCGCACCCTGCGCGACCTGCGCGAGCAGGCCGAGGCGCAGGGCATGCACGCCGTGGTGGAGATCTTCGACGAGGCGGACTTGGCCCTGGCCCGCGAGTCGGGCGCGCGGATCATCCAGGTCAACAACCGCGACCTGGAAACCTTGGCCGTGGACCGCACCGCCTGCCTCCGCCTGGGGCCGCTGCGCGCCCCCGGCGAGGCGTGGATAGCGGCCAGCGGCATCTCCGAGCACCGCCACCTGGCGGAGGCCGCCCATGCCGGATATGACGCGGCATTGGTGGGCACCGCGCTGATGGACGGAGGCGACCTGGGGGGGGCGTTGCGTCGCCTGTTGGGAGGGGAACGTGACAGATAGAATAAGAGAAACCGAGGGGCGGGGAAGGGACCCTTTTGACGCTCTGCGGTCGCCATCCGTAAGGTTCGCGCTGCGCGCTCACCAAACGGCTGCCGCAAAAGGGTCTCCTTCCCCGCCCCTCGTACCCCCCACCCCATCCCCCCAAAACTTATGTTTGGGGGGGCATGGCAAGGCGGATACCCCCTCCCGCCTGCTGGTCAAGGTCTGCGGCCTGACCCGGCAGCGGGACGTGGACGCCTGCGCGGATGCCGGGGTGGACCTGTGCGGGTTCATTTTCCATCCGGCCAGCCCGCGCGCGGTGACGCCCGCCGTGGCCGCCGGGCTGCACAGCCACGGCATGGCGCGGGTGGGGGTGTTCGTGAAACAGTCCGCCGACGAAGTGCTGGCCGTCATGGACGCGGCCCGGCTGGATTTCGCCCAGTTGCACGGCGGGCAGGACGCCGCCTTCTGCCACCGGGTGGGGCCGGAACGGGTCATCCGCGTGGCATGGCCGCAACGCCACGTTGATGCGGCAGGTCATGTCGGCCGCGCCGCGCTGGAAGCGGAACTGGCCGGGCTTGCTCCGCACGTGCGCTGCTTCCTGCTGGATGCGGGCGTAAGCGGCGGCGGCCACGGCGTAACCATGGACTGGGCCGGGCTGCGCGGCCTGGCCCCCGGTGCGCCGTGGCTGCTGGCGGGCGGGCTGACCCCGGACAACGTGGCCAGCGCCGTAGCCGCATGCGGCGGCGGGTCCATGATCGGCGTCGATCTCAATTCCGGGGTGGAAAGCGCCCCCGGCCAGAAGGATGCACCCCGCGTGGCCGCCGCCCTGGCGGCGCTGCGCGCGGCATAGTCGATACCAACTGGCGCCCCGGCGCCAAAGGATACCACCATGAAAAAAGGCTATTTCGGCGAGTTCGGCGGGCAGTTCGTGCCCGAACTGCTCATGCCGCCGCTGCGGGAACTGGAAGCCGCCATGCGCGACATCCTGCCCTCGGAGCGGTTCCGGGCGGAACTGGACGACCTGCTGCGCAACTTCGCGGGGCGCGAGACCCCGCTCACCGCCTGCCCCACGCTGTCGGCGGAACTGGGCGTGCACCTGTGGCTGAAGCGCGAAGACCTGCTGCACACCGGCGCGCACAAGGTCAACAACACCCTGGGCCAGGCGCTGCTGGCCAAATACATGGGCAAGACCGCGCTGGTGGCGGAAACGGGCGCGGGCCAGCACGGCGTGGCCACGGCGGCTGCCGCCGCGCGGCTGGGCATGGAGTGCGTGATCTATATGGGGGCGACCGACGTGGTGCGCCAGGCCCCCAACGTGATGCGCATGAAGCTGCTGGGCGCGAAGGTGGTGCCCGTGCAGAGCGGCACCAAGACCCTGAAGGACGCCATCAACGAGGCCCTGCGCTACTGGATCGCGGAACAGGGCACCACCCACTACTGCTTCGGCACGGCGGCGGGGCCGCATCCCTTCCCCACGCTGGTACGCGACCTGCAATCCGTCATCGGGCGGGAAACCCGCGCCCAGATGCTGGAACGCACGGGCCGGCTGCCCGACATGGTGGTGGCCTGCGTGGGCGGCGGCTCCAACGCCATCGGCATGTTCCACCCGTTCGTGGATGACGCCACGGTGCGCATGGTGGGCGTGGAGGCGGCGGGCACCGGGGAACCGGGGTGCTACAACTCCGCGCCCATCAACCTGGGCCGCCCCGGCGTGCTGCACGGCCAGAAGACCATGCTGCTGCAGGATGCGGACGGACAGATCGAGCCTTCGCACTCGGTGTCCGCCGGGCTGGACTACCCCGGCGTGGGGCCGGAGCACGCCCACCTGGGGGCCATCGGCCGCGTGCAGTACGGCATGGCCACCGACGGGCAGGCGCTGGACGCCTTCCAGGCCCTGACCCGGCGCGAGGGCATCATCCCCGCGCTGGAATCGTCGCACGCGCTGGCGTGGGTGCTGTGCAACAGGCAGAAGCTGCCTGAGGACGGGCACGTGGTGGTCAACCTGTCCGGCCGGGGCGACAAGGACATGGAAATCGTGCGGGAAGTGCTGTTCCGCGAAGGAGAGCTGGCATGAGCGCGGCCATTCATACCGACATGAACGACATGCTGCCCGAGGCCCCGGAGTCGCGGCTGGAAGCCCGCGTGGCCGCCGCCAACGCGGCGGGGCGGCCCGCCCTGGTGCCCTTTCTGACGGCTGGGTTCCCCACCCTGGACCGCTTCTGGGACGAAATGGACGGCCTTGATCGCGGGGGTGCGGACGTCATCGAGATCGGCGTGCCGTTCTCCGATCCGGTGGCCGACGGTCCGGTGGTGGAGGCGGCGTCGCTGCGGGCACTGGTGAACGGCGTGACCCTGCGCTGGATACTGGACGGCCTGAAGGCCCGCGCGGGCCGCTACGACGCCGAACTGGTGCTGATGGGCTACTACAACCCGTTCCTGCAATACGGGCTGGAAAACCTGGCGGCGGACGCGGCGGCGGCCGGGGTTGCGGGCTTCATCGTGCCCGACCTGCCGCTGGAAGAAGACGCGGAAATGCGCGCGCTGCTGGCCGCGCGGGGCATCGACCTCATTGCCCTTGTCGGCCCCAACACCACGGAAGAGCGCATGGCCGAATACGCGGCCGTGGCGTCCGGCTACGTGTACGTGGTGTCGGTGCTGGGCATCACCGGCGTGCGCGAAGGGCTGCCCCCGGAGGTGCCGCAGACCCTGGCCCGCGCGCGCAAGGCGTTCCGCCTGCCGCTGGCCCTGGGATTCGGCATCAGGGAGCCGAAACAGTTGGAAGGCTTCCCCGACCGGCCCGACGCCGTGGTGTTCGGTTCCGCCCTGCTGCGCCACATCGACGCGGGCGGCAGCGCGGAATCGTTCCTGGCCGCGTGGAAGTAGGCGGGGCGGGACGCGACCCCGCCCGGTCCGTTTTGACAAAATCCGCCAGACCGGCTACCGGAACTGACCCCCAAGGGTACCCGGATCCCACCGGAAGCACGTGATACAAGGCCGGGCGGCGCGCCGTCCGGCCGCTTTTCGGCAGCACGATATCAGCACGACAGTACGGCCCCGCCCCGGCGGGGCCTGCGCAAAGGAGCGCCTCCATGCGGAAGACGGTCTACTGGATTGAAGGCGACGGCATCGGCCCCGACGTGTGGAAGGCCGCCCGTCCCGTCATCGATGCGGCGGTGGCGAAAACCTACGGCGACGCGCGCTCCATCGAATGGAAGGAACTGCTGGCCGGTGAAAAGGCCTACGCCGCCACCGGCGAATACCTGCCCGAGGCCACCATGCAGGCCTTGCGCGGCGCGGAACTGGCCATCAAGGGGCCGCTGGGCACCCCGGTGGGCAAGGGCTTCCGCAGCCTCAACGTCACCCTGCGCCAGACGCTGGACCTGTACGCCTGCATCCGGCCCATCCGCTACTTCGAGGGCATCATGTCGCCCGTAAAGCGGCCGGACCTGGTGGACATGGTGGTGTTCCGCGAAAACACCGAGGACGTGTACGCGGGCATCGAATACAGGGCGGGCACGCCCGAGGCCAGGCGGCTCATCGACTTTCTGCGCAACGAACTGGGCGCCAACGTGGACCCGGAAAGCGCCGTGGGCATCAAGCCCATGACCGCGCGCGGCTCCAAGCGGCTGGTGCGCCGCGCCATGGACTTCGCCGTGGCCCAGAAGCGTTCCAGCCTCACGCTGGTGCACAAGGGCAATATCATGAAGTTCACGGAAGGGGGCTTCCGCGAATGGGGCTACGAGGTGGTGCGCGACGAGTTCGCCGACGTCTCGGTGCTGGAGGCCGACGCCGGGGGCGCGGCGGACAGGGTGGTGGTCAAGGACCGCATCGCCGACGCCATGTTCCAGGAAGTGCTGATCCGCCCCGACCAGTACAGCGTCATCGCCACCCCCAACCTGAACGGCGACTACCTGTCCGACGCGCTGGCCGCGCAGGTGGGCGGCCTTGGCCTTGCGCCGGGCGTGAACATGTCCGACTCGCTGGCCTTCTTCGAGGCCACCCACGGCACCGCGCCCACCATCGCCGGGCAGGACAAGGCCAACCCCGGCAGCCTCATCCTGTGCGGCGCGCTGATGCTGGAACACATGGGCTGGAACGATGCGGCCACCCGCATCTACAACGCCATCAACGCCATCATCGGCAAGCGCACCGTCACCGTGGACCTGGCCTCGCAGATGGCCGGGGCCACCACCGTGGGCACCGTGGCCTTTGGGGAGTTGGTGGCGAAGGCCCTGTAGGAATTCTCTAAATTGTCTTTTTGCCCGTTGGCTGTGTCAAACTTCGCCTGCCATGTCGGTCGAATACGATAAGAGTATACTCCCTCATGGCAGGCTTGTTTTCCTCGCCAACGAACAAAAATCCTAATTTAGAGCAGTGCGTTGCGCGCAACGGGTAACCGTGTGAATTAGTGACGACGCCCCCGGAAGCGGCCTGCTTCCGGGGGCGTTTTGCGTCGGAGAAGGGGGGTGCCTTTCCGAATGCACATGGCATATTCGATGTAATCATGTGTGATAATGGCCGGATAGGATGCGGACACCTTGCGCGCAGCAGGGCCGTGCTTATGATTGTGCTGCCCATCCGGAACCGTCATGCACCCCGGCAGGGCAGGAGAGAACGCCATGAACGTCCATCTTCGCACGCTCACCCTCGTCGCCGTGCTGGCGGCGTTTGCCGTTACGGGGTGCGCCACCACCAGCATGCGGGCCTCGTCGCAGTTGGAGGAGGGGCAGTACCGTCAGGCGGCGGAAACCTACGCCGCCGCCCTGCGAGAGAATCCCGACGACTGGCAGTCCGGCGTGCGGCGCGGCTATGCGCTGTACCGGGCCGGAGACTACCAGGCGGCTCAGGACGCCCTGAAGCCCCTGTGGACCAACCGCCGAGCCGCCGAATACGCGCGGTTCTGGGCGGGCATCGCCGCCATTGCCGCCCGCGATGAAGCCGCCGCCCGCACCGCGTGGTCGGAATGGACCAGCAGCCGCTTCGAGATCGTGCGGGCCATCCGCCCCCGCGTGGAACAGCTGATGTCCGGGGATCTGACCCTCGGCCCGCAGGCCGCCAGTTCCTACGTTGCCGAGGCCGCCGTGGCCAACGGGCGCAAGGCCCGCGCCGATGCCCGCTACGGCTGGCGGCCCCTGTCGCCGGGCTATTCGCCGTCCTACGAGCGCGACGCCTTTTCCGACACCATGCTGCCGGTGACGCCCAAGGCGTATCTGCCGTAGGGCATATCGCCCCGAAGTCCCGGCGGGTGCCGTGCCCGCCGGGACTTTCGTTTTCCGCCGCGCCGCGTCATCCCCCGCCCTTCCCATCCATCCCCGCGCCTGCTATCCCCATACACATGAAGCTGGCGGTCATTTCCGACATCCACGGCAACCTCGGCGCATTCAAGGCGGTGCTGGCCGACATGGACGCGCAGGGGGCCACCTGCGCCGTGTCCCTGGGCGACAACGTGGGCTACGGGCCGGACCCCGGCCCGGTGTTGCGCCTTGTGGCCAGCCGTCGCATCCTCTCGGTGGCGGGCAACCACGAGATGGCCGTGGCCGACGCCCGCTGGCTGCGCGAGTTCAACAGCCAGTCGCGCGAGGCCGCGCGCATGACCATGGACTGGCTGGACGACGAGGAAGTGGAACTGGCCCGCGCCATGCCCCGCGTGCTGGTGCGCGAAGGCTGCCGCTTCGTGCACGGCATGCCGCCCGATTCGCCATTCACCTACCTGTACGAATTTCACGGCAAGCGGCTGGGATCGGTGTTCGATCTGTTCCCGGAGCCCATCTGCTTCGTGGGGCACACCCACGACCTTGAGCTGGTCCGGCGCGACCCGGACGGCGTGGTGGCCCGCGAACCGCTGGCGGAGGGCGCGCGCGTGCTGCCCGCCGGGGGGCGCTACCTGATCAACGCGGGCAGCGTGGGCCAGCCGCGCGACGGCGACAACCGCGCCAAGTACTTGCTGTGGGAACCCGGCCCGCGCCGCCTGACGGTGCGCTTCGTGCCCTACGACGTGCAGGACGCCGCCCGGCGTTTCCGCGAGGCGGGGGTGAATGAGCGGTATGTGCTCCGTCTGCTGTAGGAACTGTCCGACGCCATGCTTCATAACGCCCGGCCCCATCCCGTCATGACCCATTCATCCACGCCATCTTTCCCCATGGCCCACCCCCCGTGCGCCGCCCGCGTCCCGTCCCGAGGATTTTTCCCATGCGCATAGGACGTTACGAGGTGTGCGGGCTGCTGGGCCGGGGCGGCATGGGCGCGGTGTACAAGGTGCGCCAGCCGGTCACCGGGCGCATCGCCGCGCTGAAGCTGCTGCGCCCCGCCGACACGCTGGCCGACTTGTCCGATATGGACGACCTGCGCCGCGGCTTCCTGCACGAGGCGCGGGTGATGGCCGCGCTGGACCACCCCCACGTGGCGGCGGTGTGGGACGTGGACGTGGCCCCGGCGGGCACGTTGCGCCTGCCGTCCGGCGACGACGTCTGCCCCTCGCCCGATGCATGGGACGGGGGCGCGGGCGCCGCCGATACGGCGGACTGCGACCCCGCGCGCGACCCCGAACGCCAGAGGGTCGACCGCGTGGCCCGCTTCGGCGATCTGCCGTTTTTCGTCATGGAATACTACTGCCTGAATCTGGGACTGCTTATCGGCGAAAGCTACCGGGTGGAGGCCCCCACCCGCCGCCTGCCGCTGCTCCGCGCCTGCCGCTACGCCGCGCAGACCCTGGACGCGCTGGCCCGCATGCATCACGCCGGAGTGGTGCACCGCGACGTGAAGCCCTTCAACATCATGGTCACCGCCGAGGACGACGTGAAGCTCATCGACTTCGGCCTCTCGCGCCTGCGCGGAGAAACGGGTGCGCTGGCGCGCCTGGGCGGCGAAACGCAGCGCCTGCCGCGCGGGGTCAAGGTGGGCTCGCCGTACTACGCCGCGCCCGAGCAGGAACGCGATCCGGACGCAGTGGACGGCCGGGCCGACCTGTTCGCCGTGGGGGTGATGCTGTTCCGCATGCTCACCGGCGTGCTGCCCACGGACGAGTCCTTCGGCGGACGCATCCCACGCGCCAGCAAGCGCAGCGCGGACCTGGACGCGGCGTGGGACGGGTTCTTCGCGCGGGCCATGGCTCACGACCCCGGCGAGCGGTTTGCCGATGCCCGGATCATGGCCGCCGAACTGGATGCGCTGGTGGCCGCGTGGCGCCAGCGGGTGGAGGCGGTGTGCCTGCTGCCGGAAGAGAACGGCGTGTCCGGTGATGTTGGCGTGCCGGGCGTGCCGGGAGATGCCGGAGGCGTGGGAGATACGGATGGCGCCGTACCCGGTTCCGGACGGGTCCGCGCCGTCCCGGCGAAGGTCATGCCTCGCCATGCGCGCGATCTGTTCGGGCTGGACGAATTGTGGCGGCCCGCCGGGATGTCCGCGCCATCGGCCGAAGGCCGCACCGATGGCGCTGCATGCCGCCTGGTGCCGGGGCTGCCGGCGCAGGCCGCTGCCGCCCCCGATTTGGCAGGACCGGCCGGTCCTGCCAGCCCTGCCGACCCGGCCAGCCCGATTGATCTTGCCGCGCTGGTGGCGTACCAACCGGCCACGGGGCTGCTGTGGCAGCGCGGCGGCAGCGAATGGGGCCTGACCTTGGCCGAGGCCCGCGCCCACGTGGCCGCCCTCAACGCGGCGCGCTTCGCCGGGTTCGACGGCTGGCGGCTGCCCACCGTGAACGAACTGTGCACCCTGCTGACCCCTCCGCCGGAAGGGGGCGGCCACTGCGTGCCGTCCGTGCTGGACCCGGCCCCCGACCCGCTGTGGACGGCGGACCGCAAGTCGTTCACGGCGGGCTGGTTCGTCAGCGCGTCCATGGGCTTCGTGGGCTGGCAGGACGACACCTGCCGCTTCCATGTCCGGGTAGTCCGAACGGTTCAGGCAATGGACGGCGGGCGCGTCACCCCGGCGTAACGCACGCGCCTCTGCCTCCCGTTCCGCCCGTGTGGCCCGGCGTCCCGAACGCCGCGCTCGTCCGGCTTGCGCACAACGCTTTTTCACCTTCACGGAATCCGGATGCACAACGAACACGACATGCCCGCCCTGGCCCCTCGGGACGACGCCTCCCACGGCCCCTACGGTACGGACGGCACGGACGGCACCGACTGCCGGGGCTGCGGCACCTGCTGCCGCAAGGGCGGCCCGGCCCTGCACGCGCAGGACCTGGAGCTGTTCCGGGCCGGGCATCTGGCGCCGGAGCACTGTCTGACCCTGCGCGCGGGCGAACTGGCCCGCGACCTGGACGGCGAACTGCGCCCGCTGGAGCGGGAACTGGTGAAGCTGCGCCCGCGCCAAATTTTACGGCAATCCGCGCGTGGCGGCGATTGGAGCTGCCTGTTCCTGAACCAGGCCGACAACCGTTGCTCCATCTACGCGCACCGGCCCGCCGAATGCCGCGCCCTGCTGTGCCGGGACACATGGGCCATCAGGACCCTGCACGCCGTGGACCGGGTGACCCGGCTGGACGTGCTGGCGGCCTGGGCGGAAGGCGTGGTGGAACGCGCTGGCGTCCCCGGCGGCTGCGCCGACCCTGGCGTGCCGTGGGCGGACATCCTGGCCGCGCACGAGGAACGCTGCGGCTACGGTGTGCTGGCCCCCGTAGGTACGGTCGGCGCGGGCCTGCGGCGCGCCGCCGACGAACTGCGCGCCCGTACCCCCGGCATGGTGCACCCGGTGCCCCTGTCCGGAGAGCCGGGCGATCCGGCGGCAACGGACGAATCCGCCCACGCCGTCGAGGCATTCCTGGAGGCCGTGCGTTTCGATTTCGCCTTCCGGTCCATCGTGCGCGAGCGCGCCGGGGTGGCCATGGAAGAGTTGGACTTCCTGCTGGGGCGCACCCTGGCGGCCACCGCCGTCATGTACGGCGTGGCCGTGCGCATGATCTCCGACGGCCCGGAACTGGTGGTCCTTCCCGGCTAGGCCCGCTTCCACAGTGGAAACGGGCCGTGAGAGACCGCTTCCCCGGTTACGAGGCACGTTGGTGTTGGCAGCGCGGCGGCCATCCTCCCGCCGCCCCCTTGCCCTGCGGCCCGCATCGCGGCATCATGCCGCACGCCCGGCGCGCCTGCCGGGCAGCCTTCGCAAAGGAGCCTGAAATGTACATCGTCACCGGCGGCGCGGGGTTCATCGGCAGCGCCATGGTCTGGAAGCTGAACCGCATGGGCATCGACGACATCATCGTCGTGGACAACCTGGCCTCCACGGAAAAGTGGAAGAACCTCGTGAACCTGCGCTACGCGGACTACATCCACCGCGACGGGTTCATGGACATGGTCCTGCACGGCGACCTGCCGTGGGAGGTGGAGGCCATCGTGCACATGGGCGCGTGTTCCTCCACCACCGAGCGCGACGCCGACTTCCTGATGGAGAACAACTTCCGCTACAGCCGCATGCTGTGCACGCTGGCCATGCAGACCGGCGCGCGCTTCGTCAACGCCAGCAGCGCCGCCACCTACGGCGACGGCTCGCTGGGCTTTTCCGACGACGACGCCCTGATGCCCCGCCTGAAGCCCCTGAACATGTACGGCTACTCCAAGCAGCTGTTCGACCTGTGGGCGCGGCGCGAAGGCCTGCTGGATTCCATCGCCAGCCTGAAATTCTTCAACGTCTACGGCCCCAACGAATACCACAAGGACGACATGCGCAGCGTCGTCTGCAAGTCGTTCCACAACGTGAACAAGGCGGGCCGCATCACCCTGTTCCGCTCCGACCACCCGGACTACGCCGACGGCGGCCAGATGCGCGACTTCGTGTACGTGAAGGACTGCGTGGAGGTGATGTGGTGGCTGCTGGAACACCCCGAGACGGGCGGCGTGTTCAACGTGGGCACCGGCGCGTCGCGCACCTGGAACGACCTGGCCCGCGCCGTGTTCGCGTCCATGGACCGCGAGCCGGTCATCGACTACGTGGACATGCCCGCGCACCTTTCCGGCAAGTACCAGAACTACACCCGGGCCAGCATGGACAAGCTGCGCCGGGCCGGATGCGACGTGGGGTTCCGGTCGCTGGAAGAGGGCGTGGACGACTACATTCGCGGGTATCTGGCCACCGGCGATCCGTACCTCGGGGCCGAGGCCGAAGCCGGATAACCGGCCCCACACCGGCCCCAAATCGGTATTGTTCAGGAATGCGAAACGGGGTGGACTGCGCGAGCTGTGCGAACCGCGCGGTCCGCCCCGTTGTTTTTGCCCCGTCGTTTTCGCATCGCGCATCCCCCATCCCGCGTCCGGCAGGGGCAGGGGCGGGGGCCGCCCGGCGCGCGGGCTACTCTTCGGCCAGCAGGTCGGCCACGTCGTTGGGGTCCACGGGCACGGCCAGCATCAGCAGCAGGCCGTCCGGTTCGCGGCGCACGTGCAGCAGGCAACTCAGGTCGCGGGCCAGCTTGTAGCTGACGGCCAGCGGCTGCGGCCCTTGCTGGTCGCCGAAGGGCATCAGCGAAAGTTCCGCGTCGTGGGCCAGGGGCGATTCGGTGCGCAGCAACACCTCCACCAGTTGACCCCGGCCCAGGTCGCGGCAGCGCAGCACGGTTTCGCTGCCGGGCACGCCGTGTTCCACGGCCAGGCCCGCCATGCCCACCACGACCTGGGTCAGCAGGTCCGGGTCCGACTGCACGGGTGGAAGGTCGGCCGCGGCCTCCACGCGCAGCGTCACCCCCTTGCGTTGCAGGGGGGCGTGCAGCAGGTCCGCCGCGAAGTCCAGCACCGCGGCCAGGCTGCACGGCCGGGGCACCACGTCCACCGGAGCCAGGTACTGCTGCACCCGGTTGATCAGCGCTTCCAGCCGGGCGGCTTCCTCCAGCACCACTTCCGCCTCGCGGGCGTCGGGAAACTTGCGGTGCAGCGTGCGGGCAAAGCCCGCCAGGGCGAAGACCGGGTTGCGGAATTCGTGGGCGATCTCGTCCACCAGCGCGCCCAGGGTGTTCAGCTTTTCGCGCTGCACCAGCAGCCGTTCCAGGAACACCCGGCGCGAAAGGTCGATCAGCACGCCCTCGATGCGGCCGGGCATGCCGCGCGTGAGGTCGGGCGAGGCCACGGCGGTGGAGCGCGCCTGCACGAACAGGGGTACCCCGCGCGGAGTGATGATGCGGAATTCCAGCGAAAAGGACGTGTTGGCCGCGAACGCGCCGGAGAACGCGGCGCGCACCCGTTCGCGGTCCTCGGGAAACACGTTGTCCATGAACCAGCCGGGCTCCAGCAGGGCCTGCTCCGGCGTCCAGCCCAGCACGGAGCGGCAGGCCTCGTTGACGAAGGTGAGTTCCAGCGCGTCGTCCAGGCTGAAGACCACCACCGGCAGGTTGCGCACCAGCCCGGAGTAGCGTGACTCCATGGCGGCCAGCCGTTCGCGCAGGCGGCGGCGTTCCAGGCAGTTGCGCACCGTGAGCCCCAGCATGTTCATGTTCAGGATGGGCTTGGTGATGTAGTCCCACGCGCCCAGCTTGAAGGCGTTGATGGCGTCGCCGATCTCGGCCCGGCCGGACACCACCACCACCGGCACGTCGGGCGATTCCTGGGCCATGCGCTCCAGCACCGCGTCGCCGGAGATGCCGGGAATGCCCAGGTCCAGCAGCACCACGTCGGGCCGCTGCTCGCGCACGGCCCGCAACGCCGCGATGCCGTCCTCGGCCTCGATGACTTCGTAGCCCTCGTCGGCAAGCCACGCGGCGATGGACTGGCGGATGACCGGGTCATCCTCCACCGACAGCACGCAGGTGGGGCGGCCGTGCGAGGGGGTGGCGCCGGGAGGGGCGAACGGGGGGGACTGGGGCGGCTGCGGGGGGTGCGAAGACTGTGGGGACATGGGGGGCCGGGCTCCTTGCGGCCGCGCGGCGGGACACGCGCGGGCTGGCGTTGCGGACACGGGCGGTGTCCGGCGGCAAAGGGCTCAAGGCGTGCGACAGGGCCGGAACCGCAAGGCGTCGGCGGCTGCGCATGGGTATCCTGTGCAGAGTACTCCGGTGGCGGCGTCGGGTAAAGGGGCTGAGCGGGAGAGGAGGGAAAGGGCCGGGGAGCAGCCGCCCGCGTGGCGGAGCCGGGCGGGGGGGAGGAGCCGGGTGTGCAGGCGGAAAATGCCCCTACGCCCGGCGCTTGAACATCCGCTCCATCTCGCCGGGGGTGAAGGTGAGCACCGCCGGGCGGCCGTGCGGGCAGAAGTCGCGCCCCGGCGTGGCCAGCCACTGGGCCACCAGCCCGGCGGCCTCGTCGGGGGTCAGGCGCTGCCCGGCCTTGATGGCGCCCTTGCAGGCCATCATGGCCCACAGGGCACCCAGGTCGTTGGTCCGGCCCGCCACCGCCTCGCGCAGGAAGGCGGCCGCTTCGGAACGGTCCAGCAGGGCGGGCACGGCCCGGGCGCGCACCGTGGACCCGGAGGTTTCCAGCGCGAAGCCCAGGGATTCCAGGTCGGGCCGCAACTCGTGCAGCCGTTCCGCCTCGGCCGGGTGCAGGGGCAGTTCCACGGGCAGGGCCAGGAACTGGCCGCCGCCCGCCGTGCCGCGCCGTTTGATGCGTTCGTGCAGCACGCATTCGTGGGCGGCGTGCTGGTCCACCAGCAGCAGGGTGTCCCGGCCCCGGCGCAGCACGAGATAGGTGTCCGCGATCTGGCCGAGGTAGGTGTATTCGCCGATGCGCACGCCGCCCTCGCGGGTATCCTCCATGGCGAAATCGGCCGGGGAGGGATGCGCGGCGGGGGGGGCGGCGTCGGTGAACGGACGGGCTCCGTCCGCCAGATGGCCGGGGGAGGCGGCAAGGCCGGATTCCTCGGTCACCAGCAGGGCGGGCGCCGGGCCGTCGCGCCGCGCGCCGGGCAGGCCGGGACGGAAATCGATGCGCGGATCGGGGGCGTCGGGGTGGCCGGTGTCGCCTGCGTGGCTGGCCTCGCCGGGAGCATACGGGCCGTCCTCGCGCTGGCGCTTGTCGATGATCACGTCGCGGGCGTCGGCCTGCCCCCAGAAGCCCAGGGGACGCGCCTCGCGCCGGGGGGCGTCGGGGTCGGAAACGCGCGGCCCGGCGGCGTGCGCGCCGGAGAAATCCGGCTGGGTTGCGTGGGCCTGCCCGTTCTGCCTGTTCTGCCTGTCCTGTCCGACCTGCCCGGCATCACCGTCCCGCCAGCCGCCCGGCTGGCCCGCGCCCCGGTCCATCCCTGCCAACGGATCCTGCCCCGGCAGCGCCCCGGTCGCCTCGACATCTTCACCGGGTGCCCCCATGGCTGCCATGCGGTCCAGCGATTCGCCCAGCGCGCGCAGCACGGCCACGAACACGGCGCGCTCGTCGCGAAAGCGCACCTCGTTCTTGGCCGGGTGCACGTTCACGTCCACCTCTTCCGGGTCGATGTCCAGGAACAGGGCAAGCTGCGGGTATTCTCGGGCCAGCAGGCGGCCCTTGTACGCCTCGCGCACGGCCTTCAGCAGCAGCCGGTCGTTGACGGCGCGGCCGTTGACGTACAGCAGCATGCGGTCGGGCCGGGGCTGCGCGCCGCGCGGGTCGGCGGCCAGCCCGTGCACGCGGATGCCGTCGGTCATGCGGTCGAAGGGGTGCAGGGTGTCCACCACGGCCGGGGGCCACAGCACGGCCAGCCGCCGGGCCAGGGTCTGCCCGGCGGGAAAGCGCAACACCTCGCGCCCGCCTGCGGACAGGGTGAAGGCCACGTCCGGCCGGGTCAGGGCCAGCCGCGCGAACAGTTCCTGGCAGCGCTTCAACTCCGTGGCCTGGGTCTTCAGGAATTTCAGGCGCGCGGGCACGTTGGCGAACAGGTCGCGCACCTCGACGATGGTGCCCCGGTGCAGCGCAGCCGGGCCGGAGGCCACCACGTGGCCGTGCGCCACCTCGATGAAGGTGGCCTCGCCGGGCGCGCCGTCCGCTCCGCCCGCTCCGTCGGGCGCCGTGGGGGCCGAGGTCATGCGGAACCGCGACACCGAGGCGATGGAGGGCAGCGCCTCGCCCCGGAAGCCGAAGCTGCCGATGCGGGCCAGTTCCGCCAGGTTGGCCACCTTGCTGGTGGCGTGGCGGGTGACGGCCAGTTCCAGTTCTTCGGCCGGGATGCCGCCGCCGTCGTCGCGCACCATGATCAGCGACTGCCCGCCGTTGTCCAGCGCCACCTCGATGGTGGTGGCCCCGGCGTCCAGGCTGTTTTCGATCAGTTCCTTGACCACGCTGGCCGGGCGTTCCACCACCTCGCCCGCGGCGATCTGGTTGCGCAGGTCGGCGGGCAACACCTGGATGCGGCGGCGCGCGCCGCGCGCGGAGGATGCAGAGGCCGTGGCGGTGGCTTCGGCGTTGGCGTCGGCGGGGGAACGGGCGGTGTCGTGGTCGTGCGTGTGCATGGTTCATCTGTAGCCACTCGGGCGGGCAAGGTAAAGCGGGGGCGGGGAGGGTGCGCGGCAGGGCGCGGGGAGGACGGCGGCAATCGCACCCGCCATTGGCGGCCGCCCGCACGGGACGCGCTCCCCATAGGCCCGGATGATAGTTGATGACACCCCCGCGCGCCCGGCGGTAGATTGGGGGCATGCAGCCACTTCTTCAGTTCGACGACGTGTCGTTCGCGTATCCGTCCGGCACGACGGGGAATGGCGCGGCCTCGCCGGGGGCGGGGTCCGCTTCGCCCGTTCCTTCCGTTCCGGCCGCCGCGCCTGCCCCCGCCAGCGCTTCATCCGTCCATTCCGCCCAGCCGGGGCACCCCGGCCTTGCCCACGTGAACCTTGCGGTGCGCCCCGGCGATTTCGTCATGCTCACCGGGCCGTCGGGCGCGGGCAAGTCCACCCTGCTGCGGCTTGCCGTACGGCTGGAGGAGGCCGACGCCGGGGTGGTCCGATGTGGCGGCCGACCGGTGGCGGACATTCCACCGGCCGAGCTGCGCCGCACCCTCGGATTCGTGCAGCAAACCCCCACGGTGGGCGCGGGCACGGTGCGCGACAACCTGCTGCTGCCGTTCACCTTTGCCGCCAACAAGGGGCTGACGCCCCCCGACGGCGCGGAACTGGCCGGGTGGCTGGCCCGCTTCCGGCTGGCCGGGGTGGGGCTGGACGCCACGGCCGCCGCGCTCAGCGTGGGGCAGCGCCAGCGGGTGTGCATCATCCGCACCATGTTGCTGCGCCCGGCCGCCCTGCTGATGGACGAGCCCACCAGTGCGCTGGACCCGGAAAGCAGCGCGGTGGTGGAAGCCCTGACCGAGGAATTGAACGAGGACGGGGTGACCGTGCTCATGGTCACCCACGGGGCCTACCGCCCGGCGCGCCGCCCCTGGCGCGACGTGCGCGTGCGGGACGGCGGGGTGCATGAACTGGCGGTGGCGCCCGCAGGGGACGATACCGCCGCCGGCATGGTCACCGGAGGCGCCGCATGAACGATCCGCTGGGGATGGCCTACATCCAGATCGGGCCGTGGCAGCTGGCCGTGGCCGTGGTCTTCGTGCTGCTGGCGGGCGCGCTGTCGCTGGCGCACCACCTGAAGCTGGAGCGCGACCTGGCCATCGGCACGCTGCGCACCTTTGTCCAGCTGTTCGCCATGGGCTACCTGCTGCGCATCCTGTTCGGCCTGCAATCGGCGCTGCTGGTGGTGGGCGTGTACATGGTCATGACCTGGTTCGCGGCGCGCATCGTCAAGGGGCGGGTGCGCGAGAAGAGCGTGGACTACTTCATGCCCACCCTGCTGGCGGTGCAGGTGACCTTCTTTCTGGTGACCTTCGTGGTCACGGGGCTGATCATCGGGGCCAAACCGTGGTGGGAGCCGCAGTACTTCATCCCCATCGGGGGCATGGTGGCGGGCAATTCCATGAACGCGCTGGCCGTGGCGCTGGACCGCCTGTTTGCCGACCTGCGCGGCCGCCGGGCAGAGGTGGAAATGCGCCTGTGCCTTGGCGCCGACCGGGACGAGGCCAGCGCGGACATCTTCCGCGAGGCGCTGCGCGCGGGCATGATCCCGTCCGTCAATTCCATGATGGGCGTGGGCCTGGTGTCCATACCCGGCATGATGACCGGCCAGATCATGGCCGGGGCGGACCCGGCCGACGCCGTGCGCTACCAGATCGTGGTCATGCTGATGATCGTGGCGTCAACGGCGCTTGCGACGTTTATCGTGCTGCATCTGGTGCGCAGGCGTTGCTTCGGACGCGCGCATAACTTACTGTTGAAGACATAGCGCGTGGAACAGGCGGACGGCCCCCAGTGATGGACGGTTACGGACGGTCACGGACACCGCCGGACGCCACCACGGAGCGCTTCACGGGAACAATCGGGAGGACGAGCGACCAACGATTCCGCGACCATCAAAGGTTCGGCACGAGCCGGGCACAAGCCAGGGAGGAACGCCATGCGCCAGATTGACCGCATTGATCGCGTTGTTGAGCGGCAGCCCCACGTGCCATCGCAGCCGAAAGGCTATGATCCCGAATTGATGTTTGTGGAATGCGCCCGTTGCGGCAGGCCGGTGATGTGGGAACATGGCCGCGCAACCGTTGTACTGCACGGCGTGGGCGTGCACGCCGCCGACCTTGACGAGCACTGCATGATCGTCACCGACGGCTGCGCGCACTGCCACCCGGAAGAGGACGAATACCGGCTGAAGGTCATCCGCATCAGCGAGATCGTGTACCGCGACCTGTTGCGCGACGGGGAGCCCATGGGCAACGCCTGAGGGTGAGCCGGAGCGCCGGATGACCGGACACGAGAGCGCTGGATTCGAGCAGGCCGGACACCAGAGTGTCGGCCACCAGAGGTTTTGACGGGTTCGCAACCCCTCCCGGTTGCCCCGCGGCAAGGGACGATTCCTTTCCGAACCCTTCCGAAACGGACCAGACGCATGACGGCCGCGTCCCGGTGGGGCGCGGCCGTCGTTGCGTTTTGGTGCGATGCCGATCAGGTATGCCGGCTGAAAAAAACGAAGAGGGCGCAGCTACTTCCGGTACCGCGCTTCCAGTTCTTCCCCGGCCTTTTCCGCGTCGGCCTTCATCTTGGCGCGGGCGGCGGCAAGGCGCTGGGACAGGGCCGGGTCGGCCAGGGCCAGGATTTGCGCGGCCAGCCAGGCGGCGTTGCGCGCCCCCGCCTTGTCCAGGGCCACGGTGGCCACCGGAAAGCCGGGGGGCATCTGCACCGTGGCCAGCAGGGCGTCCATGCCGCCAAGAGCGGACGCCGCCACCGGAATGCCGATGACCGGCTTCTGGGTGCGCGCGGCCACGGCCCCGGCCAGGTGGGCGGCCATGCCCGCCGCGCAGATGAATACCTGGCAGCCTTCGGCTTCCAGCCTGGTCACCAGGGTTTCGGTGCGTTCCGGGGTGCGGTGGGCGGAACTGACGGTGAACAGGTAGGAAATGCCCAGGCTGTCGAGCACTTCGGTGCACGGGCGCACGGTGTCCTCGTCCGAGGCGGAGCCCATGAAAACGGCAACCCGGGCCGTGGTGGTCATGGTGGTCATGGCTGGTCTCCTGGTGTCGATAAGGGTTCGGTAACCCGCGTCACGTGCCGCCTGACGGCGCGGGGGAACGTGAGGGCAGTACCGTGAACGTCGTCCGGTGTCGGGCGGCGCGGCCCGGTGGCCCGCCCTCCCGTGCGTGGGGCTACCCCGCGCGCTTCAACCCCTTGGCGCCGATGTCGCTGCGGTAGTGGGCATTGTCCATGCGCACCTTGGCAACGGCACGATAGGCCAGGGCCTGCGCGTCGGCCAGGCTGTCGCCCAGGGCGGTCACGCACAGCACGCGCCCGCCGCGCGACAGAGTGGCGCCGTCGCGCCGTTCGGTGCCCGCCTGGAACACCTTGACCGGGCCCAACGCCTCGGCATCCTCGATGCCGGAAATGGCCATGCCCTTGGCGTAATCGCCGGGGTAGCCCCTGGCCGCCATGACCACGCCCAGCGCGGTTTCGCGCTTCAGGGGCAGGGTGGTTTCGTGCAGGCGGCCCTGGGTGCCCGCCAGCATGATGGCGGCAAGGTCGCCGTCAAGGCGCATCAGCAGCGGCTGGCATTCCGGGTCGCCGAAGCGGGTGTTAAATTCCAGCACCATGGGGCCTTCGGCGGTCATCATCAGGCCCGCGTAGAGCACCCCGGTGAAGGGGTGGCCGCGCCTGATCAGTTCGCGCAGCACGGGGCGGATCACGAGGTCGATCATCTCTTCGTAGCGCGATTCGGGCAGCACCGGCGCGGGGCTGTACGCGCCCATGCCGCCGGTGTTGGGGCCTTCGTCGTTGTCGAACACGGCCTTGTGGTCCTGCGCCGAGGGCAGGGGGATGACCGTTTCGCCGTCGCACAGGCACAGGAAGGACGCCTCCTCGCCCGCCAGCGCGCTTTCCACCACCACGCGCGCGCCCGCATCGCCAAAGGCGCGCCGGACCATCATGTCGTCCACGGCCTCCAGCGCTTCGTCCACGGTGCGGGCCACCACGACGCCCTTGCCAGCGGCCAGGCCGTCGGCCTTGACCACCACGGGCGCGCCGTTGGCGCGGATGTAGGCGCGGGCGGCATCGGCGTCGTCGAACACCCCGAAGGCCGCCGTGGGCACGCCCGCCGCGCGCATGACCTCTTTCGCAAAGGACTTGCTGCCTTCCAACTGCGCGCCGTAGGCGTCGGGGCCGAAGCAGGGCACGCCCGCCGTCACCATGGCGTCCTTGATGCCCAGCACCAGCGGCAGTTCCGGGCCGGGCACCACGAGGTCGATCTTTTCGTCCAGCGCAAAGCGCACCAGCGCGGGCAGGTCGCCGTCGGAAATGGACACGTTGGCGCCTTCCAGGGCGGTGCCGCCGTTACCGGGCGCGATGAAGATGTCCTTGACGAGGGGGCTCTGGCGCAGCTTCCAGGCCAGGGCGTGTTCGCGCCCGCCGGATCCGACGATGAGTATCCGCACTGTGGGCCTCCTGATGCGGCAAGGGGATGATGCGGGGGCCGCGCGGCGGCAGGCCGGGCCGGGGTTTTCCCCCGCGAGGATTCGTGGTAGCTCTCTGGTGCGCCCCGGATTGTATACAATGTGCGGGGCGCTGCGCGACGCCGCCTTCCGGAACGATTGCGCCGGGCTTTCGCGGGCGGCCGTGCCCCGGCGGGGCGTGGCCTTCGGCACTCACCGGCGGCTTTCCGGCGGGTTGCCGATCCCCTTGATGGGGGACTGCCCGGTGCGTCGCGTGGGCCTCAGATACAGGCTTTTACGCCCGCGCACAAGCCGCGCGCCCGTTCGGAACACTGCCCGGAACACCGTCCGGCGCGCTGTCCGGCTTCGCTCGGCCACGCCCTGTCGTTGCGCCGCGCCCCCATATTCCGCCGTCCCCAGGAGTCCGCTTCCATGTCGCAGCACCGCTTCCTGCCCCATCTCGATCCCGAAACCCTGCATCGCGTGCAGACCGAGGGCCTGCGCTGGACCGTGCGCCACGCCTACGCCAACTGCCCGGCCTACAAGGCCAAGTTCGACGCGGCGGGCGTGCACCCCGACGACATCCGCACCCTGGACGACATCGTGCGCCTGCCCACCTCCAGCGTGGAAGACCTGCGCGAGGGCTACCCCCTGCCACTGCTGTCCGTGCCGGAGAGCGACGTGGTGCGCATCCACGCCTCGTCGGGCACCACGGGCAAGCGCAAGATCCTGGCCTACACCCAGAACGACGTGGACACTTTTGCCCTGCAAATGGCCCGTTGCTACGAACTGGCGGGCCTTACCCGCGAGGACCGCGTGCAGATCGCCGTGGGCTACGGCCTGTGGACGGCGGGGGCCGGGTTCCAACTGGGGTCCGAGAAGTTCGGCGCGCTCACCGTGCCGGTGGGGCCGGGCAACCTGGAGATGCAGTTGCAGTTGCTGGTGGACATGGGCGTGACCTGCCTGGGGTCCACGGCGTCCATGGCCCTGCTGATGGCCGAGGAAGTGGAGCGCAACGGCCTGCTGGACAAGGTGAAGCTGCGCAAGGTCATCTTTGGCGCGGAGACGCACAGCCCGCGCATGCGCGCCACCTTCGAGCAGAAGCTGGGCCTTGCGGGCAGCTACGACATCGCGGGCATGACCGAGATGTACGGCCCCGGCACCGGGCTGGAATGCGACGCGCGCGAAGGGCTGCACTACTGGGCGGATTTGTTCGTCATCGAAATCCTGGACCCGGCCACCCTGCAACCCGTGGCCCCCGGCGAGGTGGGCGAGATGGTGGTCACCTCGCTGCGCAAGGAGGCCTCGCCGCTGGTCCGCTACCGCACCCGCGACCTGACGCGCATGCTGCCCGGCCAGTGTTCGTGCGGGCGGTGCATCCCCCGGCACGACCATATCCTGGGCCGCTCTGACGACATGATCATCTTCCGGGGGGTGAACATCTACCCCGGCCAGATCGCCGACGTGCTGCACGAATTCCCGGTGCTGGGGTCCGAGTACCACATCCAGCTCACCCGCACCGACGGCCGGGACGCCATGCTGTTGCAGGTGGAACGGCTGGAGGGCGCCACCGCCGACGCCGACGCGGGCCTGGCGCGCGGGGTGGGCGACCGTCTGCACAAGAAGCTGATGGCCCGCGTGGCCGTGCAGGTGGTGGACCCCGGCGTGCTGCCGCGTTCGTTCGGCAAGTCCAGGCGGGTGACCGACCTGCGCATGGCCGACGGGTAGGGCCTCTTGGGCGGCTCGGGCCGCGCTACGTCGGGGAAAGCATTGCAGCGCAAAAGGGCACGCCATCGGCGTGCCCTTTCCGCGTTCCCTCTCGTTTTCTCCCGTTCAGGCCGTCCGGTGTGTCTGCCGGTGCCCCGCTAATTCAGTATCCGGCTGGTCCACACCTGCGCGTCGATGTTGCTGCGGGCCACGTCCATGGGCGAAAAGCCCAGTTTCGCCATCAGCGGCAGGGCTTCGTCCCAGGCGCCGCGTTCCAGCAGCAGGGCCAGGTTCAGTTCGTCGCTCATGGGCGAAGGCTCGCCGGAAAGGGCGGCGCGGAAGTCCGCGTCCAGGGGCAGGTGGGCCAGCAGGACGGGCATGGCGATGCCCAGCAGCGCGTCCAGTTGCGACAGCAGGCCCAGCAGGAACATGGATTCCGGCGCGTGGGTGCAGGTGCGCACAAGCCCGCACAGCAGTTCCAGGAACCGCGCCCGGGTCACGGCCGTGCGCATGACCTCGGCCGGGGCGGCGCTGCCCGCCGTGTCGGCCAGGGTGATCACCAGCAGCCACTTGCGCAACGTCTCGAAGCCCAGCAACGAGGCGGCGTGCTGGACCGAGGTCACTTCCTTCAGCAGGGCGAACCACGCGGAGTTGATGTAGCGCAGCAGGCGGTAGGTCAGGCCGGGGTCCACGGTGACGGCGCGCACCAGCTTGTGCGGGTCGGCCTCGCCGGTCAGCGACTGCATCAGGTGCAGGCGCGAGGTCTGGGCCGATGACAGGGTGCGCCCCGGCACGATGACCGGCCGGGCGAAGTGGTAGCCCTGGAACAGGGTGTACCCCAGCATGCGACACTGCCCGAACATGGCCGCGTTCTCCACCTTTTCCGCCAGCAGCACGGCGTGGTGGCGCTTGCGCAGGTTGGCCGTCAGCGCGGGCAGTTCCGCCGGGGGCACGCCCAGCACGTCCACCTTGATGATGTCCGCCAGCCCCAGCAGCGGCACGGCCTGGTCCTGCCCCACGAAGTCGTCCACGGCCAGCCGGTAGCCCGCCCGCTTCAGGGTATGCAGGGCTTCCACCAGTTCGGGCGTGGGCTGCACCGTTTCGAGGATTTCGGGGATGCACCGGTCGGGGGGCAGCACCTCCGCCGCGCCGGACAGCAGCAGCCCTTCGGGAAAGTTGATCAGGAAGGGGGTGACGCCGGGGATGGTCTCGCTGGCGATGGCGTAGCCGTCGGCGATGACCGAGGCGGTGGCGGCGTCGGGATCGTCGATGCGCGCGGGGCCGCTGGGGCTGTCGCGGAACAGCAGTTCATGCCCCCACAACGCGCCCGAGGCGTCGAAGATGGTCTGCCGGGCGATGAAGATGGTGGGCGACTGTGGGGGATTCTGGGCCTGCATGGGTGCGGGCTCCGTCCCGCGTGGGCGCGGTGTGCGGATGGCGGCGAACCGGGCGCGCCGTCCGGTGGTTCGGTGTGATGTGGAGCTTTCCAGTATGACAGGTGCGAGGGGAGTGGACAAGGTGGTGATACCCCCAGAGCGGCGGGGAGGGAGCGCCGTCCCGTGGGGGTGTCCTGCATTGCGCCGGAGGGTGCCGCCGGAGTTCCCCGTGCGGGCGCTTTCCCCATGGCGCGAAACCGGAAGGGGAGTTGTTTTTTGCAGCGAAGACACGTAGATGCAAAGGGTCGCCGCACCGGCGACGCGCAGGGGAGGGGAGGAGGCACCGGTGCTCAAGAAGATCTCCACGCGGGATCTCAAACCCGGCATGTACGTGGTGGACATGGGCCTGTCCTGGCTCGAGAATCCGTACCTGTACAGCCAGGTGGGGCTCGTGGGCTCCGAAGGCGACGTGCTGCGCATCCAGCGCGAAGGCTTTCTGGAAGTCTTCGTGGACACGCGCCGCTCGCTGGGGGGTGACGGCACCGAGGGCCTGAGCGACGAAGAGGCCATTTCCGCCGAACTGGCGCGCGAACTGGACGACAACGACCCGCTGGCGCCCACCGTGCCGCTGGCCGAGGAAATGCCCCTGGCCCGCACGCTGTACGACGAATCCGTGGGGTTCGCGCGCAAGGCCATGGAGGCCATGCGCCAGGACGGCTTCGTGGACGTGCAGTCCGCCCAGCCCATGGTCGAGGGCATCCTTTCCAGCGTCACCCGCAACGCCAACGCGCTGCTGGGCCTTTCCAAGCTGCGCTCGGTGGACGAATACACCTACACCCACTGCATCAACGTGGCCGTGCTGGCCGTGGTCTTCGGGCGGCACCTGGGCTTCGGCGACATCACCCTGAGCCGGGTGGGCCTGGCCGGGCTGTTCCACGACCTGGGCAAGGCCCGCGTGCCCGACGCCATCCTGAACAGTCCGCGCCGCCTGACGCCTGCGGAATTCGGCGTCATGAAGCGCCACCCCGAACTGGGGTGGGAGCAGGTGCGCGACAACCCCATGGTCTACGACGAAGTGCTGGCGGGCATGCTGGAGCACCACGAGAAGTTCAACGGCCTGGGCTATCCGCGCGGCCTCAAGGGCGAGGAGATCAGCATCATCGCCCGCATCCTGGCCGTGGTGGACGTGTACGACGCCCTGACCAGCCGCCGGGTGTACAAGGCCGCCATGCTGCCGCACAAGGCGCTGGGCCTGATGTACGGCTGCGCGGGCAGGATTTTCACCCCGGCTTCGTGGAGCGGTTCATCCGGTGTCTCGGGATATACCCCGTGGGCAGCGTGGTGGAACTGAACACCGGCCAGCGCGGCGTGGTCAGCAAGGCCAACGCGCGCGAACCGCTGCTGCCGGAAGTGATCGTGGTGCGCGACCCCAAGGGCCGCCCGGCCGCGCATCGCAGACTGGACCTTTCCGGCCAGACCGCCGTGAAGGTGGTGGCCTGCCTGGACCCGCGCGACGCGGGCATCGACCCCGGCCAGGTTCTGGGCGTGTCCTGACCGCCCGTGCCGCCGGGAGGACCGGCAGGCGGGCCGCCGCGTGCACGACGCGAAGGAAACACAGGGGGCGCTCCATGCCGGAGCGCCCCTGTTGTGTGTGGGTTCCTGTTGTGTACGAGACATGCCGCCGTGCAGCTTGGGGGCCAGCCCCTACGGCATGAGCGGGGCCAACATCAGCCCGGTTTCCACGGGCAGGCCGAACATCAGGTTGGCGTTGGCCACGGCCTGGCCGGAGGCGCCCCGGCACAGGTTGTCGATGGCGGACAGGATGACCAGGCGGTTGGTGCGCGGGTCGGTGACCACGCCCACGTCGCAGAACATGGTGCCGCGCACGTGGCGGGTTTCCGGCAACTGCCCGGCGGGCAGCACGCGCACCCAGCGCGACCCCTTCCAGGTCTGTTCGAAGGCCGCCTGCACCTCCTGCGGGCTGACGGGTTTTGCCAGTTTCGCGTAGATGGTGGCCAGGATGCCCCGGTTGACGGGCAGCAGGTGCGGGTTGAACGAAACCGTCATGGGCGCGCCCGCCACGACCGACAGTTCCTGTTCGATTTCCGGGGTGTGGCGGTGCTTGCCGATGTTGTACGCCCGGAAGGTGTCGGACACCTCGCAGAACAGGGTGCCCACGGCGGCCTTGCGGCCCGCGCCGGTGGCGCCGGACTTGGCGTCGATGACGATGTCGCCGGTTTCCACCAGTCCGTGCCTGAGCGCCGCGTACAGCCCGAGGATGGTGGCCGTGGGGTAGCAGCCGGGGTTGGCCACCAGGCCCGCCTTCTTCACCTGCTCGCCGTACAGTTCCGGCAGGCCGTACACCGCCTGGGGCAGTTCCGCCCGGCGGGTGTGCGGCACCTTGTACCAGGCTTCGTACACGTCAGGGTCGCGCAGGCGGAAATCCGCCGAAAGGTCCACCACGCGCAGGCCGCGCTGGCGCAGGGTGGCCCCCATTTCCATGGCCGCCCCGTGGGGCACGGCCAGGAAGGCCACGTCGCAGTTGGCGGCCAGGTCGTCCGGGTCGGGCGCGGTCATGACCACATCGCCGCCGGGCAGCCCGCGCAGGAAGGGATAGATGTCGGACAGGGGGCGGCCCGCCTCGGTGCGCGAGGTGGCGCGCACGAGGCGCATGTCCGGATGGCCCGCCAGCAGGCGGGTAAGTTCCATGCCCGTGTAGCCGGTAACGCCCACGAGCCCGGCGCGGATGATGGTCATGCCGTGGTCCTTGCGCTGTTTGATCTGTTTGGACTGTGTGACCTGGCGGTTACTTCCTGTGCACCACGTACTTCATGCGCAGTTCGTACAGCACGCCCTCCAGCAGGCGCGCCTCGTCCGCGTCGGCGCAGCCGCGCGTCTTCTCTTGCAGCATGGTCAGCACGTCGATGGTGTGCTTGGCCATCAGCAGGTTTTCGCTGGTGCGCCCGGTGTCGGGGTCGGGCACTTCGCCCAGTTGCACCAGCGCCGACGAGGCCAGCGACAGGATGAAGGTGGAAAAGGTCACCTGAGGCATTTGGGGAGCGCCGTCCTGCGCGCCGCCCTTGCCTTCACCCTTGGCTCCGCCAGCCGCGCAGCCGCAGCCGGTGCGTTCGTTGTCGGCCATGTCCTGATCCTTCGCGGTTAGATTTCGGTTCCCGGCGTCACCGCCAGCCCGGCCTGGTAGGCGGCCAGCGCCTGTTCCAGCACGTCGCGCGCGCCGATGTACCCGCCGCAGGCCCGGAAGCCCTCGGCCAGGGCATGCAGCCCGGCGGCCAGGTCCGCCCAGTCCAGCCAGCCCATGTGGCCCACGCGGATGATGCGTTCCTTCAGGTGGTCCTGCCCGGCGGCCATGATCACGCCGAAGCGTTCCGCCGCCACGCGCAGCACGCCGGTGGCGGGCACGCCCTCGGGCAGCAGCACGCTGGTCAGGCCCCATGTGTAGCCTTCCTTCACCAACGGCTCAAGGCCCATGGCCGTCACCCCGCGCCGGGCCATCTGCGTCAGCGCCCACTGCTTGCGGTACACGGTGTCCAGCCCGGCTTCCAGGAACATGTCCAGGCTTTCGTTGAGTCCGATGACAAGGCTCACCGGCGTGGTGAACAGGGTCTGCTGTTTTTCTTGGTTGGCCAGTTCGCCCCGGAAATTGAAATAGAAGCACGAGGGCGGCACGGTGTCCGCCTTGCGCCAGGCCCGCTCGGACAGCGCGATGAGCGCGAGGCCCGGCGGCAGCATCAGCCCCTTCTGCGAGCCGGTGAGCAGGCAGTCGATGCCCCATTGGTCCATGGGGCAGGGCGAGATGCTCACGGCGGAGATGCCGTCCACCACCAGCAGGGTGTCGCGCGTGGCGGTGAGCCTGGCGATCTCGCGCACCGGGTGCAGGGTGCCGGTGGAGGTTTCCGACGACTGCACCAGCACGCCCGCGGCGTCGGGGTGTTCGTTCAGGGCGGCTTCCACTTCCGCCGGGGTGACCGGGCGGCCCCAGTCCACCACCACGGACACCACGTCAAGGCCGCGCACGGCGGCGATCTCGCGCCAGCGCTGGCCGAACTTGCCGCCCTCGACCACGATGACCTTCTCGCCCGGCTTGAACAGGCCGTGCACGGCGGCGGTCATGACGCCCGAGCCGGAACAGGCCATGGGCAGCACCGGCTGCGCCGTGCCGAACAGCGTGCGCAGCTTGGGCTGCACCGCCGCCATGATGGCCTTGAAGGCGGGTTTGCGGTGGTGGATCATGTCTTGGGCCATGGCCAGCCGCACCCGTTCGGGAATGGGGGTGGGGCCGGGGGTGAGCAGGCGGGGCTTGTCGAGCATGCCGCAATGTCTCCGGTTCAGGCGCGGAAGATGCGCGCGGTGAAGGATTTCAGGTAGTCGGTCTCGGCCATGGCCGGATGCACCGGATGGTCCGCGCCCTGGTGCCCCTGGGCGATGATCTGGGCCTGCATCTTGCGTTTCGCCGCGGCATGGGTGAGCACGCGGCGCAGTTCTTCCCTGTCGAGGTGTTGCGAGCAGGAACAGGTGACGAATACACCCCCATCGGCCACCAGGTCGAGTGCCAGTTCGTTGGCCCGCTGGTAGGCCGCCAGGCCCTGCTTGGCGTCTTTCTTCCGTTTGATGAACGCGGGCGGGTCCAGGCACACCAGGCCGAACTTGCGGCCCTCGCGCCGCAGTTCCGCCATGGCCTCGAAGGCGTCGCCCTCGATGCCGTCGGCGTCGTCCACGCCGCCCACGCCGTTGATCCCGTGCGCGCGGCCATTGGCCTTGACGTTCTCCACCGCCAGTTCGATGGCCGGAAGCGAGGCGTCCACCAGCGTCACCGAGGCCGCGCCCGCGCGCGCCGCCGTGGCCCCGAAGCTGCCCACGTAGCAGAACACGTCCAGCACGTTCTGCCCCTTGGCGAAGCGGGCGGCGAAGGCCCGGTTGTCCCGCTGGTCGTAGAACCACCCGGTCTTCTGTCCGGCGGTGAGCGGCACGGTGAAGGCGCAGCCGTTTTCGGAAATCTCCGTGGTGTCGGGCACGGACCCGTAGGCCACGCGCACCTCGCGCGCCAGCCCTTCCAGTTCGCGCGAGGCCGTGTCGTTGCGCAGCAGCACCCCGGTGGCCCCCCTGTCACCGATGGCCTCCACCAGCGCCGCCACCACCGCGTCCGTCTGCGCGTCCATGCCCGCCGTGGTGATCTGGGCCACCAGCGTGTCGCCGTAGCGGTCCACCACCAGGCCGGGCAGCATGTCGCCCTCGCCGAAGCACAGCCGGTAGTGCGGCGTGTCGAACAGCGCCTGCCGCAAGGCCAGGGCTCGGCCAATGCGCGTCCTGAGCAGGTCCGCGTTCAGCGGGTCGTTCTCGCGGCGGCTCACCAGCCGGGCGCAGATCAGCGAGGCCGGGTTCACGTAGGCCGTGCCCAGGCAGCGGCCCCCGCCGTCCATGACCAGCGCGGCCTCGCCCGGCGCAAAGTCCTTGAGCGGCGTGCGCTGCACGTCCACCTCGTTGCTGAACACCCACAGGTGCCCCACGCGCAGGCGGCGCTCTTCCCCGCGTTTCAGGATCAGTGTCTTCATGCGGTCCTTCAATGGGAATACGAAAAGCGTTGCGGGGGAAGGGACCCTTTGCGCTCTGCGGTCCTCATCCGTAAGTCTCGCGCGGTGCGCTCGCCTAACGGCTGAGGCAAAGGGTCTCCTTCCCCCGGACCCCCATCCCCCCAAACTTTTTGATAGTGAGGAAAAGCGCCATGGCGTCAGCCCCATTTGAAAAGTTTGGAAGGGTGGAGAGGGGGTGTGGGGGAGAGGCGGGAAACTTTTTCAAAAGTTTCCCGCCTCTCCCCCACGCGATGTCTTCCAACAGATTTCGTCAATGCGCAACGCCCCAGTTCTCCCCTTGCCCCCAATCCACGGCGAGGGGCACGTCGAGCGCGACGCCGCCAGGCCGCACGCCGGACATGATGGCGGCCAGGCGTTGGCCTGCGGCGGAGGCGTTGTCCGCCGGAACTTCCAGCAGCAGTTCGTCGTGCACTTGCAGGATGAGCCGGGCGTTGAGGGCGCGCAGGTCCGGGTCGGCGTGGGCGGCCAGCATGGCCAGCTTGATGATGTCGGCGGCGCTGCCTTGGATCAGGGTGTTGATGGCCTGGCGGCGGGCCTGCGACTTCAACTGGGTGTTCTCGGAATGGATTTCCGGCAGCAGGCGGCGGCGGCCCGCCATGGTGGTCACGTAGCCCTGCTCGCGGGCGGATGCTTCGGCCGCGTCGTAGAATTCGCGCAGCTTCTGGAGCTTGCTGAAGTACCGTTCGATGAACGCCTTGGCCTCGGTGAGCGGGATGCGCAGTTCCTGCGCCAGCTTCTGCGGCCCCATGCCGTAGATGAGCCCGAAGTTGATGGTCTTGGCGTTACGGCGCTGGTCGGTGGACACCTGGTCCTGCGCCACGTCGTACAGCAGGCTGGCGGTGCGGCTGTGGATGTCCGCCCCCTCGCGGAAGGCGGCCAGCAGCGTGGGGTCTTGCGACATGTGGGCCAGCACGCGCAGTTCCACCTGCGAATAGTCGGCCGAGACCAGGCGCAGGCCCGGCGCGGCGGTGAAGCAGGTGCGCATGCGGCGGCCAAGGTCGCCCCGCACGGGAATGTTCTGCAAATTCGGGTTGCTGGACGACAGCCGCCCGGTGGCCGTGGCCAACTGGTTGAAGGTGGTGTGGATGCGCCCGGCCGCGTCCACCAGACGCGGCAGCGGTTCGAGGTAGGTGGAGCGCAGCTTTTCCAGCTTGCGGAACTCCAGGATGGCGTCCACCACCGGGTGGCGTCCGGACAGCTTTTCCAGCACGTCCTGCGCGGTGGAGGTCTGGCCGCCCTTGGTCTTGCCGCCCGTGGGCAGGCCCAGCGTGCCGAACAGCAGTTCGGCCAGCTGCTGCGAGGAGCGGATGTTGAACTCGCCCCCGGCGGCCTTGTAGACGTCGCGCGTCAGGCGGTCCAGTTCGGCCTGCACCTCGCGCAGGAAGGCGGCGAAGGCGTTCAGGTCCACGGCGATGCCCGTGGCCTCCATGTCCGCCAGCACGGGGATCAGCGGCATCTCCAACGTGCGCATCAGGCGCGACAATTGCGCCCCGGCCAGACGGCCGGACAGGGCGCCCGCCATTTCCAGCGCCAGCAGGCCGGGGTTGCCGGACGAGCGCTCCAGTTCGTCGCCCCAGCGGGCGGCCAGGCGCGGCCAGCCGTAGTCGCGCTCTTCCGGGTTCAGCAGGTAGGCGGCCAGGCCCAGGTCGAACCAGCGGGCCGGGTCGATGTCGCCCCACGCCGGGTCGGTGCGCAGCAGGTGCTTCACGTCGGGCGCGGCGACCTGGGCGGATTTGGACAGATGGCGGGCCAGCGCGGCCACCGGGCCGGAGTAGCGGCTTTCGCAGTCTCCGGCGGCCACGGCGTAGGCGATGACGTTGCCGTTGTCGAACAGCGGCACCACGGCGGCGGCCACGCCCTCGCAGTCGGGCAGCTTGCCGGGATCCTTGCAGGTGTTCACCGGGTCGGCCCGGCGGCCCTCGTCGCCGAACAGGCTGGCCTGCACCTGGCTGGTGGTGCGCGGGGCGGAGGTGACGCTGCCGTTCTCGATCATGCCGGACAGTTCGCGGGTCAGCTGGCGCAGCTCGAACTCGCGCAGCACGGCCCCGGCCTCGGCCGGGTCCAGCGGGTGCACGGCCAAGTCGGGTAGGGTCACTTCCGGACAGGCGTCGGTGGTCAGCGTGGTCAGCCGACGGTACAGGAACATGGTGTCCAGGTGCGGTTCGAACCTGGCGCGCAGCTTTTCGGGCAGCTCGCCCACGCGGTCGCGGATGTCCTCCAGCGAGGCGAAGTCCTTGAATATCTTTTCCGCCGTCTTGGGTCCCACGCCGGGGATGCCGGGAATGTTGTCCGACGAATCGCCGATGACCGCCTGAAAGTCCGGCCAGCGGGCGGGCTCCAGGCCCGTCTCGGCCGTGAAGTCCCGGAGCGTGACCAGCTTTTCTTCCTTGGCCGCCGGGTCCCACAGCACCACGTTGTCGTGCAGGCACTGCTTGAGGTCCTTGTCCGTGCCCACGATGACCACGGGCCGCTCGGCGCGGTGGCGCGCCGCCAGCGAGGCGATGCAGTCGTCGGCCTCGCACCCGTCGGAAACGACTAATGGGAGGCCAAGTGCCCTTACCATGCGCTTGATGGGGTCCAGTTGCTGCACCAGCGGTTCCGGCGTCACCGCGCGCTGCATCTTGTACGGCGGGAACAGCTCGTGCCGGAAGGTCGGCCCCTTGCCGTCCAGCACGAAGCAGAAGTTGGACGGGCGTTCCTCGCGCAGGATGCGCAGCAGGATGCGGGTGACGATGAACAGCGCGTTGGTGGGAAACCCGTCGGAGCGCTGCATGCTCTGGTAGGCGTAGAAGCCCCGGAAGATGAAGGCCGAGCCGTCCATGAGCCACAGGGGCTCGCCGCGAAGGCCGAGGCGTTGGGTGAGCGACATGCTGGTTCCGGTTGGCGGTTGGAGGTGAGGGGATGGCGCGGGCCGGGTGTGGGCCGGGCAACCCGCGCACAAGGTATACGTCAGGCCGCGCCCGAAGCAAAGCCGTGCGCGCGGGCTTGGACTGGGGGGAATCGGCGGGGGACGGGGGCGGCGGGGTGAGATGGCCGGGGCCGGGCGGCAGGCCGACCACGCGGAGCAGGGCGGGGACACTGCCGGTGCGCGGAGCAGGTCGCTTCCGCGCGCGCCGCAGAAGCGCCGTCACAGCGGCTTCACCCGTTCCCGCACATCCTTGCGCCAGCGGTTCAGCGGACGGCAGCAGCCTTCGCCCACTTGCAGCACGGCGGCGACCTGCGCGTCGGTCATGACCAGGCGGCAGCGGTAGCGCGCCCCGTCCCAGAACAGGCCGGGGCAGCGGCGGTGGTGGCCGTATGCCTCGCGGCCGGGCGGGCACTGCGCCTTGGCGCAGCAGAAGCCGCAACCCACGCAGGGACGTTGCAGGAACAGCAGGGCGAACACGGCGCACCCTCCCCCCCGTGCGGCGCCGCGCGTCCGTATGCGTGCCCGTTGCGCACCCCATGCGCGGGGGCGGGCCGTGCGGCAGGGACGGGGATATTTCATTCATACCCCGGCCCGCGCGGCTTGTCAGCCTTCCCTTGCCGTCACCCGTTCTTCCGTCTTTTTTCGCCTTCTTCCGTCACGTTTCCTCCGTTTATCGTCCCCGCGATAGAACCCTGCGGCCCCTTCGCGCTACTCCCGTGGCTCACGATGCGCGCCCCGCGTCCGCCTTCACCGGTGGCCGCGCGGGCGGCGGGCACACTTGATCGACGCAATCACTTCAACCAGCAAGGGAGGCGGGAATGGCGGATACGAACAAGACGGGCGTGGCGGCGGGCGCGGCCCCGGCAAACGGAGCGGCAGACGCCGAAATGGTCTGTTCCCCGTTTCTGACGGGCATCCGGGCGGTGCTGGGCGAGCGCACCCCCAGCAACATGCTTCTGTGGGCGTTGACCGCCGTGCTGCTGCTGGCGCTGGTCAAGGAATCGGTTGCGCCCTCGTGGACCGTGGCCTGGAGCCATCCCAGCTGGGGCACCGTCAACGTGGTGCCGGTGCTGGGCATCGGCGTGGGCATGGTGGCCGGGTTCCTGGGCGGCATGGTGGGGGCGTTCATCAGCCTGTTCTCCGTGCCCCTGTACACCCTGTGGCTGGGCCTGCCGGTCAAGGTGGCCCTGGGCACCAACAGCCTTGCCTCGGCCGTCATCGGCCTGATGGCGGCCATGGTGCACCTGTCCAAGAAGACCCCCAACATGAAGATCGCCTTCCCCATGATGGCCACCGGCTTTCTGGGCGCGGGCGCGGGTGCGTACATCTCGCTGGGCATGACCCCGGAACAGCTGAAGATGTACTTTTCCGTACTGGTCTTCGGCGCGGCGTTCTGGATGTTGTGGCGCGCCTTCCGTCCCGGCCCGGCCAAGGGCGCGGGCTTCGTGGCCACCGAAAAGCAGGGTCCCCTGTACGCGGGCGGTGAATGGAACGGCGTGCCCCCTTGTCATACGCCGCAGGAGCACTACGTTCTCCGACAGGGGGGCCCATGGAACGCAACTGGCATCTCTGGACCGAGGATTTTTTCGCCGGCCTGCCGGACGAGCGGGCGGCGTTTCTGGCGTTGTCGCGCCGGAGGGAACTTTCGAAGAACGACATGGTGTTCTTCGAGGAGGACTCCGGCGATTCGTGCTTCTACGTGGAGCAGGGCATCGTGCGCATCTTCCGCATCGCGCCCTCGGGCAAGGAGCCCATCTTCTTTCTGCGCAGGCGGGGCGAGATGTTCGGCCTGGCCGAAGTGCTGGATTCGGTGCCGCGCAAGGCCAATGCCCAGGCCCTGACCCCGTGCGTGCTGCGCGAGGCGGGCCGGGACGAGTTCGAGACCTTCCTGTCCGGCCACTTCGGCGCGGCGCGCAGGGTCATCGTCACGCTGGGCGGCCGGGTGCGCTATCTGGGCGAGCAGGTGGGCAACCTGATGACCTGCGACGTGGGCACCCGGCTGGCCAAGCTGCTGGTGTACATGGCCTACGAAGTGCTGGGCGACGAGGCTGCCTGGCACGAGCCCGCCGTGATTCCCGTGCGCCTGACCCAGGAGCAGATGGCCGCCATGACCGGCTCGTGCCAGCAGACCGTCAGCGACTTTCTGCGCGAGATGCAGGACGAAGGGCTGGTGCGGGTGACCCGGCGCGAGGTGGTGGTGGTGCATCCGTTGCGGCTGCTGGAGCGCGCGGAGTTGTAGGGGGTGCCGGCCTTTCCCGTGTCCCCCCCCCCCGTACGGCATGAGACACCGCAACGTCGCCGTGCCGCTGTTGCTTCGGCGGACACCGCATGCTAGCACCGCGCCATGAGTACCCCTGTACGTTCCCAACGCCGTTCCGCCCGGCCGGTTCTGCGCCGCGCCGCGTCGCGGCTGACCTCGCCCTGCGGCGGCTGCCCCGGCGCGTCCGATGCATCCGATGGCCATGCCGGTCCGGATGACGACGGTTCCCCCGGCAGCCCGCGTGACGCCCTCCGGGGCGCTTCGGACCCCTTCGGGCCTTCCCCCTGCGCGGGGTGCCCCTCCACCTGCGCCCCAGTCACCCCAATCACTCCAGTCGGGGGGGACGCCCCCGTGCAGCCCCGCGTCCCGTCAGCACCTGGCCACGCCGCGCCCACGCGGGTCTGGCTGGCCCTGCTGGCCGTGGTGGCCGTGGGCATCGGCTGGCTGCTGGCCCGGCCGTTCATCCATACCCTGGCCGTGGCCATCGTGGTGGCGGCGCTGGCCGCCCCGTTGCAGGAACGCATCGCCCGCCGGGTGCGCCAGCCCGACCTGGCGGCGGCGTCCACCATTCTCACCCTGCTGCTGGGCGTGGCCGCGCCGCTGGCCGTGTTCGTGGCCGCGCTGATTCCCCAGGCCCGCGCCCTGGCCCGCGCGGCCATGGCCTTTTACGCGGCGTCCGGTAACGGCGCGGGCAACGGCGCGCCCGACGCAGCCGCAGCCGCCGGTACCGCCACGGGCGCCGCCGCTGCGGCGGGTTCCCTGCCCGCCCCGGTGGAACTGGGGCTGGCCCGGCTGCACGAGCTTTCGGTGTGGGCCACCCGGACCCTGGCCGACTTCGGCATCGACGCCTCGGACTTCATCGACTTCGACCCGGCCAGTCTGCGCGGCACCCTGCTGGGCGCGGCCCGGCAGGCCGGGGAGGCCGTGCTGCACGGCATCACCGCCGGGGTGGGCAACGCGGTGTACCTGTTCGGCCATTTCCTGCTCATGCTGTTCATCCTGTACTTTCTGCTGCGCGACGGGCGGCAGATGATGGCCTTCGTCAAGCGCGTCTCGCCGCTGGCCCACGCCCAGGAGGACCGCCTGCTGTCGGCCCTGCGCGGCGTGGCCCGCTCGGTGTTCATGGGCGGGGTGCTGGTGGCCGTGTTCCAGGGTGTCATCGGCGCGGTGGGCTTCGCTTTGGTGGGCCTGCCCGCGCTGTTCTGGGGCTTCGCCATGTCCTTCGCGGCCATGATCCCCGTGGTGGGCACCGCGCTGATCTGGGCGCCGGCCACGGCCTACCTGTACCTGTCGGGCGAGACGTGGCGGGCGGTGTTTTTGCTGGGGTGGTGCGCGGTGCTGGTCTCCAGTTCCGACGGCCTGCTGCGGGCGTGGTTCATGAAGGAGGGCGCGGGCATTCCCATGGTCTACCTGTTCCTGGCCATCCTGGGCGGCCTGAACATGTTCGGCATCCTGGGCCTGTTGTACGGCCCGCTGCTGCTTACCTTCGCCATGGTGGCCCTGACCATGTACGCCGAGGTGGCGGCGGAGATGGCCCCCAAGGACGGCGGGCCAGTTCGGTAGGCCCGGTAAGCCCGGCAGGCCCGCCAGTTCGGCGCATGATGAAAAACGCCCCGCACCTTCTCCGGTGCGGGGCCTTTGTCGTTTCGTGCGCGGGCAGGGCGCGCCGTTATTCCACGGTCACGCTCTTGGCGAGGTTGCGCGGCTGGTCCACGTCCTTGCCCAGGTAGTCGGCCGCCTCGTAGCTGAACAACTGCACGGCGGGCAGCACCAGGAAGGCGGCCATGGGGCCCCAGGCGTCGGGGATGGACCAGGGATGGTCCACCTTCAGTTCCACGCCGGGGTTGGTCAGGGCGATGATCTTGCCGCGCCGGGCCTGCACTTCCTCGATGTTGGACTTCACCTTGGGGAACAGCTCGTCGTTGAGCGCCAGGGCGAAGGTGGGGAAGTCCGGGTCGATGAGCGCGATGGGGCCGTGCTTCATCTCGCCCGAGGCGTAGCCCTCGGCGTGGATGTACGAGATTTCCTTCAGCTTCAGCGCGCCTTCCAGGGCCAGCGGGAAGCAGTGGCCGCGCCCCAGGTAGAAGAAGCTCTTGGCCTTGGAGTAGGTGCGGGCCAGCGTCTGCGCCTCGTCGCGCATGGCGGGCAGCACGGTTTCCAGTTGGCCGGGCAGCTTCCTGAGGGTTTGCAGCACGTTGGCGCGCACGGTGTCGGAAAGCGCGCCGGTGTTGCGGCCCCAGTGCAGGGCCATCAGGGTCAGCAGCACCATCTGGCTGCACATGGCCTTGGTGGAGGCCACGCTGATTTCCGGCCCGGCCTGGGTGTAGATGACCGCGTCCGCCTCGCGCGCGATGGACGAGCCCACCACGTTGCACAGGCCCGCCACCTTCACGCCATGCTCCCGCGCGATGCGCAGGGCGGCCAGGGTGTCCGCCGTTTCCCCGGACTGGCTGATGACCAGCACCATGTCCGCCGGGTCCAGGATGATGTCGCGGTAGCGGAACTCGGAGGCGATTTCCACGTTCACCGGCACGCGGGCCCAGCTTTCCAGCAGGTGCTTGCCCCACATGCCCGCGTGGTACGAGGTGCCGCAGGCCACGATGTGCAACCGCTTGGGCACCGGCAGCGCGGCCAGTTCCGGCAGGGTCACCTCCATGCGGCCCCAGTCCACGCGCCCGGCCAGGCAGTCGGTGATGACCTTGGGCTGCTCGAAGATTTCCTTGAGCATGAAGTGCTTGTAGCCGCCCTTCTGGGCCGCCTGCATGTCCCACTGGATGTGGTTGACGGCCTTGTCCACCGCCGACAGGTCGGCGATGCGCATGACCTTCCACGAGTTGGCGTCGATGCGCACCAGTTCGCCGTCCTCCAGGAACACCACGTCGCGGGTGTAGGGCAGGAAGGCGGGGATGTCGGAGGCCACGAAGTTCTCGCCGGTGCCCACGCCCAGGATCAGCGGGGCGGACAGGCGCGCGGCGTAGAGCACTTCCGGCTCTTCCGGCGTGGTCAGGGCCACGGCGTAGGCCCCGTGGGCCTGGCGCAGCGCCCAGGCGAAGGCGTCGAGCATGGTGGCGCTGTGCTTGCGGCCCTCGGAAATGAGGTTGGCCAGCACCTCGGTGTCGGTTTCGGAATGGAAGACGTAGCCCTTGGCCACGAGGTCGGCCTTCAGTTCCGCGTAGTTCTCGATGATGCCGTTGTGCACGATGGCGAGGCCGCCGTCGTTGGACTTGTGCGGGTGGGCGTTGCGTTCCACGGGAATGCCGTGGGTGGCCCAGCGGGTGTGGCCCATGCCCGTGGTGGCCACGGTGTTGGGGCAGGAGGCCAGCTTTTCGTCAAGGGCGGACAGCTTGCCCTCGGCGCGCACGGTGATGAGCTCGCGGTTCTGGACGAAGGCGACCCCCGCCGAGTCGTAGCCCCGGTATTCGAGGCGGCGCAGGCCTTCTATGATGAGGGGAACGGCGGGACGATGACCGGCGTATCCGATGATGCCGCACATAGGTGGTGTGCTCCTTGGGAGAGGCGCGGCGGACGCCGCGCGGCGACGGCCAGGGTGGCCGCCGGAAGGTGTGGGCGAGGGTGGCGGCGTATGCCGCCCGAACGATTCCTCGCGGTGTGGCATGTATCAGGTTTGCGGCACGGTTCGCAACTGGTGGGGGGAGGGGGCAGGGGGGGAGGGGGGGGCTGACGAGGTGGCCTTATGTATGAAAGTCAAAAGATAACTAAAACATGTAATTAGCGTAAGATGGCCACCCATTTGGGCATGCGTCCGGTGCGTTGATGCTCATGCATCAGCGTGAGGCGTTCGCCGACTCTGCCGGTCTTCATGGCGTCTGCCGACCTTTGACCGCGAGCCAGCGCTCCCATGGTGTCCCAAAACTCGACCACGTCGTCATCCAGTCCATAGGCGAGACCAGCTTCTGTGAACACCTGCGCGATGCTCTTCCCGGCGAAATTCAACACTCGCGACCTGCCGAAGACCGCATTCTGGACCCATGCTGGCCGCAACACTTCAATGTAATCCAGAAGCGCCAGTCTTAAGCGCAATTCATAGTTATCGACGCACAGGATACGCATCCCGGCTGGGGTCACGACAGCCAAGCCATCGTCGCTCTGCTTGAGCCAGTTCAGGGTTTGTGCCGCCTCGACGACCTGATCCACTGGCATGCCGCGGAACTTCGCAAACTCGGCGAGGACGGCAGCGAAGCGCGGAGCGCGGCGCACGACAATGTCGAGCAGGTCGAAGCAGCCTTGCGCAAGGCCGGGCGACAAGGGCTTCATCTCTGCTCCCTGGAGCAATCGCGCAACAAGGCTTCGATGTCTTCCGTCATCAGGCCAGCGCTGTAGTCCTCGGAGTCGTCGAGGTCGGTAGGGTCGATAGGGATGGGGTCGATGCGCAACGAAGAATCATTCAAGGCATCGGCCATGCGCTCGACCTTGAGACGGAGCCGCTCGTGGACGGTTTCATCCACCGACTCGGCGCATGCGATGATTTCGATGTTTGTCGCCTGATCTGGCGGCAGCCCGAAGCGGTGAATGCGGTCGAGAGATTGCAGGTAGTGCGCCGCATTGAACGTCCTATCAAGATATATGGCGTGGTGGCAGACGCGGTGCAGGCTTACACCTTCGCTGGCCGCCGCGGGATTGGCGACCATAACGCGCACGTTCGTGTCGTCGTGGAAGAGCCGAATCTTGCCTTCCCGCGTGTCATCATCGTTCTCGTCGCCAGCGTCCACGCCGCCGTGAATGTAAACCGCCCCGAGGTCAGCCAAGCGCTCCGCGATGTACTCGACGTTGCGCACGAAAGATGACCAGATGAGCACTTTGTTCCCGGCTCGTGCCAGCTCTCTTGCTCGCCGTAGCAGGAATCGCAACTTCGGCCCGTCCCCCTCGGCGAGGACGGCGGCGAGAATGTCGGCGTGCGCGAAGCCGATTTCAGAAGCGAGCAGTGCGGGGTTCGACACGAATTGGAGCAGACGCGCCACGGAACGCCCCAAGGTCCGGAAGGCCCGCTTGCTGCGGTAATTCAAGGCTGTCGCTGCCTCACGAGCCACCTCAAACTTCATCAGCCGGTAGAGTTCCGCTTGCAACGGCGCCATCGGCAAGGAAATGGTGTTCAACGTGATTGGCGGTAGGCCGAGTTCCGCCTTGTTGGTTCTCACGTAAACGGGCCGAATTAAATCAACCACATCCGTGGAACTTGCTGGCACCTCCGGATAGAGGAAGGTGAACTGCGGGATGATATCCTCGGTGGACTGGGGCATCGGCGTGCCCGACATGATGAGCTTCCCGACGGGCAGGTGCGAGAAGTTTAAAACCGCCCTTGCCGACTGGCCGTTCATGCCGCTCTTGATGCGGTGGCTCTCGTCAAGGAACACATGCACGCGATGGGCGGCGCAATGTTGAGCGATGACATCAGGAACGCGTGCGAGTTGTTGGTAGGTGATGAGCATGAAGCGCGGGTCATCGGCAAGGTCGCGTGTGATGCGATCCATGCCGCCACGCAGTCTATGAAAGATGTAGTCGCGGCCAGGCATGCATTCCGCGATTTGTTCATCCCAAGCCGCAAATGCGTTTTTCGGGGCGATGACAAGCAGACGCTCGTCGGCCTGCGCTTTGTAGAAGAAGCAGGCCAGCGCCTCGGTCGTTTTTCCTGCGCCCGGTACGGAGAACGTGGCCGCCGCTGGCAGGGCCGCCATTCGCCCTACGTTGCGCACCTGCTCTGCGGAGAGCGTTCTGCCGAATCCCACGACGGCGAGACGTTCACGGAGTGCGGCTTCGGGGATTCCTGCGGCGTCTTTGGCGGTGTCGTATGTGCCACGGATTCGAGATGCCTGTCGTAGGAGTTCCGCGGCTTCCCGCCCAATGGACAATTCCCTGCCGATGTGAAGCCCGAAGCCACGGAACAACTCCAGAATCCGTGGGCGCATGGCGACGAAGTTCCACCACGGCATAGAGAGTTGCCATGGGCCTTCACTCTCCGTATCATCGCTTTGGTCGAACGAGAGGCGCCGGATGGAGTCGAGCCAACGCGTTGTCTCGTCTTGCTCGGCCCACCGAAGAATGGCGCGCCTGTCGTGGCTTCGGTAGTCAATCTGCAGCATGGGCGTCCAAGTATTCCTGAATCCGTCCGACGAGCTTCATGATGGCGTCCAGTTGTCTTGCGACGCCGTTCCGTTTCGATTCGGGGCGCAGTCCCTCGGAGACGGCGGCTTCCAGTTGCGAATGCGCTCTTGAGCAACAGGTCAGCAAGAAGTTGGCGTTTTTTGCGTCACGCTTAAGTTGCTTTTGGCTCTCGATGATCTCCACGATGATCTTGCGCGCCTTGTCGCTGTTCTCTGGCTTTTTGAGCGCCACGGCGAGAGGAACCGTTATCGCCTCGCCCTGGGGAGCCGGAGCGGCGTCTCCGCCTCCACCGTCGCCAAACATTTCATCAAGGTCTGGCACCGCCTCCGGCACTTCGACCGGAATTTCTTCTTGCAGCTTCTCCTTAATGGCGTCCATGCTTGCGGCGATGGCGGGAATCTGGTCATACAAACGGCCGCCGCCCTCCTCGGGCTTGTCGATGAGAGTGAACGCTGCCTCCTTGAAAAGCTCCTTGTCGCCGACGCCGTTCATCTTCTGCCGCAACGCGACGATTTTTTGGAACGCATACTCATGGTTGGAGACGTTTGACCACATGTTCTGTTGGCCCCGAGACCGTAGATACTCGTCGGCGTAGGCCCGCATGTCGAGCAACTCGCGGACCTCGCCCTCGGTCATCTCGTAGAGTTCTGCGAGTTCCGCCTCGTTGAAACCGTCCCGCTTCTGCTTCTCAATGAGCATGTTCGCCTTGGCGTCCCACGTGTAGTCCGCGCGGATGTCCTTCTTGACTTGGATTTTTGCTTCAATGCGGTCGATTTCACGCTCGTCGCAAGGCGGGAGTACGGCAACGTCGATATGCCGGAAGTGTCCATACTTCGTCGTGTCGGAGTGCAGGAGGTGTCGCCAACATGCCAGTCGACGGTTGCCGTTTACGACAAATCCGTGTTCGTCGAGAAGAATCGGATTGACCTGCTGGTGCGCGGTGTCCGTGAAGTATTCCAGAAGCCCCTGAACCTTGACCACGCTTAAAAGCAGGTTGTGTTGCGCCTCTTGAGCATCCCACAACTCCGGATCACCCGAAAACAGGTCTGGACGCACGTCTGGCCGTTCCGCGAGGTGTTGCGCCTGAAGCGAAACCGTCCGCCCGTTCGTGAGCCTGTACTTGGGGAGGTCGATGGGGACGCGGACGATGGGAATATCGAGGTTCTGACCTTGAAACGTCACGCGTTCCGAGCCGCTCCGAGCCGGGTTCTCGTGCGCCCTCTTGATTTCCTCGGCCCGTTTGTTTTGCGGCCATCCGAATCTGCTCTGCGTGTGCTCCGCCATATTCACTCCAGGGAGAATACGAGTGTCGGGGTCGAGTAGGCAGGTCTGAAAATCGTGAGTTCCCGCTCAAGTCTGCCGGCGTTGGCCATGTTCGATCCGAGTACCTTGGCGACGGGAGACGACGGCACGACGATGATGGCCGCCCGTATCGTCCCGGCAAGGTACATGGTCTGCAGCTTGAGAATGTCGGCATACATACGGGCGATGTTGCCCGTCTGCAGGCACAGTCCGATGCGGTCCTTCATCGAGGTGATGGTGATGTTCGAGTCGCGGGAGACGAGCACCTCGCCGGACCACCCGGTCGCATGGATCTCGGCGAGAAACGCCTCGCGGATGCTCGTGACGCAGCCCTTCACGAGCTTGATGTCGATAGCGGTGATGGCCGTGGCGATTTCCTGCCTGATGGTTTCGGAGAGGGCCTCGAACCCACCCATATGACTGTAAGTGCAGTGCTTCATGCCTTGAATCCTTCTGGTGGCTTGGAGAGGCTACTCTGCGTGTGGTCGTAGATCGGCTGGTCGTGCGGCCTGTACTTCGCCTTGCCCGCCAAGGCGTCCTTGAGCCGCTTCACGCCCGTCTTGACGTACCCTGCCTTGCACTCGCACCCGATGAAGCGGCGTTTGTGGATGATTGCGGCAACGCCTGCTGACGCCACACCAGCGAACGGGTCGAACACGAGGTCACCTTCGTTTGTGGTCGCGAGCACGAGTCGTTCGATGAGGCCGACCGGGAACTGGCACGGGTGATCCGTTTTCTCGATGTGGTTGCTTTTGACGTTCGGGATGCTCCAAACGTCCTCGGGGTTCTTGCCCAAGGGGTTGCCGGACGGTTCACCGGTCTTCGGCCCCTTGAAGTGCTTTTTGCCAGGGTACTTCGCCGGGATGCGGACGGCATCCAGGTTGAAGATGTAGTTCCCGGTCTTCGTGTACCACATCACGGTTTCGTAGCGGCCGGAAAAGCGCCGCTTGGTGTGTAATCCATGCCCGAAGTGCCAGATGATGCGGTTACGGAGTTGCAGGTCGTGTTTTTTGAAGATGAACGCCATCTCAATGTCCAGCGGCATGATCTGGCCGTTGTCAATGTAGTTTCCGACTTGCCAACAGAGACTCCCGGTGTCCTTGAGCCGCGGGATGATGAGGTCGAGGATATTTTTTTGCCAATCTAGGTACGCCTCAAGCTCTGCTTTCTTCTCGTAGGACTTCCCGATGTTATAGGGCGGAGAGGAGACCACGAGGTCGAAGAGCGGTTTGTCTGGCAACCGCGTCAGGAATTGCTCGACCTCCCCGCTCCACATGGCGCACGCGGGGAACTCGTTGGGCAGGGCATTAGATGGGCGCAGTATGTGGACCTTGTCGTACAGGGGGGAAGTCAATGGAATCATTCAGTTTTATCTTGCTATATTACGTGGTTGGCGACGCATGGCGCCAGCTAATTGCGCGCTTCGCTCTTCCTATACGGTGGATAGAGGCTTTTGCCAACGTCGTGACGCTCACCATGGCGCAGGTGGATGCCTTGGCCGCCATAGTGAGCGGTACGGCCGGAGCCGACACCATTACCATGCGCACGGACCTCGCCGCCGTGGTGTATGGCGGCGCGAGTAATCCGGAGGCGTCCTGCGCTGAATGGCGACCGCAGCGCGCGGCCCTCTGTCCGCCGGAGGCATAACGAGATCAAGCGTGGGCAAAAGGGCTGGCGTGTCTTCGTAGAAGCCGCCCCCATCCGCGCACACCCCCTCCCTTCCCTTTTCCCCCTCCCGCACCCGCGCCGCCCTTCCCCCCACTTGACGCCACCCGCCCGGCATGCCAACAAAAATCCCGCGACGGGAGCACTCTTCCCCGTCTTCCCCCCGACAGGACACCCCCGACACCCGCCGACCCCCGGCAGGAGGCCGACCATGTACGCCATCAACTATCTGCTGAACCTGTGCGGCATGGCCATGCTGGCCGGGGCCGCCTTCAACTGGCTGCGCTGGCGCGCGGGCAACCGGGCGGCGGGCATCCGCGCGCGCAACCTTGCCGTGGGCGGGGCCATGCTGCTGGTGTTCGGCAACCTGGTGTCGCCCATCGAAACCAAGGTGGTGCAGCCGGTGAACGCCACCGCGCCCGCCGTCCAGTCGCAGCAGATTCAGCCCGAGCCAGCGCCCCAGCCGGTTCCGCAGGCCCCAGCCCAGCCAGCCGAGCCAGCCCAGCCGGAACAGCCTGCCAAATAGGAAGCCCTCGGGCGGGCCGCCCGGCCACCCGCATCTTTTCAAAAAACCAGAAGCCCCGCGATGGTCCGGATGTACCGGAGCCTCGCGGGGCGTTGCATGTCCGACGTATGGCAAGCGGAGCGGTGGGAAACTGGCCGTGGCTAGTCCCGGCCCCCGGCGAAGGCGGGCCACAGTTCCAGCAGGCGGCGCAGGGCCTTGCCCCGGTGGCTGCGGGCGTTCTTTTCGTCGCGGGTCAGGGTGGCGGCGGTGCGGCCCAGTTCCGGGTCGAAGAACAGCGGGTCGTAGCCGAAGCCGTTGTCGCCCTGCGGGGCGGTGGCGACCCGGCCTTCCCAGGCCCCGGCGGCGGTGATGTGGCGGCCGTCCGGCGCGCAGGCGGCGATGACCGAACGGAAGCGCGCCGTGCGCCGCTCGTCCGGCACGTCGGCCAGGGCGGCCAGCAGCTTTTCGTTGTTGCGGGCGTCGGTGGCGGGCACGCCGTCTTCGGCGGAATAGCGGGCGGAATACACACCGGGCGCGCCGCCCAGGGCGTCCACCTCCAGCCCGGAATCGTCGGCCACGGCGATGCGGCCGGTCAGTTGGGCCACGGTGCGCGCCTTGAGCAGGGCGTTTTCCTCGAAGGTGGTGCCGGTTTCCTCGATTTCACCGATTTCGGGATAGGCGTCGAGGCCGACCACGGTGACGCCGGTGTCCCTCAGCATGTCGTCGAGTTCACGGATCTTGCCCGCATTGCGGGTGGCCAGCACGATGACGGAGGTGTCACCGGGGATGTTCGTGGGGGTAGTGTTCGAAGCGGTGGGCATGGTGTCGTTGGTCTGGGTTCGGGGTTGGGATGGGGGCGGGCGATGCCCGCGCGGGGCGCATTGTGCGGAAGAATCGTCCCGGAGGCAAGCGGGCATCGGGTGGCTTCCGGCATGCCCGGTGACGGTGGCGGCAGCGACGGCCGTGGCCCTGCGTCGGCCGCCCGGTTTCCCTGCCCCCCCTCCCCGGGGGTCAGCCCTTCATCCCCTCGCCCGCCGGGTCGTCCCTTCGGGGTTCCGCCGGTTTGGGCACGGCCAGCAGCGGTTGCAGGTACAGGGTGATGATGGTGCCCTTGCCCACCTGGCTTTGCAGGTCCACCCGGCCGCCCATTTCCTCGATGATCTTGCGGCTCATGGCCAGGCCGATGCCCGCGCCCTTCTCCTTGGTGGAGAAGAACGGGCTGAAGATCTTGTCGTGCAGTTCCGCCGGGATGCCCACGCCCGTGTCCGCCACGGCGATGTGCACGTGCTGCTGGGACATGCCGGTGCGCACGGTCAGGCGGCCGCCCTCGGGCATGGCCTCCTGCGCGTTCTTGACGAGGTTGATCAGGCACTGCTTGAGCATCTCGCCGTCGCCGTGCGCCTTGGGGATGGCGGGCGCAAGCTGCATGTCCACCTCGATGCGCCGCTGGTCGAACCCGATGCTCATCAGTTCCATGGTCTGGCGGGCCAGCAGGTTCAGGTCCACCTCGCCCTGCACCGGAGAGGTGGGCCGCGCGAAGTTCAGGATGGATTTCAGGATGGTGTCCAGCCGCCGCGATTCCTCCAGGATCACCTGCACCTTGCCGCGCGCCGTCTCGTCCAGCGAGGGCGAGCGCAGCAGCGAATTGGCGAAGCCGCCGATGGCGAACAGCGGGTTGCGTATCTCGTGGGCCACGTAGGTGGACAGTTCGCCGATGGCGGCCATCTTCTCGGCCTGTTGCAGGCGAAGTTCCATGTTGGTGCGGTTGGTGATGTCGCGCCGCATCTCGATGACCCGCGTCAGGCGGCCCGCGTCGTCGGTGACCGGGTAGGTGTACACCCGGAAGTACTGCGCCCGCCCGTCGTCGTTGACCTTGGTGTGGATGCGCTCCGCCTTGTGGCCGGTGGTCACGGTCTCGCGGAAGGTGCAGCCGCCGTGCTCGGGCGGGCAGCAGAAGGCCGCGCCGTCCAGTTGCCAGCAGCAGGTGCCGATCCAGTCGTCCTTGGTGCCGCCCTTGCGTTGCAGGATGTTGCGGTTCAGGTCCACGATGCGGCCTTCGGTGTCCAGCAGCAGGATGTCCTCGTCCACCTGGTCGATGAGCGTGGCGAACAGGTCGCGCGCCTCGCGCAGGTGCAGGTTGCAGGTGGAGCACAGCTTTTCCGAGGCCAGCATTTCCCACACCCACAGCGCGCCGCCCGCGTCCAGCAGCGAAACCCCGGCCGGGGCCGCCGCGCGCAGACCGGCCATGTGGCGGCCGTCGTCGGACAGGTCGATGACCATGCGCAGGCCGGGCAGGGCCGCGAACAGGTCGGCGGCGGATTCGAAGCGGCCCACCCCGCCGGGCGCGGGCGGCGCGGGGGGCAGGCCCGCGCGGGCTTCGAGCACGGCGGGGTCCGTGTGGGCGGGGTCTGGCGGAGTGGAAAGCGGGGCGGCGGTGGCGGGTGCGCTCAGCGGCTGGCAGGCGTGAAGGACCAGTTCGTCGTGGTCCTGCCTGGTCAGCAGCATGCCCGCCAGATGCACCCACGGAAAACCCTGCAGAAAGTCGGGCCGTTGCAGCAATCCGGCCACCGGGCGCAGGGCGCGGCCCACCCCGGCCAGCGCCACCGGAAAGGGGCGGCGCGGCGCGGCTTGGTCGGCCGCCTGCCGGGCGGCGGCATCGGCGCCTGACTTGTCATCCGCACCTGACTCGCCGGATCGGGCGGGCCGGGCGGACTGGCCCCCCGGCGCACAGGCAGGGCCGCAGCCTGTCCCGCACCCGGCCCCGTGTTTGGCCTCGTATCCGGCATGTCGGGTTCCATGGTCGTCATGTTCGGACGCGGGGCGGGTGTCGTCGCCGGATTCCGGCTTGGGGGCGTGCGGCGCAGGGGGGCCGGAAGAGGGCAGCGTGGTCATGCGGGGCTCCTTGGGCCGGTGTGGGCGGCGGACGTGAGACGGACAGGGGGCAGCCCGGCGCGGATGTCGCGCCCGGACTGCCGGAGGCGGGGGCTTGCGCGCGGCGCGCATTGCGGGTACGCGGCACCCAGCACCACGCCCATAGGCCTGCCCTGCGGTTACCACCGGGGGGCCGGGGGCGGATCGGCTTCCGTGGCACGGCATGTGCCGCCACGGGGGCGTGCGGTACCCTCCACCTTTCCCATACCCGGAACTCCATCCAATGATAAGTGTTTATTCCGTCAGCCTCGGCTGCCCCAAGAACCGCGTGGACACCGAACGCCTGCTGGGCGCGCTGGGCACCCCGGTGCGCCCCGTGGACACCATGGCCGAGGCCGACGTGGTGCTCGTGAACACCTGCGGCTTCATCCTGCCCGCCGTGGAGGAATCGGTGCGCACCGTAGTGGAGGCCGTGGACGAGATTTCCGGCCTGGCCCGGCGGCCCCTGCTGGCCGTGGCCGGGTGCCTGGTGGGCCGCTACGGCGAGCGCGACCTGGCCGCCGAACTGCCGGAGGTGGACCTGTGGCTGCCCAACCAGTCCATCGGGACGTGGCCGCAACTGCTGGTCAACTCCATGGGGGCCGTGGGGGTGGCCGCATCCGGCGGCATCGTGCCCGGCTACGCGGGCGGCACGCGGCTGTTGTCCACCGGGCCGTCGTACGCCTGGCTGAAGATCAGCGACGGGTGCCGCCACAACTGTTCGTTCTGCACCATCCCCTCCATTCGCGGCGCGCACCGTTCCACCCCGGCGGCGGAACTGGAGCGCGAGGCGCGGCAACTGCTGGACATGGGCGTGCGCGAGCTGATCCTGGTGGCGCAGGACGTCACCGCCTGGGGCGGCGATTTGGAGAACGGACCCGGCGGTTCCACCGGCAAGGGCGACCTGCGCCGCCTGCTGGACCGCCTGCTGCCGCTGCCGGGGCTGGACCGGCTGCGCCTGCTGTACCTGTACCCGGCCGGGCTGAACGACGAACTGCTCTCCTACCTCGCGGCGGCGGGCGCGCCCTTCGTGCCCTATTTCGACGTGCCCTTGCAGCACGCCCACCCGGACGTACTCGGCCGCATGGGGCGTCCCTTCGCCCGCAACCCCCGCGTGGTGGTGGAGCGCATCCGCAAGCATTTCCCGGACGCGGCCCTGCGCACCTCGATCATCGTGGGCTTTCCCGGCGAGACCGAGGAACACTACGCCGCGCTCACCGATTTCGTGGTGGAGACGCGCTTTCACCACCTTGGCGTGTTCGCCTACCGGGCCGAGGAAGGCACCCCCGCCGCCGCCATGCCGGACCAGGTGGCGGACAACGTGAAGGAATGGCGGCGCGACGCGCTGATGGAAGCGCAGGCCGAAATCAGCGAGGAGATCATGGAAGGCTACGTGGGCCAGCGCCTGCCCGTGCTGGTGGACGCCCCCCACGACGAATGGCCCGGCCTGCACACCGGCCGCACCTGGTTCCAGGCCCCGGAGATAGACGGGGTGACCTACGTGAGCGGGGCCGGGGTCGCCCCCGGCGCGTTGGTGGAGGCGGACATCGTGGAGGCTCGGACATACGACTTGGTGGCCCTGGCCGAGCCGGAGGAATAGGGCGCGCACGGGGCGTCCGGTGTCGCGCGGGCGTGTTTCCCCTGCGGCGGCATGTCTGTATGGTGGCGGCGCGCGCGGCATTGCCGCCGTTGCGCAGACGTCAGGCAGACAGTGGGGAGCGGACATGACGTATTCGCATGAGCGGGCGCTGGCGCTGCTGCGCGCCGGGTCCGGGCTGGCCGGGGCGGAATTCCGGGACGGGCAGGAAGACGCCATCCGGCGCGTGGTGGAAGGCCGGGGACGCCTGCTGGTGGTGCAGAAGACGGGCTGGGGCAAGAGCTTCGTCTATTTCATCGCCACGCGGATGCTGCGCGACGCCGGGCAGGGGCCCGCGCTGCTGGTGTCGCCTCTGCTGGCGCTGATGCGCAACCAGATCGCCGCCGCCGAACGCATGGGCGTGCGGGCCGCCACCATCAACTCGGACAACCGGGACGACTGGGCGGACGTGGAGGCGCGGCTTGTCCGCGACGAGGTGGACATCCTGCTCATCTCGCCGGAACGGCTGGGCAACGACTGGTTCCAGACGCAGGTGCTGGCCCCGGTGGCGGCGCGGATTTCGCTGCTGGTGGTGGACGAGGCGCACTGCATCTCCGACTGGGGGCACGACTTCCGGCCGCACTACCGGCTGCTGGGGCGCATGGCCGCCAACCTGCCCCCCGCCGTGCGCCTGCTGGCGACCACGGCCACCGCCAACGACCGGGTCATGGCCGACCTGGGCGCCGTGCTGGGGCCGGAGCTTGCGGTGTCCAGGGGCGACCTGAACCGCCCTTCGCTGACATTGCAGACCATCCGCCTGCCGGACCGGGCCGGGCGCCTGGCCTGGCTGGCCGCGCGGCTTGGCGAACTGGACGGGAGCGGCATCATCTACACGCTGACGGTGCGCGATGCCGGGCTGGTGGCGGCATGGCTGCAACAGCGCGGGGTCGCCGTGGCGGCGTACACGGGCGAAACCGGCGAGGACCGGGAACGCCTGGAGCAGGAACTGCTGCACAACCGGGTCAAGGCCCTGGTGGCCACCACGGCGCTGGGCATGGGCTACGACAAGCCGGACCTGGCCTTCGTCATCCATTTCCAGACGCCGGGCTCGGTGGTGGCGTACTACCAGCAGGTGGGCCGCGCCGGGCGCGCCCTGCCCGCCGCCTACGGCGTCCTGCTGAGCGGGCCGGAAGAGGACGACATCAACGACTGGTTCATCCGCAGCGCCTTTCCCACCCGCGCGGAGGTGCAGCAGATTCTGGACGCCCTGGAACGCGCGCCGGACGGGCTTTCGGTGCCGGACCTGATGGGCGGCGTGAACCTGGGCAAGGGCCGCATCGACAAGGGCATCACCCTGCTGTCGCTGGAATCGCCCGCGCCCATCGCCAAACAGGGCGCCAAATGGCAGCTGACGGCGGCCCCGCTGTCCGAGGAATTCTGGGACCGGGCGGACCGGCTGACGGCGTTGCGCCGTGTGGAGCAGGCGCAGATGCGGGAATACGTGGACCTGCCTTTCGGCGGGCACATGCAGTACCTGGTGCGGGCGCTGGACGGGGACGCGGCGGGCATCGCGCCCCCCGCGCTGCCGCCCCTGCCGGAAACCGCCGACCCCGCCCTGGTGCGCGAGGCCGTGGCGTTCCTGCGTCGCGGCAACATGTCCATCGAGCCCAGGTCGCAATGGCCCGCCGGCGGCATGCCCCGTTACGGCGTGCGGGGCAGGATTCCCGTGGCGGAGCGGGCGCAGCCGGGCATGGCCCTGAGCGCGTGGGGCGACGCCGGGTGGGGGACCACGGTGCGGCAGGGAAAGTACCGGGACGGACGCCTTGCCGATGAACTGGTGGACGCCTGCGCCGCCATGGTGCAGGGGTGGACCCCGCAGCCCGCGCCGCAATGGGTGGCCTGCATCCCGTCGTTGCGGCACCCGGACCTGGTGCCGGATTTCGCGCGCCGCCTTGCGGCCCGGCTGGGCTTGCCGTTTGTTCCGGTATTGGAGAAAACGGAGGACAGGCCCGAGCAGAAGACCATGGGCAACAGCGTGCAGCAGGCGCGCAACGTCGATGGCTCGCTGGGCCTTGCCGATGTTCCCGTGCCCGCCGGCCCCGTGCTGCTGGTGGACGACATGGTGGATTCACGCTGGACGCTGACCGTGGCCGCCTGGCTGCTGCGCCGCAACGGCTGCGGCGAGGTGTGGCCGGTGGCGCTTTCCCAGACAGGCCGGGGATAGATGAACGACACCCTTTCGCTGAATACCAGGGCCATCCTGCTGCTGACGGCTCCGCTCGTGGTGGGACGAAGCTCCACGGGACGCGGCGGTTCGGCTGCGGAACTGCTGAGCCTGGGCGAGTACAAGCGCCTTGCCCGCCGCCTGCGCGAGCTTTCCCGCCAGCCCGCCGACCTGCTGGCTGCGGAGGGGGATGCGCTGTGCGCGGACTGCGCCGACATCGTCGAGCCGGAGCGCATGCGGCGGCTTCTGGGGCGCGGCTTTCTGCTGGGCCAGGCGGTGGAGCGCTGGCAGGCCAGGGCCATCTGGGTGGTCAGCCGTGCCGATGGCGCGTACCCGGCCCGGCTGAAGGCCCGGTTGAAGGAAGATTGCCCCCCCGTCCTGTACGGGTGCGGCGACCGGTCGCTGCTCGACCGGGAAGGGCTGGCCGTGGTCGGTTCGCGCAACGCGGACGACGCGCTGCTGGCGTATGCGGCGGGCGTGGGCGGGCTTGCCGCCGCTGCGGGAGTGGCGCTGGTGTCCGGCGGCGCACGGGGCATCGACGGCGCGGCCACCGACGGGGCGTTGGCCGGGGGCGGCACGGCGGTGAGCGTGCTGGCCGAAGGACTGGAGCCGCGCGCCCTGCGCCGCGAGAACCGCAACGCCATCGCCCACGGACGCCTGCTGCTGCTTTCGCCCTACGACCCCAACGCGGCCTTCAACGTGGGCAATGCCATGCAGCGCAACAAGCTCGTCTACGCATTGTCCGACGCGGCGCTGGTGGTGTGCAGCGATGCGGGCAAGGGCGGAACCTGGGCCGGGGCGCAGGAACAACTGGACAGGCTGCGGCTGGCGCCGGTCTACGTGCGCGCCACGGGTTCGCGCCGCGAAGGGCTGGAGGCGTTGCGCGCCAAGGGCGCCCATCCCTGGCCGGAACCCGTCGATCCCGCCGGGCTGGCGGCGTTGCTTCGCCACCCCGTTGCCGCCCCGGCAAGGGTGCAGTCCCTGTCGTTGCTGGATGTGGCCGATTCGAAGCCCGCGCCGGACGGAAGGGGCAGTGGCGATGGCGTGCCCGAGGCCGTACCGGCCGGGGACGGGCATGCGGCGTCGCCCATGCCCCCGGCCGACGAGCTATATGCCTTGGTCCGGCGGATGGTGCGGCAGATCCTGCGCACCCCGAAAAAGGAAGACGAGATCGCCGCGGAACTGGGCGTGGCCGCCGTGCAGGCCCGCGCCTGGCTGGAACGGCTGATGGCCGAAGGGATGGTGGAAAAAGGCGGACGCCCCGTGAAATACCGTCTCGCGCACACCGAATTGGCCTGAACTGACCTGATACTGGCCTGAATGGAATCGGCTCCGGCCGGGCACCCCCCGCATCAACAGGGCCGCTGCCGGACCTCCATGGCAGGGTGGTGCGCACCGCCCCTTTTCTCCCGTCGTCCCTCCCCCATTTCGCCGCACCGTCCGCCGCGCCCACCGCTGTTGTCATTCCCGGGGCATTCTGCTATGCAGACCAATCCCGCTCGTCCCGCTCCTCGGGGGCGGGAAAATTTGTGTCGGTTGGAGGAAACGTATGACAGCAACCCCCGAAAACATGGAAAACGCCGCTCTTGAAATGGATCTGAGTTTCGAGAGCGCCCTCGAGAATTACCTCAGCTCCGATTTCGGCGACCTTGAAGAAGGGTCGATCATCAAGGGCGAGGTGGTGCGCGTGGATGAGGACAGCGTCCTCGTCGACGTGAACTTCAAGTCCGAAGGGCAGATTTCCGCTTCCGAGTTCAGGGACAGCACCGGCAAGGTCAACATCGCCGTGGGCGACAAGGTGGACGTCTTCGTCGTTCGCAAGAACGAGATGGAAGGCACCATCACCCTGTCCTTCGAGAAGGCCAAGCGCATGCAGCTCTTCGACAAGCTCGAAGAGATCCAGGAAAACAACGGGGTCATCACCGGCCGCATCGTGCGTCGCATCAAGGGCGGCTACACCGTCGATCTCGGCGGCGTCGAAGCCTTCCTGCCCGGTTCGCACGTGGACCTGCGCCCCGTCCCCGACATGGACGCGCTGGTCAACCAGGAATACGAATTCCGTGTTCTCAAGATCAACCGTCGGCGCAGCAACGTCATCGTTTCCCGCCGCGTCCTGCTCGAAGAGGAACGCGATTCCAAGCGTCAGGATCTGCTGCGCACCCTCGAAGAGGGCCAGATCGTCACCGGCAAGGCCAAGAACATCACCGAATACGGCGTGTTCGTGGACCTTGGCGGGCTGGACGGCCTGCTGCACATCACCGACATGTCCTGGAAGCGCATCCGTCACCCGAAGGAACTGGTCACCCTTGGCCAGGAACTTCAGCTGAAGGTGCTCTCCTTCGACCGCGACAACCAGAAGGTGTCGCTGGGCATGAAGCAGTTGGTGCCCGATCCGTGGCAGGACATCACCGCCAAGTACCCCGAAGGCGCCAAGCTGCAGGGCCGCGTGACCAACTTGGTGGACTACGGCGCGTTCGTCGAGCTGGAGCCCGGCGTGGAAGGCCTCGTCCACATCTCCGAAATGTCGTGGACCCGCAAGCTGCGTCACCCGTCGCAGATGGTGCGCGTGGGCGACGAAGTGGAAGTGGTCATCCTCGGCGTGGACCAGGACAAGAAGCGCATTTCCCTCGGCATGAAGCAGGTCAAGCCGAACCCGTGGGAAGTGGTGGCCGAGAAGTACCCCGAAGGCACCATCCTTGAAGGCGTGATCAAGAACATCACCGAGTTCGGCATGTTCATCGGCATCGAGGACGGCATCGACGGCCTGATCCACGTGTCCGACATCAGCTGGACCAAGAAGATCCGCCATCCCAACGAAGTGTTCAAGACCGGCGACGTGGTGCAGGCCAAGGTGCTGACCGTCGACCAGGAGAACGAGAAGTTCACCCTCGGCATCAAGCAGCTGACCGAAGATCCGTGGACCCACGTGCCCTCGCGCTACCCGGTCGGCGGGGTGATCGAAGGCACGGTGACCAACATCACCGACTTCGGCCTGTTCGTTGAAGTGGAAGAAGGCATCGAAGGCCTGGTCCACGTTTCCGAAATCAGCCAGAAGAAGATCAAGTCGCCCTCCGAGATGTTCAAGGAAGGCGTGGTCATCCAGGCCAAGGTCATCCACGTCTCCGCCGAAGAACGTCGCCTCGGGCTGTCCATCAAGCAGCTCAAGGACGAGGAAGAACGCCGCAAGCCCAAGGAATTCCGCGCCGGTCCCGCCGACACGGGCGGCCAGAACCTTGGCGACCTGCTGAAGCAGAAGCTGGAAGAGGATGCTTCCGACAGCTAGACCCTCCTTCAGCCAGCGGCATCCGTTCATCTTCGGATTCCTGCTCATTATGGCGGCCGTTGCCCTCTTCATGGGGGCTTCGGCCGCCTTGCGCCATCTGACCGGCGACGCGGGCCCCTTCGCGGGCCCGCGCGTCGGGGTGGTGCGGGTTGAAGGCATGATCGCGGACATCGCCAAGACCGTGGCGTGGATGGACAAGCTGCGCGACGACCCCACGGTGCGCGGCGTGCTGCTGCGGGTGGATTCGCCCGGCGGCGGCGTGGCCGCCTCGCAGGAACTGCTGGAGGCCGTGCGCCGCGTGTCCCGCGTGAAGCCGGTGGTGGTGTCCATGGGCACCGTGGCCGCGTCCGGCGGCTACTACATCTCGCTGGGGGCCACGCGCATCATCGCCAATCCGGCCACGCTCACCGGGTCCATCGGCGTGAAGATGGAACTGCCCAACGTGCGGGGCCTCATGGACAAGCTGGGCCTGGCCCGGCAGACGCTGGTCTCCGGCGACATGAAGGACGCGGGGTCCCCGTTCCGCGAGATGACCCCGCAGGAACGCGAATACCTGCAATCCATCGTCATGGACATGTACGACCAGTTCGTGACCGAGGTGGCCAATTCGCGCAACCTGCCGGTGGAAAAGGTGCGCGCCGTGGCCGACGGCCGGGCCCTGACCGGGCGGCAGGCCCACGAACTGGGCCTGGTGGACGCCCTGGGCGGCATGGACGTGGCCCTGACCGACGTGCAGCAGCTGTGCGGCATCGTCGAGCGGCCGGTGCTGGTGGAACAGCCCAAGCCCTCGTCGTGGCTGCGCGACGCGTTGGAGACGGTGCTGGAACTGGAACCGGCGTCGCGGGTGGTTGCGCCCGGTTTCCTCTACGTGTACTGAGCGACGCGCCGTCAACCGGCGTCATCCGCACATGCAGCCCCTGCCGCCCGCGCCGCAGGGGCTTTCGCATTGGCGCGCGGGAGTTCCGCGACGCGCCTCGGGAAGGGGCGGATGGGCGCCCGTTCCGTTTCATTTCTTCCCTTGCCGTGCCCTGGTGCCGTCCCGCCGTCCCACCGTCTACGCGCATGGCGTGCCGGGCACGTTCATGCTAGCCTCGCAGGCGGAGCAGAGCGCGCGGAGTGTTGCCCCCAGGCACCGGCGGCCCGCCGCCACGGACAGTTTTCACCATCCCGCCCGCGCCCGCCCCGCCTCGCCTCAATGACATCACGGCCGCCAGGCCATCAAGGAGTTCCCATGTCCCGACCGGTCCGCGCCAGCGGCATCCTGCTGCACGTCACCTCGCTGCCCTCGGCCTTCGGCATCGGCGACCTGGGTCCGGCGGCGCACGCCTTCGCCCGGCTGCTGGCCGGGGCCGGGCAGACGGTGTGGCAGTTCCTGCCGCTGACGCCCACCTCCACGTTCATCGGCAATTCGCCCTATTCCAGCCCTTCGGCCTTCGCGGGCAACACCCTGCTGGTCAGCCCGGAACGGCTGGCCGAGGAGGGCTTCGTCTCGTGGGCCGACGTGGACGCGGGGGCGGAACGGTTCCGCGACGCGACGTGCGGATCGGGCGGACAGGGCGGTCCGGTACACTTCGAGGCCGTGGAGGCGCACCGCCGCGTCCTCTTGCGCGCCGCGTGGGAGCGCAACCGCCACCAACTGGCCATGGACACCGCCTATCTGCGCTTCTGCCGGGGCAACGCCCACTGGCTGGACGACTACGCCCGGTTCGTGGTGCTCAAGGAGCGCTTCGGCGGGGCGGCCTGGACCACCTGGGACGAGCCCTTCGCCCGCCGCCACCCCGGCGCGCTGGCCCTGCTGGACGCGCAGGAGGCCGCCGCGCTGGACCACGTGCGCTTCTGCCAGTACCTGTTCTTCCGCCAGTGGTACGACCTGCGGGCCGCGTGCACCGACCTGGGGGTGCGGCTGGTGGGCGACGTGCCCATCTACGTCACCCACGACAGCGCCGACGTGTGGGCCAACCCCGGCTATTTCCGGCTGGACGCGGACTTGGCCCCTACCCACGTGGCCGGGGTGCCGCCCGACTATTTCAGCGCCACGGGCCAGCGCTGGGGCAACCCGGTGTACGACTGGGACGCCCTGCGGCGCGACGGCTTCGCGTGGTGGGTGCGCCGGGTGGCGCACAACCTGCGCATGGCCGACATCGTGCGGCTGGACCATTTCCGGGGCTTTGCGGGCTACTGGGAGATTCCGGCGGCGGAGGAGACGGCCGTCAACGGCCGCTGGGTGGACGCGCCGGGCATGGAACTGTTCGGCACGCTGGCCCGGCGGTTCACGGCGCTGCCGCTCATTGCCGAAGACCTGGGCGTGATCACCGCCGACGTGCGCGAACTGAAGGCGGCCTTCGGCCTGCCGGGCATGAAGGTGTTGCAGTTCGGCTTCGGCGGCGACCCAGCCGACAATCCGGACGTGCCCTTCCGGCACGACGTGCGCAGCGTGGTCTACACCGGCACCCACGACAACGCGCCCACGCGGGCGTGGTTCGAAGCGGCCCCGTCCCACGAGCGGGCGCGGGTGGAGGAATACGTGGGGCACTCCATTGCGGTGCATGAAGCGCCTGGCGTGTTGCTGCGGCTGGCCATGGGCAGTGTGGCGGAACTGGCCGTGGCCCCGGTGCAGGACGTGCTGGGGCTGGGGGCCGAGGCGCGGATGAACACCCCGTCGGTGGCGGCGGGGAACTGGGCGTGGCGGATGGCGCCGGAGCAGATGGAGGCCGGGCTGTACGCGGAGTTGGGGCGGTTGACGAGGTTGTTTGGGAGGTAGGGCTGGCGCGGATTGGAAGGGGAGCGTGCGTTAATGGACACGGCTTCTACGAAGACACGTCAGCGTTATTGACCACGCTCGATCTCGTTATGCCTCCGGCGGGCAAGGGGCCATTGAGCGATGGCCCCTTGCATCCCCGCGCTCCAGGGGGGCTTCGCCACCCCTGGACCCCCGGCTTATCCTGCGCGGCGTCCCTTCGGCGGCAGCTTCCCTCCGGCGCAGGACGCCTCCGGGCGATCTGCCGCCGGTGACGCCAATGCGCGCATGGCTCCCGCAGGCATGGCTAAGCGGGGGAGCCTTTACCAGAGCCCTCGTTGCGACGCATGTGCCGCCGCCAAAGCCCAGCGTCACACGCTTCCACGCACGAAGCGTCGTCTTTGCATCAGGCAGAAACCCGCATGCGCGCCGCTGTGGCCGTACAAATAAGGCACCCAGGTTCCGCTACGCCGCCGGGAGTCATGCGCACATCGCATTCCGCCGGGCAGATCGCCCGGAGGCGCCCTGCGCCGGAGGGAAGCTGCCCGGCACAGGAATGCGGTGCATGAAAACCTGGGGGTCCAGGGGAGGCGAAGCCCCCCTGGAACGCGGGGGTGCAGGGGGTGTTCGTTACAACACCCCCTGCCCGCCGGAGGCATAACGAGATCGAGCGTGGTCAATAACGCTGGGGTGTCTTCGTAGAAGCCGTGTCCATTACGCACGCCCCTTCCGCCTCCCCGCCGGAGGCATAACGAAATCGAGCGCAATCAAAAGGGCTGGCGTGCATCCGTAGAAGCCGCTACCGATAGAGCAGAACGTGGGGACCGGACGTTTTTCCTGTCCCAGCGGCGTATGCAATTCCCCCCCCCACAGGACCCCCACATGAACAAACTCTACGTCGTCATGGTCGGCCTGCCCGCGCGGGGCAAATCCACCATGGCCCGCCGCATCCGCGAGGGCCTGGAGGCGGAGGACTTCCGCGTCGAGGTGTTCAACAACGGCGAAATCCGCCGCTCCCTGCTGGGCATGGATTCCGCCCGGCCGGAATTCTACGACCCGGACAACGCCGAAGGCCGCGCCCGGCGCGAGGAGATCGCCCGGCTGAACATCGCGGCGGCGCGCGACTACCTGGCGGGCGACGGGCATGTGGCCATCCTGGACGCCACCAACGCCAGCCGCGCCCGGCGGGCCACCATAGAGGCCATGCTCACCGACCATCCGCTGCTGTTCGTGGAGTGCGTCAACGACGACCCGGTGGCGCTGGGCGCCGCCATCCGGCGCAAGACGCAGATGCCGGAATTCGCGCGCGAGACCACGCAGGCGGCCGTGGACAGCTTTACCAAGCGCATCCACTACTACGAGCGCATGTACGCCCCGTGCGCCGACGAGCCGTGCTGGGTGCGGGTGGACACGCTGGAGAACCGCGTGGTGGGCGAGCGCATTTGCCTGCGGCTGCCGTACTACCATCGCATCCGGGACATCCTGGTGTCCGCGTGGGTGCGCAACCTGTACCTGGTCCGGCACGGCGAGACCTACTACAACGTGGAGGGGCGCATCGGCGGCGATTCGGACCTGACCCTGCGCGGGCAGGCCCAGGCCAGGGAACTGGCCGCGCATTTCGCGGACATCGAGGTGCCGTACATCTTCACCTCCACCCGCAGGCGGTCGTCGCAGACGGCGGCCCCCCTGCGCGAGGCGAGGCCGGGGGCCACGGTGATGGCCCTGCCCGAACTCGACGAGATCGACGCGGGCGAACGCGAGGGGTTGCGCTACGACGACATCCGCAGGAGCTTTCCGGAAGACTACACGGCCAGGCAGAAGGACAAGTACAACTACGTGTATCCGGGCGGCGAGGGCTACGTGACCCTGCGCGAGCGGGTGGAGCGCGGGGTGCGGCGGGCGCTGTTCCTGGCGGGCGGCGCGCCGGGGGTAATGATCATCGGGCACCAGGCCATCAACCGGATGATCCTGTCGCACTTCCTGTACCGGCGGACGGAGGACGTGCCGTACATCTTCATCCCGCAGACGCAGTACTACCACATCGTGGCCACGCAGCGGAAAAAGCTGTTCGAACTGGTGCGCTTCATGTGAGGCGGGACGTCATTCATCCTCTGGGCCACCCCCCAATTGAAAATTTTGGAAGGTGGGTGGGGGTGTGGGGGAGGGAGGAAACTTTTCAACGTTTCCTCCCTCCCCCACATTTTCTTCATCTGTTTTCTCTTCTACCCCTCGGGCTTCACGCCATCGCGCGGCACGTCCTCGTAGCCGGTGAACATGGCGGCGATGTGCGCGGAGAGGGTATGGCCGGTGGTGGTCATGTACACATGCACGATGACGAAGGCCAGGAAGGCGAAGGCGCCCAGGGTGTGCAGCACGGCCACGGCCTTCAGGGTCAGGCTGCCCGCGAAGCCGAGCTGCGGCCACTGGTTGTAGGTGTAGTAGAGAAAGCCGGTGATCATCTGGAACGGCACCAGGAACGAGACGATGCCGAGGTAGGTGAGCCGTTGCAGGGGGTTGTGCTTGGCGCGCTCGCTCTTGGGCACGGGGTGGGGCTCACCCTTGAAGATGCCGGAGAGGTAGTAGCGCACCACGTCCATGAGCTTCAGGAACGTGGGCACGTAGTGCTTCCATTCGTCGGTGACGGCCATCCAGAACACGATGAAGGCGTACAGCACCAGCCACGACCAGGCGCAGAAGTTGTGCACGGCGAAGGCCCGCTCGAAGCCCAGCAGGGCGAAGGTGCCGTGGATTTCGAAACCGGTGACCAGCAGCACGAGGATGAGCAGGGTCTGCGCCCAGTGCCAGAACCGCTCGAACCGGCTGTACAGGTAGAGTCGTTCGGTGGCGTGCATGGCTAGTCCTCCTTGCGGTTGTTGCGGCCGCGCGCGGCCAGGCGCAGGAACCCGTGCACGCCCACGGCCAGCACGGACCCGGCCACGGCGATCCATCCCGCGGCGTCCACGCCCGCGTTGCGGTCGCGGCCGGGCATCCACACCCCGGTGACGGCGGCAAGGCGGCTGCCCGCGGGCTTGTGGCATTCGCCGCAGGCCACGGACCGTTCCTTGGGGGCCACCTGGTGGGTGATGGGGTAGTAGTAGACGGTGTCCACGAATTCCAGCTTGCCGCTGAAGGGCAGGTTCAGCGACTTCTGCCCGGCCTCCACGGCCTTCTGCCAGTCATAGGTCTTCCAGTAGGCGGCGTCGTCCTTGCCGAACAGGTGCGGGGCCACGAAGGTGCGGTTGCCCGCGTCGAAGGGCTGGCGGCCCCGGTGCGCCTTGAAGGGCATGATGCGCGACCTGGGGTCAACGGGGCTGCCGTCGATGCGGTTGATCGCCACCGGCTGCGAGGTGTCGGCGATGACGTCGGTGAGCAGCAGGAATTCCATGCGGCCGTTGGACCAGTGGTATTCGGGAACGACGTCCTTTTCCCAGCGGAAGTCGCCCTTCTTGCTGTCGTAGACGGGCTTGCCGAAGGGACCCTTTTCCGCGAACGGCTTGCCGTCCTTCTTCTTGCCCGCCGTGGACCAGTCCCACCACATCTTGGTGGCCTGTTCGCGGGCAAAGGCGGGGATGTGGCAGGTCTGGCAGGCCAGCTTGTCGGTGTGGTCGTTGGCCTTGTGCCCGGCCTTGTGGGGGGTTGCGGTGTGGCACGATTCGCAGGCGATGCGGTGCACCCGGTCGTCGTCCAGCACGCTGGTGCGCTCGGTGAAGGCGGGCTGCTTGTAGGTGCGCCCGGCGATGACGTGGGCCTCGGTGGTGTGGCAGCGCTGGCAGGTGAAGTTGGCGCCCTTCACGTCCATGTGCACGTCCAGTTCGCGGCCGGGCTTGAACATGGTGGAATCGAGGTCGCCGTGCTTCACCGCGTCGCCCCCGCCGCCGTAGAAGTGGCAGACCCCGCAGTTGTCGCGGGTGGGGCGGCCCACCGAGGCGGCCACGGCGTTGTAGTCGGGCGGGGTGAAGGTCTTGCCCTCGAACTCGGTGGGTTCGCTGACGGGCAGCCCGGCCATGGTGGGGAACTTCTTGTAGGTGCCGGTGTGGTCGTGACAGACCATGCAGTCCACGTTTTCCTGCGACGAGAAGTCGAACTGCGCGTTCTTCCAGCCGAAGCCCGCGTGGCACGAGGTGCAGCGCGGCTCGTTGGACGGGATGGCGATGCAGAAGTTGTTGAAGGTGATGCCGCCCTTGCCCATCTTGCGTTCCGGGTCGGCCGGGTCCAGCCAGGTCCAGTGGATGGTCTTGTGCACCTGCTGCGCGGCGGCGTTGTGGCACGACAGGCAGGCCTTGGTCACTTCCTGCGGCGTGGCGAAGGGCTGTTGCAGGGCCGGGTGGCGGGAATGGTCGGCGGTGATGGCGTGGGCCTCGGGCTTCTTCACCGCGCCGGTGGCTCCGGCGGGCACCTCGGTGGCCAGTTGCGCGGCGCGCGCGGGCAGGCCCGTGATCAGGCAGGCAGCCAGGCACAGCAGCAGAAGCGGCAGGGCGGCCAGCGGCACGGGGAGCAGGGCGGGCGGCGAACCGCCGTGCGCCCGGTGGGCGGAAACGTGTGGCGACGACATGGGGACTCCTCCTTCAACGGGTAAGCCCGGCGCTACGCGCGGGGCGGATGTTCCGGATGGCGGCTGCCTGATGAGGCGGTACGCGGCCCGGTGCGCAGTGCGGTCCAGGCGGAGCGGCCCGTCAGGGCCAGCGCCAGCGCGACCAGGCCCAGCAGCCCGGCCAGGCCCAAGTGCGTCCAGTCGAGGTACATGGTCAGTGCGGGCCCCCAGTCGAAGCCGGGCAGGTTCTTGGCCACCCGCATGGCCCCGGTGACGATGAGCGCCGCCACCAGCCACAGGCGGACCGCGCCGCCGCCCGTCAGGCGATGCGTGCCAAACAGGCGGGATTGGCCAGACAGGCGAGACAGGCGTGGCCCGGCAAACCACCGCACGGCCAGCCACGCGGAAAGGGCCAGCAGTACGGCGGCGGCCGCGTAGTGCATGAGGTGGGTGAAATAAAAGTCGGCGGTCCAGGCCAGGCCGGGCACGGAGGAAATGCCGTAGCGCGCGGCGATGGGCATCTGGGCCATGCCGGTGACCCCGAGCACGCTGGCGCAGGCGATCCACAGCCAGCGGGCCACCGGCAGGGGGCGGGCCGGGGACATGGCGGCCCGCGCGTCCGGCGCGTCCGGCGCGTCCGGCGCATCGGGCGCATCGGGCGCATCGGGTCGGGCATCGTCGCGGGCCATGTCGCCAAGGCCGCGCGCCACGCGCAGCAAGGCGGCTCCGGCACCGGCCAGCGGCGCGGTGACCAGCGCGGCGGCCAGCATGGTTTCGTTGCGCATGGAATCGCCCACGGCGCGGAAGTGCGGCCTGCCGGGACCCAGCGCGGCGGGCGATCCCTGGCCCTGTCCGGGATTCTGCCCCACACCGGGCGCCGCGGCCGTGGTCGCGGCTTCCAGCGTCGCCTCCAGTGCGGTCTGGATGGCCGCGAAGGGCACGGGCGAAAGATAGATGGTCGAGGTGCCGCCGTTCTCGTCAAGGCCGTACAGATACCAGCCGCGCTCGGCGGCCAGGCGGCGGGCCTCGGCGAGGATGGCGTCGCGCGGGCCGAAGGACTGCACCGCGTTGGGGCAGGCTTCGATGCAGGCCGGGGTGCCGCCGCGCGCCACCACGTCGGCGCAGCGGTCGCATTTGTACATCACCCCGTTGCCCGCGTAGCGGGGCAGCAGGTCCAGGTACAGCCCCACGCCGGTCTGGCGCTGGGGGATGTGCCACGGGCACACCGTGCGGCACTTGGCCCCGCCCAGGCAGATGTCCGCGTCGATGGACACGGTGCCGCTGGCCTCGCGCCGGGCCGCGCCCCACGGACACAGGTTGGCGCAGGGCGGGTTGTCGCAGTGCAGGCAGCGGCGGGGGATGTTCAGGTCCACCGATTGCCCGCCGTGGTCCACGGTCACGCTCTGGATGTACAGCCAGTTGTAGGGGGTCAGGCGGTCGTCCACGTCGCGCCGGGCGGACCAGTCCTCGGCCTTGACCGAGGCCGGGAACATGGGCGGAAAGGGCTTCTTCGGCTCCGGATGCCGGGCCGCGTTGCGGTCGCGGCAGGCTTGCACGCAGGCCCCGCAGCCCACGCAGGCGGAAATGTCGATGAGGGTGGCGAAGGGGCCACCAGTGGCGGAACCCGAGCCGTTCCGTCCGGAGGGCACGGGCGCGCTGTCATTCACCACTGCCAGATGATTGGGCGCGCCCGCGCCCTCCGCCGTGGAGGGGAACATGCCGGTTGCGAGGGAGGCGGGCCCGGCGAGCCCGGTGCCCGCGAGGCCCTTGAGAAACCCGCGCCGCGACAGGCGGCGGGGGGAAATGGCGCGGTTGCGTAAAGTCATGTGGTCGTCCGTGTGCTGGTGTCGGTGCGGGGCGGGCGCGTCGCGGCGACACGGCCCCCCCGCTTTCCCGAGAGCAGGAAGCGTGCCCGGACGTTGGATTTCGTGTTTGTCTTTTGGAACCAGCCTGTTGCATGTGCGGCGGTGGCGGGAAAGCCTGCTTGCGCGGTGGGGAATATTCGGCATATGATGCGCCATATGATGAAATATTGATCACATGTCGCGCCATGCGGCATGGCAGGCGCGGGGGGGGCCCGGCCATATGCATCCCCCGGCCGCCGGACGTGCATGCAGCGCATCTCCATGCGGGGCAGGCAGTTGGCGCGGCGGCGCGCCTTGCCGGTCGCATGCACCGTCCGGCGCCGAGCCCCGGCGCGCGTAACGGCCCCGATGCTGCAAGGCGGGCGGCGTGTCCGGCAGCGTGGCGTCGCATCCGGCCCCGCACCTGGCCCCGCCCCGGCCCCCATGGTTTCCGTACCCGTCGCACCAAGGAGTACCCAGCATGGACGCCCTCGAATCCGGCCGCTTCCTGCGCGAGGTCATCAACACCATCAACGACGGCTTCTTCCTGGTGGGACCGGACGGCCGCATCCTGATGGCCAACCCGGCCCTGGAACGGCTGACCGGCTACGAGGCGGGCGAACTGACGGGCCAGACCTGCGCGGTGCTCAACTGCGACGCCTGCGTGCGCTCGCGTTCGCTGGGCGGCGGCCACTGGTGCCGCCTGTTCGACCGCAAGGACGAGCACCGCAAGCGCTGCACGCTGGTGCGGCGCGACGGCACCTCGCTCACCGTGCTCAAGAACGCCAAGGTGCTGAAGGACGGCGACCGGGTCATCGCGGCGGTGGAGACCATCACCGACATCACCGCCGTGGTGGAGAAGGACCGGCGCATCGAGGAGCTTTCGCGCCTGCTGGGGTCGGACGAGGGCTTCGCGGGCATGGTGGGCACCTCGTCCGCCATGCAGCGGGTGTTCCGGATCATCGAGCGGGCGGCGGAAAGCGACGCCCCGGTGCTGGTGCTGGGGCCGTCGGGCACGGGCAAGGAACTGGCCGCGCGGGCCATCCACGAACTGGGCCGCCGCAAGAACGGGGCCTATGTGCAGCTGAACTGCGCGGCCCTGAACGAGGCGTTGCTGGAAAGCGAGCTGTTCGGCCACGTGCGCGGGGCGTTCACCGGGGCCATCCGCGACCGGCAGGGCCGCTTCGAGGCGGCCCACGGCGGCGACATCTTCCTGGACGAGATCGGCGACATCCCCCTGCCCATCCAGGTGAAGCTGCTGCGCGTGCTGGAGACCAAGCGCATCGAGCGGGTGGGCGACAACGCCTCGCGCGAGGTGGACGTGCGCATCATCGCCGCCACCAACCGCGACCTGGGGCGGCTGGTGCGGGCGGGGCGGTTCCGGGAAGACCTGCTGTTCCGCATCAACGTCATTCCCATCCACCTGCCGCCGCTGGCGGACCGGCGCGAGGACATCCCCCTGCTGGCCGCCCACTTCCTGAAGGGCATCCGCGAGCGCGACGGCCGCGACGTGACCGGCCTGACCCCCGAAGCCCTGCGCCTGCTCACGGCCTACGGTTGGCCCGGCAACGTGCGCGAACTGCGCAGCGCGCTGGAATACGCCTGCGTCATCGCCGAGGGGGGGCGGCTGGGCGTGGAACACCTGCCCCAGCACATCGCCGGGGCGGCGTGGCATCCGGAATGCGCGGGGCCGGGGATGGCGGCGGGACTTGCGGGAACGGGCGACAGGCACAATGGCCCGCATCCGGCCCGGGCCGGGCACGAGGCGCAGGGACACCCGGCCCGCGCGGAGGACGGCGGCATGCCGTCCGCCGGATCATTGGCCGGACCATTGGCCGGAGTATCCGCCGGACCGCCCACCGGGGCGTTCATGTACGGGGGGCGGCCCGCCCGGCACGAGCGTGAGCGGGCCGAACTGGTGGAGGCGTTGCGCGCCGCCGGGGGCAATGTCTCCGAGGCGGCGCGGCTGCTGGGGGTGCACCGGGGCACGGTGCGCAACCGCATGCTGCGGTATGGCATCGACGTGCACAGGGCGGTGGAGGGTTAGCCCGCCAAACGTAGTGTAAAGCCGTTGCCCGGCGGAGGCCCGAGGGGGGGCAGGCCAGTGGACAGCCGCCCGTTGCCGGGAGTATAGAAGGCGGCATCCGCACGGACGCGCCCCCAGTCCCCCAGTCTCCCCCGTCCGGCCAGTCCGCCCGGCTTGCCGCGTTTTCCGCGTCCGCCGCCGACCGGGACGGGGCCGCAGGATCCCCCCCCGGCGCGTCAAGGACATATCGGGGACATGTCGGGGACACATCAAGGACACACCGGGGGCACACCGAGACACCGCCCACCCACCCAGAGGTTCATTTCATGTTCGCCATCCGCCGCTTCCGCCCCGCCGCCGTGCTGGCCCTGTGCGCCCTGGGCGTGCTGCCCGTCCTGCTCGCCGCCTGCGGGGGGCGTCAGCAGCCCGCGCCGCAGGCGCAGGAACAGGCCCTGCCCGCCAGGCCCATCCTGGAATTCATGACCGGCAATCCGGCCGGGTCTTCCGCCGTGCTGGACGACCCGGAATTCGGCACCGGCATCCGGGTGGTGGTGGAAGGGCTGTTCATCTCGGCCACCGGCGAGGAATGCCGCCGCGCCACGCTGCTTTCCGAGCACGGCGAGGCGGAGGTGGTCATTGCCTGCCGCCCGGTGGGCAGCGGCGACGCCGACGCGTGGCAGATGGCCCCGCGCATTTGGGGGCAGGGGATTTCCCGGCCGCCTCAGTAGAAGATTTCCGCGTTTCCGCTGCCGGATGGCTTCCGGCTTCGGGCGGGAAAGCGCCCTTCCCGCCGGAACCTTCATGACAGACACATCACGCTTGCATCCGCCGGACGCGCGCTGCGCCCGGCGTAGCCGATTACGGATACCCGCCATGGATACCGCACCGCTTTTCCGCCACGCCGCGCCGCGCCGCGCGGGGGCCGCCGCATGGCTGCCCGTCCTTGCCCCTCGGCTTGCGCTGGCCCTGCTGCTCGTTCTGGCCGTGCTGCTTGGCCCGGCGCGCTCCAGCGCGCTCGCCGCCCCGTCCGAGGCCAAGTCGCCCGCGTCTTCCGGAGCCGCCTTGCCCACCGGCGCGGCGGCCGACCTGCCTCCCTTCGCCGCCAACCTGTTCCAAGGCAACTTCGGGCAGGCCCGCAGCGCCGAGGCGCGCGAACTGGCCCCCGGCGACCGGCTGGTGCTGCGCCTGTGGGGCGACCGCAACTACGACGGCGTGGCCACGGTGAACGACGCGGGCGACATCGAGTTGCAGGACCTGGGCGGGGTGCCCGTGGCCGGGCTGGCCCAGGCCCAGGTCACCGAGGCCATCCGCAGCAAGCTCAGCGCGGCGGGCGTGGAGAACGTGCAGGTCTACGTCAGCCCCATGGACGGGCGGCCGGTGTCGGTCTTCGTCACCGGGTTCGTGATGAAGCCGGGCCGCTATGGCGGTTCGCCGTCCGATTCGGTGCTGGCCTTCCTGGACCGCGCGGGCGGCATCGACCCCCGGCGCGGCAGCTACCGCACCATCCGCCTGCTGCGCGGCGGGGCGGAGATAGGCAGCTTCGACCTGTACCCCTTCGCGCTCAAGGGCGCGCTGCCGCTGGTGCGCCTGCAGGATGGCGACACCATCGTGGTGGGCGAAAAGGGGCCTGCCGTGTCCGCCAGCGGTGAAATCCGCAACGCGGCGCGCTTCGAATTCCGCAAGGGCGAGGCCACCGGGGCCAGACTGGCCGAAATGGCCGACCCGCTGGCCACGGCCTCGCACGCCAGTATCGTGGGCACCCGCAACGGCGCGCCCTTCAACCTGTACCTGCCCCTACGCGAATTCCGCACCCTGCCGCTGGCCGACGGCGACCGGGTGGAATTCCTGGCCGACACCCCCGGCGACACCATCATGGTCGAGGTGCAGGGGGCCATCCGGGGGGCGTCGCGCTTTCCGCTCAAGCGCACCGCCCGCCTGCGCGACGTGCAGCAGTACATCGCCGTGGACGCCGACCGGGCCGACCTGACCGGCCTGTACATCAAGCGGCGCAGCGTGGCGGCCCGCCAGAAGCGCGCCATCGAGGACGCCCTGCGCCGGCTGGAGGAAAGCTCGTTCACGGCCACCTCGTCCAGCCCGGAAGAGGCGCAGATCCGCAACCACGAGGCGGAGATGATCGGCAAGTTCGCCGAAAAGGCCCGCAACGTGACGCCCGAGGGCATCGTGGTGGTGGGCAGCGGCGGCAAGGTGGCCGACATCGCGCTGGAGGACGGCGACGTCATCGTCATTCCCGAAAAGAGCGACGTGGTGCTGGTGACCGGCGAGGTGGTGATGCCCCAGGCCATCGTGTGGAACGGCGACAAGCGGCTGAAGGACTACGTGCGCGGCGCGGGCGGCTACACCAACCGCGCGGACACCGGCACCATCCTGCTGGTGCGCCCCAATGGCGAGGTGTTCCGCACCGCCGACACCACCATCGCGGCGGGCGACCAGCTGCTGGTGCTGCCGCGCGTGGATTCCAAGAACCTGCAAACGGTCAAGGACATGTCGCAGATTCTTTACCAGATCGCCGTGGCCACCAAGGTGGTCATCGGCCTGTAGGTCGCCGTTGGCGGCTCGGGCCGGAAGCAGACGGAGAAGCACATGAAGGACCGCGACCGCAAGGAACGCACGGTGCCGAAAGGTACCGGCCGCGAAGACGCCGGACAGGACGGGGACACCGGCCTTTCCGAAGAGGAACGCCGCGCCCTGCGCGCCGCCCGGCGCGATGCCCTGCTGGATGCGCCGCTGGACCTGCGCACCCGCGTGCAGGAGGACAAGCGCCGCAAGCGGCGCGACGCGCCCAAGCACAAGGGGCGGGCGCTGGAGGACGGCGACGCCGGGGCCGCCGGGGCCGCTGGGCCCGCCGGAGAAGACTAGCCGGACCGGATTCCGGTCAAGGCAGGAAATGCGAGAGCGCCGATGGACGTGATCCACCGGCGCTTTTTGCGTCTCCGGCCCATGGCCGGAGGGAATGTTGCGATCAACGGGCGCGAGGCGCATGGGGGATGGTGTCCCCGCGCCGCATCCGCAGGCCGGTCAGGCCGTGGAGCAGGTCTTGCGCAGGGTTTCCAGTTCTTCTTCGTCGTCGGCGGGGTTGCCCAGGTCCAGCACGTGGCGGCCCATCACGTAGTGCATCAGGCGCGGCCGCTCGGCCGATTCCTCCAGCGCGTCGATGATCCGGGCGATGCGCCGGGTGGAGCGCAGCACGCCGTCCAGCTGTTCGGTCAGTTGCAGGGTGTCCATGCCGTGCAGGGCGGTGGCCAGCCGCGCGGCGGCGGCGTGGGCCTTGGACCCTTCGGGCAGGAATTCGCGCAACTCGTCGGCGGCGTGCACGGCGTCGTCCCAGTCGTCGGCCATGTCGTCCAGAAGTTCCGCGCAGTATTCCGCGTGGTTGCGCAGGATGGCCAGGGCGTTGTTGCCGTGGTGGGCCACGGCCCCGGCGGCCTTTTCCAGCGCGTCGCGGGCCACGGCCACGCGGCTGCCGGTGGTCAGGGCCACGATGCGCGAGCACTTGGCCAGGAAGCGCGCGTCGTAGCTGTCGAAGCCGTGCTCGCGTTCGGAATACAGCAGCACCAGCCCGAAGGGCGGGCGGCCGCCCCGGTCGCGCAGCACGAAGGCCAGGCGCGAGCGGTAGCCCACCTTGTAGGCCATGCAGTCGTAGGATTCGCCGCCGCGGTCCATGCCCATCAGGTTGTTGGAGAGCACGTGGCGGGTGCCGTCGCACACCGCCCGCATGACCGGATGCCCGGCCAGGCCTTCTTCCAGCACCGGCGAGAAGAGCGGGATGGGCCCGCCGTCCTCGCGTTCCGCCGCGATGATCTGCCATTCGCCGTCGTCGTCGCGCAGGCGGCACACGAACATGTCGGCGTGGAAGGCGCGCAGCAGCACGGCGGCGCTTTCGCGCAGCACCACTTCCGGCGGGGCCATTTCGTCGGCGATGCCCAGAAGTTCGCTGGTGACGCGCAGCAGGGTTTCCGTGTCGTGGCGCTGGGCGGTGAGGCCGGACAGCAGTTGCATCAGGTCGCGCCAGTTGCGGATGGGCGCGGCGTGCATGTCGGGCCGCCAGCCGGTGTCCAGCACGGCCTTGGCGGCGGGCAGCAGGGCGAGGATGGCGGTGCGCGCCTTGGGCGGCGCGGAGCGGAGCAGCAGTGAGATGTCCTGCCGCAACGTGCGGGGGGCGGTGGGGGGCATGAGGGGCGGATTCACGGTCCGTCTGCCGGTTCGCAAGTCATCGCGAAAGCGCGGCGCGGGCACGGGTGTCCGCCGCCGCGAGAGAAGGCGGCACGGCGGGCACGGGGCGGCGCGGGGGCGCGGCGTCAGGCCGCGCGAGTGCTACATAGATATCCAGCGCGGCGTTGTCCAGTGCAAAAGCACAAGGTGTTTGACATGACCGCCACCCCTGCACTATGAGCAGTATCCCATCACGGTCGGCAGTGGCCCGCGGGGCCGCCACGGCGGTTTTGACCGTCCTGCCGCGTTGTCCTGCCGCATTGCAGCCATATCGGGGCGGTTAGCTCAGCTGGTAGAGCGTCGGCCTTACAAGCCGAATGCCGGGGGTTCGATCCCCTCACCGCCCACCATTGTTTGCAGTTAGTTGTGAGTCACCAAGTGAGTAGCCGCCAAGCATGGCTCACTTGGTGACTCACTTTTTGTTCTGTCGAACACCCCGTCCAGGGACGCCTGCACGCCGCGCAACGAGGTGAGGTAGCGCGATGTGGTCAGGGCGCTCCGATGGCGCAGGATGGCTTGGATCACCGAGAGCGGCACCCCGGCCCCGTCGAGCATCGACGCGCTCAGGTGCCTGATTGCGTGGAAGCCGAAGCGGCGCACCCCAGCCTTGTCGCACAGCGAGTCCATGAGGTGCGTTGCGGATACCCACGGGGTTCCCCGGCTGCTGACGAAGACATGCTCGCGGAAGCCCATTTGCAGGCGGTGGCGCAAGAGGCAATCGTGCAGGGCCTGGGTCATGGGTATCCAGTCCTCTTCAAGCCCGCCGCCCTTGCGCTTTCGTGTCCAGAGCCGGAGACGGCGGTTGGCGAAGTCGAGGTCACTCCGCTGCATGCGGAACAACTCTTCCTTGCGGGCCGCCGTGTGCAGCGCCGTGAACAGCATGGCGCGTTCATCCGGTGACTTCGCCGCGTCGTGGACCTTCCAGAAGTCCTCGGGCGTCGGGACGTACTTCGGGCGTTTGTCTTCCCTGTACCGTTCCACGCGCCACGGGCATGGCTCGGGCAGCTTGAAGGCGCGCACGCCCCACGAATAGGCCGCGAGAATGTTCTTGCGCCGCCGGTTGGCCTGCGCACCGCTGATGCGCCGGGCAATGCCGTCCAGGTGCGCCTCGATCAGGGCGTAGGTCACGCGCTGGACAGGCAGGGACGGCTTCACGTCGGCCAGCAGTTCACGAAACGCCTGCCTCTTCTCCCCGTACGTCTTGTCCGCCATGCCGCGCGCCTGCACGTGATCCAGATACGCCGTGAAGAGCGCCGCCAAGGAGACCGTGCCGGTCACCGTATCGGGCTGCGTCACCTTCACGCTCTCTTCCCACGCCACGGCCTCCCGCCATGTGGTGCAACGATGCTCCCGGTGCTTCCCGCTCGGAAGCTTCACCCTCCCATAGATCACCGGTTTTCCGTGCCGGTCTTTCCTCGTTATTGGCATCATTCCTCCATTGAAGGGCGCGTTCGACGTTGGCCGAATAGAACAGCCAGGCGCGCCCGCGTTTGATGCCGCCAAGTTCCTTGGCGTGGGCATACAGACGTTTCACCGTCCAGCCAAGAGACGCGGCCAGGTCTTCGGGGGAGATGAGGGGGCCGAGAGCCGGGAGGGGCGCGCACAGTCGGGCAGATGGCTGCGGTGTGTTGCTTCCGGTTGTGGGGTGCATGTCCTGGACCTCCTTGCTGAGCGTGATCCCCGTCCGACCACACCGGAGGGTGTGGCCGGAGTGCCCGCAGCGACGGAGGAGGGAGGTTTTGTCGCTGCGGGTGTTGGGGGGAGGGAACTATTTCTTGCGGTGGCAGAACGGGCACGTCCGGAGTTTGGAGTTGGTGCCGCAATGGGGGCATGACTTGGGTTTGCTGCCGTCGGTCAGTCGGGCCATCTTGCAGGCCCCGTTGATGGCGGCGAAGTTCTTGGTGGGGCGGGGCTTCTTGGCCGGTGCGGCCTCGTTGCCTTCATGCATTCAGGTGACCTCCTTTGCCGGGGGGCTTGCACCCCCCGGCGGGCTCCTCAAGCCCGGACAGCGAGACAGGCCCTGCTAGTTGCGTGTGATCGCTGCCCGGTTGGCCGTGACGACCCGGCACGGAAGGGGGGATGCCCGGTCGCCACGGCTGCGCCGGGTCAGGAGGCTTTCACCATGTCGGGGAACCACAGGGCGGCCCAGGGGCACACCGATCCCGAGACTTCCTTGTCCTCGTCCAGCTTGAGGACAAACGCCCGTTGGCCACCCTCAACGGGGTGCATGTACACGGCCGTGGTGAGGTCTTCGTCCTCGTTGCCGAACATCACGATCTCGCCGGGCTTGAGCGTGGCGATGCGCTTGGCATAGGCAAGGGCATCGCCCTCGTTCTCGAACTTCGGGAAGTTGGCGCGCTTCCGTTCGCAGGCGCAGTCCTCCATCCCCATCTTGGCCAGAATCCCCAGAAAACCAGCTTCACGAGTCATGTCTTGCTCCTTGGTCAGGGGTGGTCGGTTACTGCACCGCTTCGGCTTCGGCGTGTGCGGCCATGGGCGGCACCGGGATGGGGTAGTCGGGATCAATGTCGGAATCATCCGGCCCGCCATCGTCCGGCGCGTCATTGCCGGTCACCTCGGCGTCGTGAGCATCGAAGCCGGGGGCGTCCTCGGGCAGTTCCTCGCCGTTGTCGGCCACGTCGTCCGCAGGCTGGTCCGCCGGGGCGGGGCGGGTGTTCATGATCAGGGGAAGCTGCCGTTCCTCGGCAGTCATCTTGCGGCGCCGCACTTCTTCGTGGGGCGGGTGGGCGTCGGTCCAGACCATTTCGCAGGTGTTGTAGTCGGCCACCAGGTCGCAGAAGATTTCGCGCGTCTCGGTGCCTTCGCGCACGACCTTGGACAGGGCGCGGCGTTCGTCTTCCTTGGCGTCGATCTGCTTCTTCAACGCCTTGCTCACCCGGTCGCGTTCGGTTTCCAGTTCCTCGATCTCGTCATCAAGGCGGGCCATCTCTTCGGCGTACTCGACCTTCTCGGCCTGCGTCAGTTCCTGCGTGACGGTGATCGTTTCCTGCCGCAGCCAGTTCTGGTCGTTGGCGACCACCGACGCGCCGGGTTCTTCGGTGGCCGCGTCGTCTTCGCCGGAGGCGTCGGCCTGCTCGGCATCGGTCGGAGCCGGGGCCGCGCCCATGCCGTCGGTCAGGCCCTTCTCGTCGCCCAGCCACTCGGGAAGGTTGATGACCACGCCGGCGTCGCCCTTGGTGCCGGTGAATTCGATCTGGCTGAGGGGCAACCAGTCCTCGACCTCGCCGCAGCGGATCAGGATTGCGGCGTCGGTCTCCTGGAGGATGTCGGCGGTGATGGTGATGAAGACGGTGTTCTCGGGGAGATCGGCCTGAACCGGGGCCTTTTCCTTCTTCCTGCGGGCCATGGGGCCTCCTTTCCGGCTACGCGGCGCGCATGCCGGGGGTGCGGGTGAACGACGCGCAGAGGCTTTCGAGATGCCGGAGCGAGGCCAATACAGCAGGCTCGCGCATGGCGTCGTATTCGAGCGTGATGGTCAGCGTCTTGCGCAGGGGGCGTCCGGGGGCGGCGGCAGGGGCCACGGGCTGGAGCACCTGCGCGGACCGGGATGGGGTGGCGGCAGGAGCCGCCGGGGCGATGCGCATGGCCTGCGCGCGCGCCGAATAGGCCTGCTCGATCTGGGCCAGTGCTTCGGCCAAGGGCACCTGCAAGTCCTGCAAGCGCAGGAAGGACGAGGCCGGGAGGGAGAAGCCGTAGATTTCGGCCAGGGCTTCGACCTTCTGTTCGATGGCCACGGCCCGGTCCTGTTGCGCCTGTTCGAGGGCGGCGCGTTCCCGCTCTTGCTGGATGTGGCGCAGGATGATCGCCTCGACCTCGGCCTTGATGGTCTTGAGGGGCTTGGTCTTGTTCAGCCAGGCATCCTGAATCGGGATGTCGAGGCCGGGCAGCCCGTGCTCATCAAGGGTGGCCGTGATGAGGAACTGGACCTCCCGGCGCTTGTCCGCGCGCTGGAGTTCCTCGAACGCCTTCACCTGCGCATTGAGCCCGGCGCGGGCCTCCACGATGATGGCGGTGACCGCCTTGATCTGCTCCTCGAACTCCCTGATCGGGGCGCTGACCCGGCGCACTGCTTCCTTGCGGGCCGCTTCGAGCCGGTCGCGCACCTTGTTCAGGCCAGCCATCTCGGACTTGATGGCAGGCACCATGTCCTCGGTGACCACGAGCCCCTCGTAGTTGGCCACGATGGCCCGCACCCACGCTTCGAGTTCCTCGGCGTTGAACGAGATGGCGGGCAGGGTTTCGGTGATCTTCGGTTCGGTCATGGCTAGAACCCCGAGGGCATGTCGCCCATCTGCTGGTTGGCATCGGGCGGGATGTTGAGCAGCGCACCGGACTTGATGCCGTCGATCATCTGGGTGGTTTCGGGCTTGGTGAGTTGGTCGATGCTCTGGATCGAGTCGTCGCCGGTCATGTGGCGCGCGAGGGAGACCAGGGCCACCTCATCGAGCCCGGCCTTCTTGCCCTCGTTGCGCAGCATGGCGAGTTGCGCGGCAGAGGGGGCCGGGGGCTGGTCCGGGTTGTGGGCGGGCTGCTGGTTGCCCTGAGGCGGGGCGGTGGTCTTCTTGCCCGCGCCCTGGGGCTTCGGCTGCTGCGTGGAGGTGGCGGCACCGGCACCGGGAATGACCTCGGGCATGTCCTCGATGTCCTGCGTGAAGATGTCGGAGGCGGCAGTGGAGGTGAGAACCGCGTCCACGAGGGCGCGCTTCTTCGCCATCTTGAGCACCGTGTTGTAGTAGTCGGCGGGGTTGTCGTGCTCGACGCGCTCGCCGTGGGTGCTGACCATCCAGCGGCCTTCCGCGTCCTTCTTGGTGCCGAACTTGGAGCCGGGCAGACCGGCCTTGTTGGCAATCTCGCGCAGGATGCGGGCGGCGGCGGTGGGGTCGCTGCGGCGGGTGTCCCAGTAGTTCTTGGGCACGGGGACGGAGGTGATCTCGCCATCACCGGCCCGGTAGCGGTACTTACCCTCCATGGTGGAGCACAGGCCCACGCCAGCGCCGACCATGACGCCGGTGAGGATGGACACGAGCCGAACCATCACGCGGTACTCGCGGTGTCCGCCGGGCATCTCGCGCTCCTGGATGTCGTATTCGGGCGCGAGCCGGAACGTCATGGCCAGCTTCTCGGCCCCGGCCTTGAGCAGGGTCGGCTTGTCGCCGCAGCCGGGGATTTTTCCGAAGTGTTCGCCGTCCTTCATGACTGCGTGCATCACCTGCTGGATGTGCCCCACCTGCGCCACAAGGTCGGTCACCGGCATGTAGTTGGCCGGAGCCGGGGCGTGAGGCGAGATGGGCGCAAGAGTCTGTGCCTGGTTCATGCTGTCCTCCCGTGACAGGGATGTGGGAAAGGTGCGGCGCGGGGCCGCGCGGTGCGCTAGGTCGCCGGTGCCTGGGCCACCTGTTTCAGGCGCTCGCGGGCCGCGAGTCCCTTGTGGTGCCAGTTGACCGCATCGGCGCGGGCGCTGGCGTCCCTGACTTCGCGCCGGAAGCTGTGGCCGTGGTGCGAGGGGATGCAGAAGTAGTGGGGCATGATCTCGACCTCGCAACCGGTGTCGGCCATGTCCACGGCGTAGCCCCATGCCTCGACTTCGTTGGGGTGCTCGACCGTTTCGAGGTGGATGCGGTCTGCGCCCTCGCGGGTGTAGGCGATGGTGAACCACTGCATGGTTACAGCCCCCCGTCGATGAGGATAGTGCCCACGTGCGCCGCCACGGCCAAGGCCGCGATAATGGCGCAGGCCACGCCCATGCCGGTAAGCGCAGGCACGACGGCGGCGGTGAGGAGGTTTTTGAAGGTAGGCATCGCCGCTACCTCCACCCCTGCGCGCGCTGCCACGTGCGGGCCTGCGCGCTGAGCGCCCCGATCTGCATGGCCACGATGAGCAGGGCCAGCATGTCGGCGCTGTTCGCCCAGACGGGCTTGCCGTTCACTCTGGTGATGATGGTCGCCATGTTCCCTCCGCCGGTAATGAATCAGGTTCGATACCGTGGCCCATTCCCTGCCGTCGCGTGCCTTCCCGCTCCCAAGGGCTTGCGGCTTGCCGTGCTCGGTACTTGCTGGGCACCACCGTCCTTGGCTCCTTCCGCTCGCTCTGCCGGGGTGGCGCTGCTCGTGGGGTGTTCCTCGGTGGTGGTGAATATGTTTTATGTCATAAAACATTGCGAGTCAATTTTTTCATGTTTAAAATCATTAAAACTGATAAAAAAAACACCGCCCACTGGGGGGGGGCGGCGGAAAGTGAGCCCCCAAGGCGGGGGCTCGAAAGTCCGGTTGGTCAGAACCGGAAGCGACGGGCGCTACTTCTTCTTGGACGGCGGAGGAGGTGGAGGGGCCTTGCGATCAATAATGCGGTCGCCAGTCCACCCGTTGGTGACATGCTGAGATGTCGGAGCCGGTGGCGGGGGAGGAGGTGGTGGGGGCGCAGAGGGTTTCTTACTGTCGCTCATCTGTATCACCTCCTTTATCCGCCAGTTGCGGTCAACAAAGCAGTGTCAGGATGGCACATCCCACGGAAGCGAGTATGCCCCATGACATACATCTTAGTTTTTTGCCTCTTGAGTTGGATTCTTTTAAATGACTAGTGATCGCGTTGCTTATGTCTTGAATAAGAGCAATTCTGTAGTTATCGCGGTAATCTTCGTCGCAGTCTGCATATGCCATATTCGACAAAGCTAACCAGCCATGTGATGTGGGTGAACTTGTCGAGTTCCTTCCGCGCATTGTATCAACGCCAAGGATAAAGACAGCCATGGAAAGCATCAGTGATAGCGATGAGAGGGCTTTAAATATCTTGCTTTGTATATTTATTTCCATTCCGATGAACGAAATAAGCGTATTTGACCCTGATACATCTGCATAGAACGCAAGCTCGGCAGCAAAAACAACGGTAGATATCCAGAGATACGTTTTTATTGTTGAGTGCTGAAAGCTCTTTAGGGTGTACGTTGTGTGGTTATAGTCGTCCATTGCAGAGCGAACAATAGATTCAAGTGATGCACAATATTTTGCATTATACGCTATTCGCTGTGCATCTGTGGTGTCGCACTGCTGTGGAACATTCTGTTCCTGTGCCATGGCGGCCCCCCCTTTGTTTGTTTCAACCATAGCCGCAAGGATGATTGCAGGGGAGATTAGCAAAGAAGGCGAAGGAGACGCAACTCCTCACAGGCCAACGGGCCAGGAGGCAGGGCAGATGCGTCGGCGGCGAACGCCGCCGGGGCTGTTGTGAGGCACAAAGGGCCATCACCATGAGCAGTCGGTTCATTGAACCTCCTCGACCGATATCGGCCATGCTGGTGAAAGCCCTTCCCCAAGGGTGGGTATCCTATATCAGGGGGGTGAGAGGGGGGCAATGATGAACGTGGTGGCGAGGAGGTAGTGGGGTTGTGTATCTCGGTGGCTATTCAGCGGAATGGGTTTTTAACATCTTGTTATAGTTCGCCTCGAAAGTGGGTTGTCTAGGGGTGGCAAGGGAGGCGATGTGTGCTGAGCTAGTTATTACCTGACAGTAGGCCTTCCGAAAGGAAGTGGTCATGCCGTGCCCGTCTGGGGTAGCGATGAGGTTGCGAAGCTTCATCAACCACCAGCAAGGAGACCGACATGACCACTGGCAAGAAGGTAGCACGAAGGAAGTTGAGCCTGCTAGAGCTTGCAAGCGAACTGGATAATGTGAGCAGGGCGTGCCGCATCATGGGGTATTCGCGGCAGCAGTTCTATGAAATCCGACGCAATTACCAGACGTTCGGAGCTGAAGGGCTTGCGGACCGCCTGCCGGGGCCACGAGAACCGCACCCGAACCGGGTGGACGAGGCGACGGCAGAAAGGATTCTGGCGCACAGCCTTGAGTTCCCGACGCATGGCCCGGTGCGCGTGGCTCAGCAACTGGTGCTGCAAGGTGTTCAGGTCAGTTCCGGGGGTGTGCGGGGCGTCTGGAGCCGCAACGGGATGCTGACCCGGCATGAGCGGCTGCTGCGCCTGGAGCGGCATGTACGAGATACCGGAATCGCCCTGAATGACGATCAGGTTCGCACCCTGGAGCGATTCAGCCCGGAATTCCGGGAGCGGCATATCGAAACCCGATGCAGCGGCGATCTGGTAGCCGTGGATACGTTTTTCGTGGGCACGCTGAAAGGCGTGGGGAAAATCTATCTGCAATCGGCCATCGACTGTCACAGCCGCTACGCCTTCGGCAGGCTGTACACCAGCAAGCTGCCGGTTACGGCGGTGCATATGCTCAACGAGTCCGTGCTGCCCTTATTCGAGGAGCACGACACGCCGGTCGTCACGGTGCTTTCGGATAATGGTCGGGAATTCTGCGGGCGTCCCGACAGACATCCCTACGAGTTGTTCCTGCAACTGGAAGGCATCGAACACCGGACAACCCGCGTCAGGCGCCCGCAAAGCAACGGCTTTGTGGAGCGACTGCACAGGACATTGCTCGACGAACATTTCAGAATTCAGGGGCGCAGGAACTGGTACGAGTCCCTGGACGAAATGCAGGCGGACCTGGACGCTTACCTGCACCACTATAACCACGAACGGACGCACCAAGGCAGAAGCATGAACGGCCGGACACCCTACCAAGCTTTCCTTGATGGCCTTCCCGAAGGCCACCTGGAAGAGGACAGCGAAGGACAGCAGGCGGCCTGATCAGCGCCTCGCCGGGCACGGCAGTGTCAGGTGAATACTATCTCTGTACAGGCGATGCTTGCTTTTTGAACGCATATTTTGTCGTTGCATTGGTAAACGCCAAAGGAAAACGAGGCGTATGCAAGGATGATTGCGAGAGAGCTTAGCACGGTCAGCACAATTCCTATTTTGCTGTACAACGTGTCGTATTTTGCTGATTCATTTACTGCTATGTCGTTATGTGGAGGTGTAAATATAGATGACTTCCACGATTCTGCGATGAAATATTGAGAGAGATACGAAATTCCTGTAGCGAAAACGCTCAAGAGCGCACCAATAGCAAAATATTTGACGTCTTCTAGTAGGCGTGGGTTGCCGGAGCCAAGTATGGCGACAGCAGCTGCACCATTAAGGAGAAAGCAGCCCCGAAGAGCCATTTTTCCGTATTCGATCGTTGCAAGATTGCTGCTGTTGTAGACGACGCCACGGGCTTTGAGTTGTTCTAAAAATATTGATCTGCGAAACTCAAGCTCCGAGGCGTGTTGTCGTTTTTCTGGGCTGTCCATGGGAATGCCTAGGGTGTTGCGGTGGTGGGGGGAGCATCATGCCAATATGCGTGCTCGCATCGCAAGCTGTGCAAGCGAAAAGCCCCGTCGGCGGGGCTTATTTATGTTATGGTGCGTGGTCAGTCTTGTCGCTAGGATTGGGCTCTTGTGTCTCCGTAATATTTCCTCTGTAACGTTTTCTGCATGCATCCTTCTCAATGATGAGGTCTGTTTCTGTCTTGAAGAGGTCGAAAGGTTGCAGAGCAAGGAGGAGAGTATAAATTTGAATGGCTGTTGCTACGCAGAGTGAGGCGAAGCCGACACCGCGTAGTTCTGGAATAATATGTACGGCGTATGGTACTTTTTTGATTAATGGAGCTAGCAGTGGTGCCATGAGCGAGTAGGTGATGATGTATAGTGAAGACGTTATTGGCTTGAAGAGTTTTCGTGTAAGGTCTTGAGCATCTTTTTGGGATGCTGTTTGAGTGTGCACCATTGGAAACAAAACAGCTAGCCACGCTCCTACAACGCCAAATATGAGCACAGACGTCTGTCTTAGAGTGTCAAACGCCTGAAGCTGATTTGAAAATGGGATTGATTGTCCGTAGGCGTAACCAACGAAGAATATCGCAATTAGGGCTCCACCTGCGAGTATCCTAGCGATTGTTTTGGGGATACGCACTGTTGATGATCCATTCACGTTTTTCTTCAAGTGCCTCTAATAGCGAGGAGGCCCTGATGATTCCCTGTTCATTTATATGAACGTTAAGGTCGATTTCTCCCTTTGCAAGGCATCTCCCTAACCATTCTATTTCATTTGCATTGCCCCGCATTCTGAACCCGACGTCATCGCTCCCTTGGTTGCCTCGCTGCGTCTCCCACGCCGTGATGATGTCTTCCAACTCTTCCTTGGATGGGGTGTAGGCAAACTCGGTATCAAAATCTACTTCAACCGGCTGCACCGCCTTGGTTCGCATGCCCACTCTGGCAAGAGCGGCTTGCCAGAGGGCGGTGTCGTTGGCTTTGATTAGCGGGGTAAGTTTTGTCTTCTGAATGATTTTTGTGATGTGGGCACGCCTCGCCTTAATGGCTTCGATTTTGCCGGGGAGGCGGCGTCGTTTGGTAGCAAAGGCCGGTCTTAAGGTCTTGGCCGTTTCTTTTGTCGCGCCATATCTGGTCGCGATTTCGCCTTTTTTGGTTCTAAATTCTATGACATAGGGGGAGAGGCACCTGAGAAAACCGTCAACGTACTTGCAAAGGGCGCTTTGCCCGTTGTTTGTCCGGTCAAAGCGAATGGTCACGAGTACGTTCATCTCAGGAATGATCCAGAAATATGTTTCGTACCCGGCAATATACCCATCTGGAAAATTTGATGTTCGCACATCAGAAGCCCCAACCTGGGCAAGTCCATTAATTGCTGCGATTTGCCCATCCGTGTCGGGTGAGGCGTTCCATGTGGTTAAGACAAAACTGTTTCCTTTTTCCATCTCATAGCAGTATACTTTGTAGTCATCAGAGTCTTCTTCTGGTTCAAATGTTGCTGTTTCATATATTGATTTTCGCGATTTTATCCATGTGTAGAGTGTTGTAAACGCATCTTTTGCTGTGCAAAACTCATGTTGCCTCTTTCTAAACGTGTAATACCCACATTCTGTGATTTCATAAAACATAAACTTTGCAGTTTTTCTTTGCATGATTCAGTCCTGCACGCGTCTTTGAGTTACTTCCCGCTCACATCGCTCCACGCCCAGATAACCCGGCCGACGATGGCCCGGTGCCAATCCCCTTCGAAGTCGCGCTTGAGGCTGTAGACCTCTGGCGGATACACCGCCGCGTTGTCCGAGTAGTAGGTGAGGCGGTAGTCCTTCTCTTCCGGCAGGTGTTGCGCATGCACTCGCTTCACCTTGCCCGCCCCATCCGGGTCCATCACAAGCATGATGCGCCCCGGCCTATCTGCGTTCTTGTCCTGTCTGTCCACAAGCACAATGTCGCCCGGTGCCAGCGTCGGGGCCATTGAGTCCGATCCCTTTGCAATCCGCACGGCGATCAAGTCTGCCCTATGGCGGATGGTTTCCTGGTGCCTCCAAACGAGGAACCAGGAGATCAGTTGCCCTTGGGGAATGATGCCAGGTCCGGCCCCGGCCTCGTCCACCAGCGGGACGGCGTAATAGTCCTCATGCTCTGGCGAGGGGAGACCGTTCCCGGCAGCAACCACCTTGGCATCCACCCAGCAGACTTCGCGGGAGGGGAGTTGCTCATCCGGAAAGACTAGGCGCGCCCCGATCGCGTCTAGGAGTTTTCCGACGGATTCAAGGGATAGGCCTTTTTCGTTGCGGAGATAGCGCGAGACTGAGGCCTGCTCCACATGGGCCTCCGCAGCCAAGTGCGAGGGATTGCGGAACATTCCCTGTGAAGCCCTGATTAGGCCATCTCTGAAGTCTTCTTTAAATCCCATGCTTGGACAGAATCATAGGTTATGAATTTTGTCATATGCTGAAAGTCTTTGTCCGTATTGCATCATGATGTTTAAAGACATAAAATGCGGGCATGCGGCAAGACGACTTTCGAACAGCTTTGCGGGCAGTAATGGCTCGTCGCAGCCTGACCCAGACGGCGGTTGCGCAGGCCTGTGGAGTTGAGCAGGCAAGCCTTTCTCGTTTCTTGCGTGGAGAAAAGGGGTTGAGCGGTGAGTCTGTTTTTAAGCTGCTCCCGCTGGTCTACGGCACCTCTCTCCCTTCCCCCACCCCTCCCCGCGACGCGGCCTGACGGCATGTCATGCCCATGCTGCCGGGCCGCGTTGTCACTTCAACCCGCCTGCGGGCGGAACCAGGAGGCAGCATGTCCCGATCTCTCATGACCGAGGCCACGGGCCAGCAACTGCTCACCGAACTCCGAGCCATCCGGGAAGAGGTGGAGGCGGTCAGGCGGCACCTGACCACCTCCTTGGATGCCAAGAGTGCCCTGCGGATTTGGCTGGCGGCGTTTGATAACTCCAGAGCCGCATACCGCAAGGCTTTCCGGGATGATCTCGACGAGGGGCAGGGTGATGGGGGGCGCTACGTTGCCCCTCGCCTTGACTACACCGGGCTGCGGCGAGGCCTGCATGCGCAGAGGGAGCTTATTCGTCGTCGAGTTCCGTCTTTATGACAGCTACGACGTTTTCGCCGATCTCGTTCAGGACACCGTTTGCGATCTCTTCCATCTCTTCCTGTGTGAGCGGTGTTCCTTTGCGCTGCTGGTAGAAGTTGAACGCTGCATACCGTGCGTTGACGAGCAGGGCGCCGAATACCTTGTGCAGTGCGCGGGTGTTGTCGTCCATCACAATCTCCTTGGTTGAAGGTTGGGGTGGTTGCCACCTCCATACCGAGGGTGCGCAGCCGGGGGCAACTACGCCCCCGGCATTGCGGGCGGGAGGGTGATCCCCCGCTACAGTTGGCAGATGACCTTGGCGATGCGGCCCGATTGCGTGGCGTCATAGTCAGCGCGTGGGCCGGGAAACGGGATGTCTGTGAGTTCGATCTCCTCGATGTCCTCCAGCCGGTAAGTCCTCCAGCCAGCAACAGGGGACGGCACGTCCGGGATGGGTGGTTGGTAGGACTTGAGCAGGAGCTTGCCGTTGGCGCTGAGCCCCAGAAGGTGTGGCTCGATGATGCATTCATGCTCTGCGCTGCGGACGAAAAGGCAGCAGCGGTTCCGGATGGCGGTACTGATGAGATCGTTCATGAGGTGCCCCGCGAGAATGAGTGTGTTGGTGGGTAGTTGTCTCCTCCTGTGGGGTAGGGCGGGCACACGGGCAAGGTCAATTATGCAGCATGATTTTTACAGGACGCGGGGCGCTGCTGCCGGAGGGGACTGGCCGGGTGCTGGCGGTACAGCATCCTGCATCAAGGGTGCGTCGGCAGTCGTAGCTGGTACTCGGCGCGCAGGCGCGCCCCATGCCCTCCCGCGTGGTGACGCAGAGCCGTTGCAACCACGGCATCAAGCAGCGAGCCGGACAACGCGGGGGAGGGGAGCAGGACGGATCGCCAGTCCACATCCTCCGGCGAGGTCAGGCGGACCAGGGCGGCGTGGTTGCCGTTCAGGCACCGGCGGCTGGTGACGTGGGCATGTACCTTCTTTTCCATGCTCACACGTTACCCCGCCATGCGTGAAGGGAAAATGAAACTTGTCAGGAGGTTGTTTAATGCGCGCGTTGGAAGATGTGATCGCGGACATGGTGGAGAACTCGGGGCGGACCCTGACGGCCATCGCCGCCGAGATCGGCAAGCACAAGTCCACGCTCTCGCGCGAGCTTTCCCCCTATGACGCAGGCGCGAAGCTCGGCGTCGAATCGCTGGTGCCGCTGATGCGCGCCTGCGGCTCCGTGGCCCCGTTGGAGGCGCTGGCCGGGTTCATGGGCTACGGGCTGCGGCCCCTTGGCGGCGAGCCGGATGGCCGGAGCATGGAGGACGAGTGCCTGCAAGGCTACGAGGCCGTGACCGACTTCATCAAGGCCGCGCGCGCCGGGCGGCACTACACCGACCTCATGCCCAGGCTGCGCGCCGCACTCAAGGAATTGGAGGACGTGGTTGTGCGCGCCAGAGACCGGGACAGCGGCGCAGGGTAGGTGCTCTCCGTGGCGCGTGGTGTGGTTGCAGACTGCGGAGCCAATCTGGCTGCGACGCAGTGGCGCATAGCCCGAAAAGAGAGAAGCCCCCGTGGTGCAGACGGAGGCTCCTCAGAGAGGGAGTACATCGGAGGCGATGTGCTCTCAAGATGTGTAGTGTCCACTTCTGGTGCGGTCAACATGAATTGCTGATGTTGTGCAATAACCACAAATGGATACGCAAGGCAGGATAGCGCGGCGATGACGCCGTGTGCCCATGCATGAAGGGGGCGCGTGTGACGGGACAGTACAGGCAGCGTGAAGTCCAATTGGCGGGCGATTCCCGGCACTGCGATGCAGGAGTGGCAAGCCTGCGTGCATCCGGGGTTGGTCGCTCCCCTGCGCGGAGCGATGCTCAGGGCGTGCCCTGTGGATGCCCCTACCGCCCCAAGTCGCCCGAGCAGATCGGCTACACGACGCCAGAGGCTGCCCGCGCCGCGTACCTCCGATATCCCCACCTGCGCCCGTGTCCCTTCACCAAGCCGCCCTGGCAGTGGCTGCACGTCGAGTGGTGCAAGACCCGTTGCTGGGGGAGGAGGGGGCAGGAACCAGAGGGGAGGGGGAGAGGGGGGCACCCTGTCCGGTGAGGGCGCTTGTATTCATACCCTTTAAAAGACGCGTCTGGGGTTCACAGGTAGTTGGGTACGGACGGCAGGGTGCATTTTTTCGCCGACGCTAAAAGACGCGGTCAAACCGTTCACGTTAAGGCTTGGCGAATGGGTGTCCACAGTAAAGATCAGCCAAGATTATTACAGGAATTTCGTGGGTTGAAGTTTACCCATGTGGTGAGAATAAGGGGACTGCCTATCGAAAGGCAGCCGTTAGAAGCAGGTCGTTTGCATATCTCGCACAGCCTCCGGAAATCCGTGGCCGGACATGCGAGGGTGGCGGCAACGCCGCTTGAGTGGAGGACGTGATGAATTGGTTCCGCTGGTACACAGGGGCCGCTAGCGACCCGAAGTTTCAGGTCGTGGCCCGCAAGTCTCGCCAGAACGTGGCCGCAGTCGTGGCCGTCTGGGCGATGCTTCTGGAAAGGGCCTGCGAGTCCAGGGACAGGGGCATGGTCGATGGTTTCGACTGCGAGGGGGCAGACGCCATCCTTGGTCTTGATGACGGGGCAGCATGCGCCATCGTCGAGGCCATGCGTGCCAAGGGGATGATCCTGAACGAGCGCATCGCAAAGTGGGACGAGCGACAGCCGAAACGAGAGGACGTCACCGCCACTGACCGCAAACGCGCCCAGCGTATGCGGCAGCGTGACGCGACTGCATGTCACGACATGTCACGCGATGTCACGCACGGTCACGAAGAGTCACGCCCCGTCACGCATGGTCACGACAGAGGAGAAGAGAAGAGAGAAGAGAAGAATAAAGGCACCCCCCCTACCCCCCCGTTGGGGGGTGGAGACGGGTTGGGGCCGGTCGATTCTCTCCCTCCCGAAGAGGCTGATGCGCCAGAGCCGCCTCGCCATGTCCCGGACATCGAGCTTGAGCAGTTCCTCGACGCCTACCCTGAGCGGGCCCGGCAGCCGATCTACGCCGTCTTGCCGTCGTGGCTGGCCATGAAGAAGGCCAGGGCGTACCCCGGCCTTCCCCGGCTCTTCGATGCCTTGTCCGAGTGGGAGGGCAGCGAGCAATGGGCCAAGGAGGGCGGACGGTTCATCCCGTCGCCCCAGAAGTTCCTCTCCGGGCGGTTTTGGCTCAACAAGCCGCCACGGTCGCCGGACCCGTACGCCAACCTGCGGGGCAAGTCGTTCCACGAGATCAACACCGCCGACTATGAGGCCAGGCTGGCCAGAGAAGCAGAGCAGACGGAGGTACGGGCATGAGCAAGGCAACGCCACGGAACATGGGGCGGACGGCATTCGAGGCGCTGGTGAGCGATGTCTACGCGGGATTCGGGTGCAACCCGCCCGGCGAGCGTTCCCGCGACATCTGGTTCGAGCAGTGCGGGCATGTCCCGTCGGGGCCACCGCTGGAGTGGATTCGGCAGCGTCTGCTCGACGGCGCCACGCTGCCGCGCAACCTCGGCCAGGCTATCCGCGTGCTGTGGGAGGAGTGGCAGGCCAACCACCCCGAGCAGGTGGTCAGCGATTCCCGCTGCTGCCCCGAGTGCGATGAGCCGGGGGTGATCTTCGCCTGGGCACCGGCCCGCGATCCGCGCACCGGTGCGGACACGTGGCAGCGCCTGGTCCGCCGGTGCCGGTGCCATCCCGGCGGCAACGGGGAGAGCCGACGCGACATCGAGGCGCTGGGACTCATGGTCATGCCGCGCGGCTACGTGGGCGGCACCGTTGCCTTCGAGCGCGAACGCCTCGGGCTCTACCCGGACAGGGGCAACCATGGCGGGCCGGTGCCGCGCGCAGTGCGGGCATTCGAGCGTGGCGGCGTGGACTGGCAGGAGCGGCCGGAGCACGAGCGGGCGCGTGCCGAGGCTCTGGCGGGGGCCGCACGATGAGCACGGTCAGCGCAGCAGAGATCAAGGCGGCTGGGGGGCTGGAAAAGTGGATGCGCAACCGTGCGCCGGTGCAGGCAGCGCCACCCGTGCAGCGCCCGGCGGGTGTCCCGGCGCCGGTGAGGGCCAAGGGGCGGCTACCCGCGCCCGGCCGGACCTACCGCAGCGAGGGGATGAATCAGACCGAGGCCCGGTATGCCGAGCATCTGGCCGGCCTCGAACGGGCGGGCAAGATCGTGGGCTGGGACTACGAGGGGCTCAAGCTGCGGCTCGCCGACAAGACGTTCTATACGCCCGACTTCCTCGTCATCCGGGCAAGCGGCGTTGTCGAACTTCACGAGGTGAAAGGGCACTGGGAAGATGATGCCCGCGTGAAGATCAAGGTCGCGGCCAAGCAGAAGCCCTGGTTCACGTTCGTGGCCGTGAAGCCCGGCAAGCGCGGTGAGTGGGACGTGGAGAGGTTCTGATGCCCGGATCAGTAGGCGTGGGCCGTACCGGCGGAAGGATGCGGACGGATATGCAGCAGATCGTCGCCCTTGTCGCGCTGCACGACGGACAGGTCGTAGGCGGATTGCAGGTTCATCCAGAAGGCCGCGCTGGTCCCGAAGAACCGGGCAAGCCGCGCCGCCGTGTCGGCGGTGACGCCGCGCCGCTGGTGGACGATGTCCGAAATGCGGGTGGCGGGCACCCCAAGCGCCACGGCAAGGGCATGGGCCGTGATGTTCAGGGGCTTCAAGAATTCTTCGTTCAGAATTTCGCCGGGGTGGGTGCGGATGCGCATGGCGGTATCCTCAGTGGTAATCCACGATTTCGACATCATGGGCGGCCCCGTCGCGCCAGACGAAGCATATGCGCCATTGGTCATTGATTCGGATGCTGTGCTGCCCCTGCCGGTCGCCCTTGAGTGCTTCGAGACGGTTGGCCGGAGGGATGCGCAGGTCGTCAATGCATGCGGCGGCGTCGAGCATGTCGAGCTTGCGCAGGGCAACGCTGGTGAAGGCCCTGAACCTGCGGGTTGGCGCGCCCTCGAAGAGTGCCCGTGTTTCCTTGCAGCGGAACGATGCGACCATTTCCCGTCCAGCGTTTACCGTTTGTCGTTAAATTAAGGGGGGCGGTCATGTCTGTCAACATGCGGTCCGGAGTGGTGCCGGATACCATGGAAATGCGCGCGAGCGCCGGGAGGACGTGCTGATGGCGAGGCCTTCGTGGGCTCCACTGTGTCCGGATTGCGGGGCTCAGCTTCGATTCAGGTTTTCTCGTGTCTATGGGCCTGATGATCGAGAGGCAGACTACTTTTGCCCCGGCTGCGGCGCGACAGGCACGCGCAGGGAACCCCATTGTGCATGGGTGAGGTGGAGTCCCGCCATTCTGGTGGAGACAAGAGGAGGAGATTTGCTGCCGGAAGAATCTAGAGATGTTGCGCGCAACTGATGCAGTTTGTTAGTATGATGGTAATTAGCTTGGGAAGCGTGACAGTTCCGATATTCCGTAAAGGGTGCCATGCGGGTTTTTGAGGTCTTCCTGTCGCATGAGGCCATGGATTGACAGATCACTATGCCTAAGTGGCAATGTCATTGATTTCAAGTTTGCTATATTAAAAGCCTCAATCGCGTGAAGTGCGATATTGCGATAGATTTATGATATCAAAGAGAACAGTCAGCTTCGCGCTCAACGATTGCATCGCCAATCTGTTTTGGACATAGGCTCAACATCACTTGAGCCATCGTGAGCTTTGCTTGATGCTTTGCTTGGAGCAGTAGATTTGATAGCGCGTTTTTTGCCTCCATCCTCGGCGAGTGTGTCGCCGTGACTGCCATTCCAGAGGATGCCAGGGCGAGGGATCTTATAGTAGTTTGCTTCGTCGTCTAGCTTTGTAGCGATGGATGCCCGAGCGGCAAGCGCTTCCGCGTTGTCGGATGTAAAGCGTCCGAGCGCACCTTCTAGATACTCTTCGTTGAGTTCTGCGCACACCCACTTCCGTTTGAGGCGTTCAGACACTTCGCCTGTGACGCAACTTCCTCCGAATGGATCGAGCACTGTATCGCGTTCATCCGTGCACATCCTGATGAAGTATTCGGGAAGCTCGGCAGGGTAGCGAGCAGGGTGTGGCTTGATACCATGCTCCTGGCAGAAGCGGTGATAGACGCCGTTGCTTTCAGTGTTAGGTAGGGCGATGAGATTTGGCGGAATGGCCGCGCCGTTGTCGATGGCGAATTTCTCGCTGATGTCGTGGCCCGAAGGCCGCCTTTGTGCTTTGTAACCCTTGGCAAGCAGGTGCTTCATGCTAGGGCTGTAAGGTTGCAGCACGCGGCGATTGCTGGCCTTAGGCCACGGGGTTTTAGACAACCACCACACGGTATTGATTGCGTCCTTCACACGGATGCGACGTACCGTAACCCACTCGGCAGGTGTGGGGAGCTTCGACGGGCTCCACCAATAGAATTCTTGCGCTAGATGGAAGCCAAATTCTTCGCATAACATGATGAGTAGCTTGAAGTGATACAGGCTACGCGTCGGCTGACCGGGCATCCACGCGCCACCGATGTCAATCACGAGGCTACCGCTGTCTTTGAGCACGCGATTGAATTGCTGAGCGAAAGGCTGGAACCATTCGAGATATTCATGAGAGTCGGCGTTGCCATATTCTTTCTTGCGGACGAGCCCGAAGGGCGGGCTAGTCATTACAAGGTCAACGCTGCCCGGCTTCATGCCCGCCATCACGTCAAGACTGTCGCCGAGATAAATTTTCCCGTGTTTGGTTTTGTGGAACAACAACGGCTTCTGAATTTTTCTGTTTGGCATGATGGGATACTTATAAGTCAATATTTTTTAGAGTCATCGCGTTGTGCGCTTCGCGTTTGAAAGCATCGGCGATGCTTGCAGGATTCTCTTTGATGGCTTCCAAGTCTTGTCGATCGATCATCACGACGCAGAGATTCGAGTCCTGCATGATTTTATTGGCGTAGCGGCGAGCATCTTCGCCGATGGCACCAGTGCTGACCATCACGATGACAGTGCTCTTAAGAAAGTGCGTTAGGCCAACTTCCTTCGCCACGTCATCAAGAGACACGCGCGCCGTGTTTTTGCACTGAACCTGCCAGCGCGAATAGACTAATCGGGACGAGTGGAAAATGAGATCAACCTCCGCACCACCAGTCGCGGAGATATTGCGGAGACGGGTTGCGATGTAGTCCATCCCGAGGATGCGCATGAGCTTGAAGGCCAGCGCCTCAAGAGCAAGCCCTGCAAGGTATTTGTCGTCGGCATCAAGCTCCGTGAGGATGTCGTCAAGGGGCTTGGTCAGTAGTGCGATGAGTTTCGGGTCTAGCTGGTTTTTCAGCTGGTTGAGTAGCGGCTCCACAAGGTCGCTGCGCAGCTTCGCAGTGGGCGTCACCTCCATCGGCTTACCGCCACGGCCACTGGTGGTCTTTGTGAAGTTGATGTACCCGGCATCTCGCAACGCGTTTAGTATCGCCTGCGGCAAATTCTTGTCGGGGAAGCGAACGCCATAGGTGGCTGCGGCTAGGTCGCGGATGACGTTGGCGGGCTGCGGGGCGGTCACACCACAGTTAGCGAGCGCTAGGAGGAAAGCGCGTTGTTCGGGTGTGAAGCGGGCGAGTGCAGCGAACTCGTCACTGTCTGCGCCGATCAGTGCGCGCAGTCGTGCCTCGTTGATACGCCAACTGCCAGCAGCGAACACCCCCGCCTTTTCCAGCCAAAGGCGCATCATGCTCGGATGCTTGCCGCCCTTGGGAAAGTGGATGCCGCGCTCTTCGAGCGCGTGGCGCAGCGCGTCGAGTGTGACGCGCTCCCCCGCGATGGTCATCTCTTGGATGCAGCGCACCAACGCCATGCCCTTGAGGTTTAGTAGGATGTGCGTGCCAAGTTTGTCGTAGAGATTGGCCTCATCGCTGCGGATGTCATAGAGCACCCGGCCGAACTCGGTTAGGGTGGCCATATCGTCGATGAGCCCATAGGCTCTCATACCCAGACGACAGTTCATAGCGAGGGTTTGCTGGTTCTTGACGCTGCCTCCACCATGTTCCGCGAAGTACTCTGCCCGGATGGCGTCTTGAAGCGCTTTCTGGTCGCCCCCGTGTTTGTCAGCGAGATCAAGCAGCCGAGGGAGATTGACCTGCGAAGGGGAGAACTCGCTGCCAAAGGGAAGGTCACTTTTCTGTCCAGTCGCCATTCTCTCTCTTCTTTGTGCTCGTGCGCGGAGCTACACAGGGTTACGATTGTCGATAGTAGCATCTTACGTGAACAACGCGCGGAAGACAACTTTGCGATTGTTGCCCCTAATTTATTGTCGCCGGGCAGAGTGTTCTCTTACTAGTTTTTAGTCCCCCTTTTTTCCGCTTGAGCTTGCTTGCTTGTAAACCCCCGTTTCCAAGCTAGCCTTTCTTGATCTCCCCCCGCCCCCCCGCGCTACGCTTCTCCCAAACAGGAGCGTAGCCATGGCTATCCCGCGCGGCATCCGCAACAACAACCCCGGCAACATCCGGCACGGCGACAAGTGGAAGGGCCTCGCCCCGACCCAGGGCGATCCCGACTTTTGCACGTTCGCCACGCCCGAAGACGGCATCCGTGCGATGGCCGTCATCCTGCTCAACTACCAGCGCAAGCACGGGCTTAAGACGGTCCGGCAGATCATCTCGCGCTGGGCACCCCCGACCGAGAACAACACCGAAGCCTACATCCGCCACGTCGCGGAACGCCTCGGCGTCAGCCCTGACGAGCCCATCGTCGTCGCCGATGTGCTGCCCACCCTCGTCGCCTGCATCATCCGGCACGAGAACGGCCAGCACCCCTACGACACGGCCACCATCGGGCGCGGGATCGACATGGCGCGGGGGCAGGCATGATTCCCGGCCTGCTCGAAGCGATCACCACGGTCGGCGGCATGATCCTGCCGCCGGTCGTGGACCTCGTGCGCAAGAAGGTGCTCGGCAAGGACGACGACAGCCCCGAGCGCACCCTGGCCACCCTCGCCACCACCAAGCCCGAAGTCATGGCCGACTATGTGCGGGCCACAGCCGAGTCCCAGCGCGCCCAGGCCGAGTTCTTCAATCGTGACGTGTCCGGCACCCCCTCGCAGTGGGTGGTCGATCTTCGCGCCGCCATCCGGCCCGCCGTCACCGTGGCGGCCGTGGTCGTGCTCGCCGTCGGCTATTTCCTGCCGGACGCCATCGACGAGGGCACCCGCGTGACCTTCTGCGGCATCGCAGGCTCGTGGTTCGGGGATCGGATCAGCATCGGCCGCCGGGCCGCCCGGTAGGTGCAGGGGGCGCGATGACCGCACGTGACGCAAGCTGCTGGATGATCGAGCGCCGATGGGGCCTCGCCCTCATCTTCGCCATCCTCCTCCAGGCTGCCTCCTCGATCTGGTGGGCGGCGGACCTCTCGGCCCGCGTCCGGGCCATCGAGATCGAGCAGGCGCGCCAGCAGTCGGCCATGGAGCGGCTCGCCGCCATCGAAACCGACGTGCGCTGGATTCGCCAGACCCTCGACAGGAAGGGACGCTAGTTCTCGGGCCGCCGCCACGGGCTGCGTTGGTGCGCGGAGCCGTGGGGCACAGGGGCGGGGCCACGCCCGAAGGCAACAACAACCCGCCCCTGCCAACATGACGAGCGAACGCCCATGCACAGACACCTTCGCACTCCAGCGCCGCATCCTTGCGGCAGCCCTGACGCCCACCGAACGGCTCGTCGGGCTCGTGCTGGCGCTCTCGCTCGATGCGCGCTCCGGGCGCGCACGCATTTCCCAAGCCAGGCTGGCGGAACTCTGCGGGGTCACCGTCAGGACCGTCCGACGCGCTGTGGCCACCCTCGTGGACTCCGGACTCTTCGTCTCCCAGCGCACCGGGCGCTCCTCTGTGCTGAGGGCTGCAAGCCCTCCGGAGGGTGGAAAGAGAGGTGGAATAGTGGAGAGGACACCCGTGTCCGCTCTGATAGGACACCAGTGTCCTATCGGCCCCCATCCCTGGGGCCTCGACACCACCTACAGCACCCTCGCCGAAGAGCGATGCAAACGGGAGGCTAGGAGGCGCACATGAGCACCCTCCGGCCCCTCAAGCCCTGTCGGCATCCCGGTTGCCGGGCCCTGACCCGCGACGCCTCGGGCTACTGCCCTCCGCACGCCGAAGCGGCGCGAGGCCGAGCGGCTGAACGCGAGGCACGGCAGGACAAGGCAAGGGGAAGCGCCGCCGCACGTGGCTATGGCCGGGCATGGCGGGCCATCCGCGCCCAGGTGCTCCGCGAGGAGCCGCTCTGCCGCGCCTGTGCAGCCCAGGGCCACCTCGTGCCGGCCACCGACGTTGACCACATCGTGAGCAGGGCACGCGGTGGAACGGACGACAGGGCGAACCTCCAACCCCTTTGCCACCGGTGCCACACCGCCAAGACCAACCGCGAGGACGGCGGGCGGCCAAGGGGAGGGGGAGGGTAAATCTTTGAGTGGGCAATCGGTAGACCGGGATGGTCTCCCGATTTCGCGCGATGTCAAAACTGAGGACCAAAAGTGGCGACAGGACGGAAGCAGAAACCACGCACCCTGAAGGTGCTTCAGGGCACGTTCCGCAAGGACCGGGCAAACGAGGCCGCGCCTGAACCCTCGGCGGTGGTGGCGAACGCCCCTGCGTTCCTTTCGGGGCGGGCGCTGGTGTGGTTCGGAGTGCTCTGCGCCAAGCTCTCACCGCTTGGGCTGGCCTCCGAGACCTTCGAGGAAACGCTGGGCCTGCTGGCCGCCCGTCTTGCCGAGATCGAGGAGCTTGAGCGGTTCATCCGCGAGAACGGTCGCTCGTACACCACGACCACCGCGCAGGGTGACGTGATGTGTCGGCCTTATCCGGAAGTGGCCATGCTGAACGAGGCGCGCAGGCATGCGCATGCCGATGATCCGGTGCTCACGTGGATGATGGGCAACGTGGTGCTCAAGCAGGCGCGCGGCGGCGGGCCGGTGAAATACTTCTACCCGACCAAGGAGCGCGAGAGCTCCAAGATCGACGGCGCCGTTGCCCTGATCATGGCGGTTGGGCGTGCCTTGGCCGCCCCCGCCGAGGAACCGGAAATCTTCGCGGAGGTCTGGTGATGGGCTGGTTGTCCCGCTTGTTCCGGCGCGAAGGGAAGGGCACCCGCATGACCTCCTACGACCTGTTGGCGGAGGTGCTGGGTGGGGTTTTGGCCAAGAGCGGCGTCCACGTGACAGCGGCTACGGCCATCCAATGCACTGCGGTGCTCGCTTGCGCCCGCGTCATCGCCAACGGCCTCGCACAGGTGCCGTTCAAGCTCTACCGGGCGGATGGCCGGGCCCGAATGGAGGCGTCGGCCCACCCGCTGTTCTCCCTCGTGGCCCATGGCCCCAACGAGTACCAGACCAGTTTCGAGTTCCGGCACATGCTCGGACTGCATCTTAGCCTGACCGGCAACGCCTTCGTCTGGTTGAACCGCGTGGGCGACCGCATCGTCGAGATGCTGCCGTACCAGCCGGGCTCCGTGACCGTCACGCGCAACGGGTGGGAGATCACCTACGACCTCTCGACCAAGGACGGAAAGCGGGTGCGGGTGCCTGCGGAGGACATGTGGCATCTCCGCTGGTTGTCCTGGGATGGGGTGTGCGGACTTGATGGTGTGCGGCAGGCGCGCGAGGCCATCGGGCTTGCTCTGGCCACGGAAGAGCACGGTGCCCGCCTGTTCAAGAACGGAGCCCGGATGTCGGGCCTGCTCACGACGGAAATCAACCTGACGCAGGAGCAGCGCAAGGAACTGCGCGAGGCGTGGCAGGCGGCCCACGGCGGGAACGAGAACGCCTTCAAGACCGCGATCCTCGGCGGCGGCATGAAGTGGTTTCCCCTCGTGTCGCCCAACGATCAGGCACAGTTCCTCGAAACCCGACGGCACCAGGTCGAGGAGGTCTGCCGGGCCTTCGGCGTGCTGCCCATCATGGTCGGCCACTACGACAAGGCCAGCACCTACGCCAGCGCCGAACAGATGTTCCTCCAGCACGGCGTGCACACCCTTGGCCCCTGGTACGCCTGCATCGAGCAGAGCGGCACGCAGAAGCTGCTGACGCCGGAGGAAAGGGCAAAGGGCTACTACCTGCGGTTCAACGCCAACGGTCTCATGCGCGGGGCCGCGCGGGACCGGGCGGAATTCTACACCCGGCTCTACGGGGTGGGGGCCTTGTCCCCCAACGACATCCGGGAGCTTGAAGACATGAATCCCTATGAGGGCGGCGACGAGTACCGGGTGCCGCTGAACATGGTGGAACCCGGTTCCGCGCCGGAACGCACGGAGGGAAGCGATGGAAAGGCTTAGCTTCGGCCTGCTCGACCTGAAACTCGCCGAGGGCGCTGGCCAGGATACCGCCTCCATGACGTTCAGTGGGTATGGCGCGGTGTTCGGGAACATGGACGCTTACGGTGATGTGATCGCCAAGGGCGCGTTCACCAAGACCATCGCGGAGTTCAAGACCTCGGGCGTGTGGCCCGCCATGCTCCTCCAGCACGGCGGGTGGGGCATCGGGGCCGACGACTTCACGCCGGTCGGTGTGTGGACCGAAATCCGCGAGGACGGGCACGGTCTCTACGTGGAGGGCACGCTGGCCGACACGCCGCGCGGTCGGGAAATCTACACGCTGATGAAGATGAAGCCGCGCCCGGCCATCAACGGGATGAGCATCGGCTACATCGCCAAGGAATGGGTTGCGCGGTCGAAGCCGGAGGAGCCACGGCGCACCCTCACCGCCATCGAACTTGTCGAGGTATCCCTCGTGACCTTCCCGGCCAACGGAAAGGCTCGGGTCACCGGGGTCAAGAGTGACGGCGAGTGCCCCACCATCCGGGAAGCGGAATTTGCCCTGCGAGAAGCCGGGTTTTCGAGGAAACAGGCGAAGCTCATCCTTGCGGATGGCTTCAAGGGCTTGCCTCTGCGGGACGCTGAGGAAGGCGACGTTGGCGAACTTGCCGCCATGGTGCGGCGGAACATCGACGCCCTCCGGGCGTAGCGGAGACACAACATGAGCGAGGAAATCAAGCGCCTGCTCGAACAGCAGGGGACGGCCTTCGAGGAGTTCAAGAAGGCCAACGATGAACGGCTGAAGGCCATGGCGGAAGGCAAGGCCGTCTCGGAACTCGAAGCCAAGGTCGAGAAGGCCAACGCCGAACTTTCCCGCTTGGGGAAGGAACTGGATGACCTGGCCAAGAAGGCCAACCGCCCTGGTGCGGGCGGCGACGAGGAAGCCCAGCTTCACGCCGAGCACAAGGCGGCGTGGAACCGCTGGGCGCGCAAGGGTGACGAGACCGGCCTGGCCGAGATCGAGGCCAAGGCCGTCAGCGTCGGCACCCCCGCCGATGGCGGCTACGCGCTGCCCATCGAGCAGGACAAGGAGATCACGCGCCTCCTGCGCGACGAGTCCCCCATGCGCCAGGTGTGCCGCGTCGTGACCATCGGAACCGAGGAGTACCGCAAACTGGTGAACCTCGGCGGTACGGCTTCGGGCTGGGTGGGCGAGAAGGCCGCCCGTCCGGAAACCGGCACGCCGACGCTGGCCGAACTCAAGCCCGTGATGGGCGAGGTCTACGCCAATCCGGCGGTCACCCAGAAGGCCCTCGACGACCTGTTCTACAACGTCGAGGCCGAACTGGGCGCGGACATCGTGACCGAGTTTGCGGAGCAGGAAGGCGCGGCCTTCATCCTCGGCGACGGGGCCAACAAGCCCAAGGGCCTTCTGGCCTACCCCCAGAGCGCGGAACCCGACGGCGAACGCGACTTCGGCACGCTCCAGTTCCTGACCACGGGCGTTGCCGGTGGCTTCAAGGCCCGCACTGCCGACGTGAACCCCGCCGATGACCTGGTGGACCTGATCTACACGCTGAAGAAGGGGCACCGGGCCGGGGCCGCGTTCATGATGAACGGCAAGACGCTGGCCGCCGTCCGCAAGTGGAAGGATCTGGACGGCAACTACATCTGGCAGCCGTCCATGCAGGCGGGCCAGCCCTCGCTCGTCTTTGGCTACGGCGTGACCGAGAACGAGGACATGCCCGACATCGGGGCCGGTGCCATTCCCATCGCCTTCGGCAACTTCGCCCGCGCCTACTGGATCATCGACCGCATCGGCATTCGCAGCCTGCGCGACCCGTTCACCAACAAGCCCTACGTGCACTTCTACACCACGAAGCGCGTGGGGAGCATGCTGGTGGATTCCGAGGCGGTGAAGCTGCTGAAGCTCGCTGCGGCGTAACTATGACGGCCGGGGTCGAGAGGCCCCGGCCATAGGGGAAGCCCCATGCAGAAGATCACCCTGAAAGAACCGTTCCGCTACTGGCGCAACGGATGCTGGCCCGAGGACTATCCCGCTGGTGTCGTGGAGGTGGACGACGAGGTGGCCGCGCAGGCACGGGCCGCCGGTGTCGCCGCCGATGTCTCCAAAGGCGGCAAGCCCGCCGGGAAGCAGGAGAGGAAATGATCATCCGCCGTGTCGCCGCACCCCGCATCGAGCCCGTCACCCTTGGCGAGGCCAAGGCCCATTGCCGGGTGGAGGTCTCCGAGGATGACGCGCTGCTGGCCGCGCTCATCGTCGCGGTGCGGGAGCAGGGCGAGACGCTCACCGGGCGGGTCTTCGTGGACTCGCCCTGGACGATCACCATGCCCGGCCCGCTGGTGGACCCGGTGCCCCTGCCTCTTGCTCCCGTGCGTGAGGTGGAGGCCGTGACCGTGGACGGGGCGGAGGTGGATCAGGGGTTCTACACCCTCGTCCCCTCCGGCCTGTCCCCGCAGGAGCATCCCGTGCGGGGGACGTTCACGCCACTGCCGGGCTTTCCCGATGGGGCCGAGGTGACGGTGCGCGTGAGGGCGGGCTGGCCGGTGGAAGGAGATGAGGAGAACGCTCGGGCCACGACGCCGCACGCCATCCGGCAATGGATGCTGGTGCGCCTCGGCGGGCTGTACGCCCAGCGCGAAACCTTCATCACCGGAACGCTGGTGACCCGCATGACCCGCGACTTCGTGGACTGCCTGCTCGACCCCTACGTGATGGTGGGAGCCTGACCATGCGCGCCGGACTGCTGCGTCATCGCATCACGCTCCAGGCCCCCATGCACCAGCCGGGGGAATGGGGCGGGGCGGACGCCACGGAATGGCAGGACGTGGCCACCGTGTGGGCCGCTGTGGAGCCGATTGCCGGGCGTGAGTTCTTTGCGGCGGCGCAGGCGCAATCCGAGGTGACGCACCGGGTGCGCATCCGGAGCCGGAGCGACGTGCGGGCCGACATGCGGGTGTCGTTCGGCGGGCGGGTGCTGACCATCGACGCGGTGCTGTCCCTTGATGGGGGCGAGATGCACCTGATGTGCAAGGAGAGGATTTGATGGCGCTCATTCCCGTGAGTTCCGTGTCCGTGGACATCCCGGACGAGGCCGTGGCCGAGCAGGTGCGAGAGATGCTGGAACCCGAGCTTGAGATGCTCGCCGAGCGCATCGCGGCCGACGCCCGGAACACGGCGGCGTTCACCGACAAGACCGGGAAGCTGCGCAGGTCGATCAAGGCCCGGAAGTCCAAGTTCGAGGGGGGCGGCTACATCGTTGTCGCCCGCGCGCCGCATGCGCACCTCGTGGAGTTCGGACACGCCATGATCGACGCGAACGGTCGGACCGTGGGGCATGTCCCGGCGCATCCCTTCCTGCGCCCGGCGCGGGACAGGGTGATGCGGGCCGCCATTCACGAGATTCAGGCCCGTCTCGGGGGTGCCTACGATGAGCGGGGTTGATTTCGAGCAGGTGATGCAGGCCGCCCTTGCGGCGGATGCGGGCGTGGCCGGGATCGTGTCCCGGCGCATCTTCCCGCTGTCCGCGCCCAAGGGCGCGCCGCTACCGTTCATCACCTACCAGCGGGTGAGCGGAGCCCCGGAGGCGGTTCTGGATGGGGACGTGCCGTGCGAGCGCATCAGCATCCAGATCGACGCCTGGGCCAAGACCTATGCCGAGGCAAAGCGGCTGGCGAAGGCGGTGCGCGGCGTGATGACCGGTGCCGAGTTTGCCGCCGAACTGGACGAGGACCGCGACCTCTCGGACGGGGAGGCGCGTGTTTGCCGTGTTTCCATGGACTTCATCGTGTGGGCGTAGCCCGGAGGATTCACCATGGCCAAGAAGTACACGCTGTCGAAGGGCTCCGTGCTCAAGCTCGGGGACGGTGCCGAACCGGAGGTGTTCACCACCCTGCCCGGCCTGACCAAGCTCTCCATCGACGGCATTTCCAAAGACGACATCGACGTGACCGACCTTGAGTCGGACGGCAAGGAGTATGCGCCGGGTCTGGCCGATTACGGTTCGTTCAGCGCCGAGGGTATCTGGGACGACACCAACGCCCAGCATCTGGCCCTGCTCGACCTGCTGGACAGCGGCGAGGTGCAGAACTGGCAGGTGGTCACGTCGGCCGGAACCAAGTGGGGCTTCGCTGGCTACGTGAAGTCGCTGCCCCTCAACTGGGAAACCAACAACGTGCAGCGGTTCTCCCTGACCATCAAGGTTTCCGGCAAGGTGACGCGCCTTGCCGCCTAAGGAGCAGATCATGGGCCTGACGAGAGATGACATCCTGAACGCGCAGGACTTGCCCATGGCCGTCGTGGACGTGCCGGAGTGGGGCGGACAGGTGACGCTGCGCGGGTTCAGTGCCGCCGCCCGAGACAACCTCGCCAAGCGCAGGACCGACGAGAACGGCGGCGTGGAGATCAGCAACGCCGAGTTCCTCGCGCTCTGCCTGGTGGATGACGAGGGCTTGCCACTGTTCGCGCCCGAGGACGCGGACACGACCCTTGGCCGCAAGAACCCCGAAGTGATCGACCGGCTGTTGCAGGAGGCCATCCGGCTCAACGGCCTGCATGCCGGAGCCGTGGAGGAGGCTGAAAAAAACTCCTGACGCGCGGGGAGAGGGCATTCGCCTTCTCCCTTGCGCTCGAACTGGGGATGACGGTCGGTGAAATGCTGCGGCGCATGAGTAGCGCCGAGTTCACCGAATGGATGGCGTTCTGCGCCATTCGGCGGCGTCGCGTAGAAACCGGCTTCGCCAACGACGACGAAGCGATCGAGACGCTGTTTTCGGAATAACCCCGACGTTGCCGGGCCTGTTCACTGACAAGCAAATAGGGTGCTGGTGGAAATGAAAGGGGGCCGGGATGGCCCGGCCCCATTGGGGGTCATTGCTGTTGTTCCGGGGGCGGCTTGCCCCACGGCTTTCGGGTGATGAACACGGCTGCGATGCCCACCAGCGTGGTGCCGAGAATGGCCCCGCCAGTGACGGGATGCCCCTGCCATATGGCCATCCCGGCGACAAGGCTCATGGTCATGGCGAGGCAGAACGCCAACCACTGTCCGCGTTGTTCGGCCTGCCGCTCGGCTTTGCTGTCTTGTATCTGCGCGGAGATCAGCGAGGAGTCGCAGGCGTGGCGGTGCCTCTGCTCCTCTTCGGCCATGGCTATGATGCGCCCGGCGGCTCCCGGAGCTATGCGCTCGTAAGCCTCGAGAGTTTGCGGAGCGGGAAGTGGACCTGAGTGCAGTTCGCCGGAGATGGTGACGGATGCTTCCATAGCTTCAAGCCCCGGCAGGACGCCTTGGGCGACCTGGGCCGGGGCTTGGACGGCAGGCTCAACGGCGTGGTCATGCGGCCTTTCTGCCACGGGTGTACCTCGCTATTGCGGCGCGAAGGTCGTTTCCGACCATTTCGAAGTCCCGCCCTAGTGTCCCGAGGGGGCCCTGGGCGTTGATCGCATTGCGGGTTTCCTGCAAACGGCGGGATGCGGGGGGATTGGCTCGAGGAGCCATGTCGAGCATGCCGCCGATACCCGCGAACAGGTATTTCATAGCGCGTCCCATAGCTACCTCCTTTGCTGACAGGGTACTCACGAAGCCGCTTTGGCGCAAGAAGCCGGTTACAAATGGTCTCTCTTTGTTAACCAAGGGCAGCCCTACCAACGGGGAAGGCATGCCGTCAAGATAGCACCGTATGGCAGATTATTCCACCAGCGCCCTGAATACCGAACGAGGAATTCATGGCGAGGAAGATACCCGGCATCTACGTGCCTGTTCGCCTGACGTACGAGGGGCTCAAGACGGACCTGGACCGTGCGAAGGCCCTTGCGCGCGAGCAGGGACGGGCCATGTCGGACGCCATCAACGGGGCACTGTCTCCGCGCACGATGTCGGGCAACCTGACCAAGCTCACATCGTCCCTTGCGGTGGCCTCCCGAAGCGCCACCGCCTCGGGTAGTTCCTTCTCGGGGCTGGGCAAGAATCTGGACGAGCTTGCGAGCAAGGCCGGGGTCAGCCGTTCGCGCATGGATGAACTGGCCGCCTCCATGGTGCGCCAGTCCGCCTCGCAGGCTGCCGAGCGTGCCTTCGTCAATATCCAGCGCAGCACGGGGGCGAGTTCGCTGCAAATGGCCCGCCTGCGCTTTGAACTGGGCGACACGAGCGGGGCGTTGCGCATGGCGGGCACTGCGGCCATGGCGTTTACCCCGTATGTGGCAGCGGCTGGCGTGGCGGCGGGTGCCGCAGCCATGGCCACCTTCAGGGCGGCCATGGAGGTGGAGAGGCTGAACCGGGCCTACACCACCATTTACGGCTCCACGACAGCCGCCCGCCAGCAACTCCAGTTCATCTACGACACCACCCAGCGCCTCGGGCTTGAGTTCCGCTCCACTGCCGAGTCAGCCAAGACCTTTTTCGCGTCGGGCAAGGGCACCGCCCTTGAGGCCGACATGAACTCCATCTTCACGGCAGTGTCCGAGGCAGGGGCCGCGCTGTCCCTGTCGCAGGCGGACATGCAGGGCATCTACCTCGCCATCGGGCAGATGATCTCGAAGGGCAAGGTGCAGGCCCAAGAGTTGCGGGGCCAACTTGGTGAACGGCTGCCCGGCGCGTTCCGTCTCGCGGCACAGGCCATGGGCTTGACCACCGCCGAGCTCGACAAGCTGCTGGAACAGGGTCGGGTGACTGCCGACGATCTGCTGCCGAAGCTCGCCCGCGTTCTGCGCACCGAGTACACCGGCGGAGCTTCCGAGGCGCAGAAGGCGACCAGCGGGCTCTCCACCGAGTGGGAGCGGTTCAAGGCCAGCGCCAGCCAGACCGATGCCATGGTGGCCGGGATCAACGCCGTGAAGGATGCGTTGAAGGCGACCTCGGACGCCATGGAGGCGACTGCCCGGCGCCGCGCCATCATCGCCGAGATGCAGGCCAAGGGCATCAAGGGCAATGAGCTGATTGGCGAAGGGCAATATGGCTACTCGCAGGAGCAGATCGACGCCTACCTGGCTCGAATCGCCGCCGGGAACCGGCAGCGCGACGGGGCCTTTGCCGACCAGACGAACGCCGCCGAAGCGCTCGATGCCGCCCTGGGCAAGGCACGGCAGGCTGCCAACGCCTTTCTCAAGGACACGGACGCTGCGAAAATCCAGAAGATCAACGATTCCTACAACGAGACCGAGACCGCCATCACCCGTGTCATTGAACGTCTCCGTGATGCGGGGGAAAGCACGGACTATTGGGAGGGCAAGCTCGTCGAGGCCGCCAAGGAGCGCGACCGGCAGCTTTCCTCCGTGGGCAAGAACGAGGCTGCGGCGGCGGGGCGCGCGGCGGCTGCGCTGCGCGAGGTCAACGAGGCGCTGGCAGGCATCACCGGCGATGAGGCCCAGGCCGCGCAGCTTCGGTTCAGCAAGAATTTCGAGAAGTGGAAGAAGGACATCGGCTCGGTCACGCCGGAGATGGAACGCCTCAAGGCTGCGGCAGAGGAAGCGTTCGCCAAGGGCTTTGCCACGATTCAGGAGTATCGCAGCGCCCGCAAGGCCTTCCTTGACCAAGGGCGTGACCGGGAGACCGAGCTTTCGTTCTTGCGCAACGAGGTGGCGGCTCAGGCCGGGGGCAACCTCGACAAGTCCGAGATCGACCGCGCACGTGCCTTGGCCGAACTCGAAAACAAGCGCCGCGACTGGGAGAAGGTGGGCTCCCGCGAGGAGGTGGAAAAACAGGTGGCGCTTGAGGTCGAGCGCATCCACCTGACCACCGCCCAGCGCAACATGCAGGTGGAGCAGCAGTTCTACCAGATGGCAGCCGGGCTACTGAAGAACCGGGAGGATTTGCAGGCCCGCATCCTCGACCGCGAAATGTCGAACTACCGGAAGGTGGTTCAGGACAAGACTCTGCTCGCGGAGGTGGAAGCCCGGAAGATGCTCGAAATCTCGCAGGCCGGGAGCGACGGGGCCAAGTTGGCGTTCATCGAGTACGCCGAGGCCGCCAGCAACGCCGCGTCACAGTGGAAGGAGGCCACCAAGAAGGCGCTGGACGGCATGGCAGATGCCATCACCGATTGGGCCATGGGCGCACAGGCCAACATCGAGGCGGTGGGCGAGGCTTTCGCGCGCATGATCATCAAGGCCCAGGTCGAGCAGAACATCACCGGGCCGCTCGCCAAGGCTTTCGGCAGCATCAATTGGGGCGGACTGTTCACCGCGTCGGCGCAGGGGAATGTGTTCAGCGGCCCCGGCATCTCGGCCTACCGCAACTCTGTCGTGAACAAGCCCACCCTGTTCCCCTTCGCTCACGGCATCGGCCTCATGGGCGAGGCGGGCGAGGAGGCCATCATGCCTCTTGGCCGTACCAGCCGGGGCGACCTTGGGGTGAAGGTGGCCGGAGGGACGGGAGGCATGCCTACGAAGTTCGAGGTCCGGGTGATCAACGAGGGCGGGCAGCCTGTGCAGGCCCGGCGCACGGAGATGCGCTTCGACCAGACCGCCGCCGTGATGACCATCTGGCTCAAGGGCTGGGCCAACAACATCATGGGCGTCCGTGACGCCGTGGCCAGCGGAGCGTGAGCATGAACGTCTGGCCTGACATCGCCGTGCCTTCGTCCATGTCCGGGGGGATTTTCGACCCGTTGGACGAGGCGAACATGGAGACCGGGGACGATGCTGCCCGGCCGCGTTTCTCGGTGCCCCGGCAACAGCCCATGCGGCTGGAGTGGGCGGCCATGAGCTACGCCGACTTCGACACCCTTGTGGCATTCCATGCCAACCAGCGGTCCACGCCGTTCCTGTGGGTGCGACCGCGCACTGGCGTGCAGTGGGAGGCCCGCTTCGTGTCCAACGCCATCACGCACAGCGAGTCGCGGGACACACCCAGCAGGCTCGCCGTGCAATGCACCATCCAGCCTATCCGGCGCACGGAGTGACCATGGCTACGCTTGCCCAGATCATCGAACGCAATCGCCGCCACGGGGGCAGTCCTTACCTGCTGTTTCTGGAGGTGGGGCTGCCCACCGGACGTACCATGCGTTTCGCACGTGACCCTCAGTCGTGGGTATGGCCCCTGACCGATGCGCAGGTTGGCGACTTGGCCCAGCCTGGCGACGAGGTAACCTTTGTCCTGCCGGAGGCGGGGGGGCTGACCTTCTCCGTGGGGGATGGTGACTGGAGCGGTTCGGTGGCTCTGGAGCGCGCCGCGGGCGAGGCGTGGTTTGAGGTGGCGGTGTTCCACCGCCGCAGCGAGGACACCCTCCAGGGGCAGCCCGCAGGTGCATATCGGCTGGTGGCCCGGCCGGACTTCGGCGGCAAGGTTCGCGCCATTCTGGGACCGGAGGAAACGCGGCTCTGGCAGGCCATGAATTTCGAGCATGAGGATTGGGCGGAAGGCGAGGGCGCGCGCCGGGGTACGCTGACTCTCACGGTGTTCAACGCCGGTGGAGTGCCCCAGAAGTACGTCGAGGAGTTGGAGGACTGGCGGAAGCAGCATGGCCGGGTGTCGTGCAAGGTTCGGGTGCTGGTGGTCAACACGGCTTTGCTTGATGACCCGGAACCCACGCACGAGCTTGCCCTTGTTGACCTGGGCATTTCGATTCCGGCCCCCGGCGACAAGGTGCACTTCACCCTGGGCACGCTCAACACCATGGGCCGCATGGTGCCGAGGCGGCGCATCATGCGGGACTATTGCAGTTGGCTGCGGTCGGACGAGTGCCCCCATGTGGCCACCTGCCGCCATACCGCCACCAACTGCAAGCTCATCGACCAGACGCTGGACCCAGGCCGGTTCGAGCGGTTCGGCGGGTTCCCGTTCATCGGAAAGGGGGCTCTCTTTGGCTAGCCTCATGTTGCCCCAGGGACAGGCCGAGCAGTTGCGCCACGTTTTGTCCGGGCAGTTCCGGCGGCGTGGCCGGGGCGAGATGTGCCCGGTGCGCCGGGTGCCACTTTATGACTGCTGGGGCTTCGTGATGGCACTGTCCGCTGTGTTCGGGCGTCGGGTGCCCAACATCGTTCCGCCTGCCTCGGCTGTTGATCGGCATGGCCTCTACGAGAGGGCGTTGCAGAGCGGCGAATGGAAGGAGTTGGCGGGACCGGAGCCGGGCGCCGTGGTGGCCTTGCGCACCAGTCCCCGCCATCGGGATTTCGTGGACCATGTGGGCGTGGTGTTCGATTCCTGTCGGTTCGCGCACATCCAGCGCAACATGCAGGTGCATGCGGATCGACTGGATACCTCGCCCTATGCCAGGCTCATCGCCGGGTTCTACGTATGGAACGGTTGACCCCTGCCAACAACGCCGTGCCGTTCTTTCCGCCCGCAATGAAGATGCGGGCGGACGACGTGCTGCTCGTGTTGCACCGGAATTGCCTCGATCTCACGCAGGTGGTGAGCGAGTGGGTGGAGTGGCGACCGGGGCTGACTATTGCCGACATCCTTGATGCGCGGTGGCCTGAGGGCATGCTCATCGAGGATGGGCTGGACCTGCTCTTTCTGGCGAGCGGGCGCCTCCTGTCCTTCGAGGAGGCGGAGCGCTACATCGTACGACCGGGTGACGGCATATCCGTGGCCCTGGTGCCGGGTGACGGCGGCGGTGGGGGGTCGAATACCATTGCCGCAGTGGCGATGATGGCGGTGATGCTTGCCGCGCCTGCTGTTGGCGGCATGCTTGCGCTTGGTTTTGAAAACGCCATTGGTGCATACGGTCTTGTTTCCACCTTGTCCGTGGGGACCATGACCGGGCTTGGCACTGCGGCTGTGGCCCTGGTGGGAGCGGTGGGGGTCAACGCCTTCATCCCCTCGGCCAAGCCTTCGCTTGGGCAGGGGCTGGGTCAGAATCCGATGGACAACTCGCCCACATATGGGTTCAGCGCGCAGGCCAACCCCATGGAGCCGGGGCGACCGGTACCCGTGCTCCAAGGCGAAAAGCGCAACCTCACTCCGACCAAGCTGACGCAGCACCTTTCGACCTCGGGCGACCGTCGGTTGTGGAATGGCCTTTTCCTCATCTCCGAGGGGCCGGTGGATGAGATTTTCGATGTCCGGATCGACGGGAACAAGGCTGGCAACTACGAGGGCCTCGAAATCGACATCCGGCTCGGGACGGAAGGGCAGGACGTTCTCCCGTGGTTCAACGACGCAATCACCGAGCGGACCGAAGGGGTGACGGTCAAGCTCTCCACGGAATGGCACGAGGTGGTGCTGGACGGCACCGGCGTGCGCAAGCTGGGCTTCGGCGTGCAGTGCGCGTCCGGCCTCGGGTACGCCAACGACAAGGGCGGGCTGGACCCGGTGACCGTGCAGGTGCAGTTCCAGCACCGTCTCTATGGGGAGACGGCGTGGGTGAACCTCGGCACGGTGTCGATTTCCGGGGCAAAACGTGCCGCGATCATGCGCTACTATGAGTTCGAGGTGGCCGAGGGACGGCACGAGGTACGTTACCGGCACCCCGTCGCGCCCCCGACCGGTGATCGGTACATCTCGGACACCTGGCTCGAATACACACACGAGATCGTGCCGGATGACTTCCGACTGCCGCACTGCGCCTTGCTGGCGATCAGGGCGCTCCCCACGGACAAACTCAACGGCAGCGCGCCGAAGGTCACGTGCAGCGCAAGGCGCATGACGGCCATGCTGCCGGATGGGCAGGGCGGGGCCGTCAGCCGCGACATCGGCAACATGGCGTGGGCTGCGCTGGAATTGATCACCAACACTCGCTGGGGCGCGGGCGAGCCCGTGGAAAGCATCGATGTTCCGTCGTTCGCGGAGGCTGCCGAGTGGTGTGAGATCAAGGGGCTGAAAGGCTCGATGTACTGGGACACCCAGTGCACGCTGGAAACTGCGCTCGGGTATCTGGGGCAGTTCGGACGGTTCATCGTGGACAGGGTGGGCACGAAGATCGTGTGCATCAGCGACCGCCCCGTGGCCCTGCCGGATGCCGCGTTTCTCGCGACCTCTGCCGACATCCTGCAAGGGACGCTGGGCCTCGAATACCCGAATTCGGATGACTTGGCCGACGGGTGCGAGATCACCTGGTTCGACCCGGAACGGGGCAAGCAGGTGGTCTTTGCCCCTGGCGACTTCTTCAACGCGGTGGTGGACCGGCCGCCGACGGTGGCGCAGATCACCCTGTACCCGTGCAACAGCGATGAGGGGGCGCAGCGGGCCGGAGAATACATCAACCGGTGCAACCGCTACCTGAGCCGCCGCGTGGACCTCACGTTGCTTTGGCGTGCCCTGGGGCCGCACATCCGGCGCGGTTCGGTGATCCAGGTTGCGGCCGACCGGCTCATGGCCACGCAATCGGGCGTGGTGCTGTCGGCCACCGAGACCACGGTGAAGCTGAGCCGTCCGGTGCAGCTTGAGCCCGGAACGGCCTACGAGGTGCGGCTGGCGCATGTGGATGTGGCGGGCGACGTGGAGGGCGTGGAGAAGGTCGAGGTGCGGCCCCTTGCCCCCGTGGCCGAATCGACGCTGACCGATACCCTGACGCTCGCGGCTCCGTGGGAGCAGGTACCGTCCCCCGGCTGTTCCGCCGCTGTGGGTGAGGTGCAGCGTGTGACGCGGTGGTACCGGGTGCGCTCGCTGAGCCGTTCCAGCGACATGCGCGTGACGCTCAAGGCGCTGGAATACGACGAGGCGGTCTATGCTGACGAGGGCGTGGCGCCGCAAACCGACAGCGCGGCCAACTTGCCTGCCGTGGTGGGCCTTGTGGCCACCATCATCGACGCCAACGAGGACTTGGTGAGCAAGAAGCTCATCTCTCTTGCCTGGCGGGGAACGGCCCTGGAGTGGCGCGTATTCGCGCGCAGGCTGGGCGCCGAGGCCGACGAGTGGGCTTACCTTGGCAAGACTCCATACCCCTCGTTCCTCGCCCGCAACATCGAGGTCGGGCACATGTACCGCTTCGCAGTCAGCCACACTGGCAGTGTGGCTGATGGCCTGACCGTTGACGTGGACTACCAACTCAACACGCCCTCCGGGGCTATCCGACCGGTGACGGTGATCGAAAACGGCGTGGAGGTGCCGCTCTACGCGTTGGTGAATGGCGAACCGCAGCAGGTCATGGGGGTGTTCTGATGACGACGATGCACGGAGGGTTGAAAGGCCCTGACAACATGCACGTGCCCTATGCGTGGGAGTTCCCCAACCAGGCGGCGCGCGAGACGGGTGTGGGAGTGGATGCCAGCGGCATCGGGAAGCTGGCCCGGCAGTTGGACGACAACAGCCTGTGGATGCTGGTGGGCACGGACCCTGTGATGTGGAAAGCGGCCGGAGGCGGGGGCGGGTTTGAGTCCGGCACCCGGATGCTGTTCCAGCAGTCCACGGCGCCCACGGGCTGGACCAAGGACGCCAGCCACAACGACAAGGCGTTGAGGGTGGTCAGTGGCGCGGTTTCCAGCGGAGGCAGCGTGAATTTCAGCACGCTGTTCGGAAGGACGACCACTGATGCATTTACGCTGACGACGGCGCATATGCCCAGCCATGCCCACGGAGGAGTGTACGCGCGGTCATGGGAGGGGACTGCCGGCAGCGGTAGCGAATATTGGCTGGTAAAGCCTTCCACGTCGTCCACGGCGAACGCCGGTTCCGGCGGTGCCCATTCCCATGGATTGGATATGCGTGTGAAGTACATAGACCTCATCATCGCCCAGAAGGACTAGCCATGAAGAAACAGGACAAGTGCCCGCTTAACGGCTTCAAGGCGTGCCGGGAAACATGCCGCTGGTACATCCAGTTGCGGGGCAAGCATCCGCAAACGGGACAGGATATCGACGAGTGGGGCTGCGCGGTCTCGTGGCTGCCCGTCCTGCTCATTGAGAATGCGCAAGAGGTGCGCCAAGGCGCGGCGGCGGTTGAGTCGTTCCGCAACGAGATGGTGAGGGCCAGCGGAGTGACCATGGCCGGGATCGGCGAGATCGTGCGCCTTGCCAGCATGAGCACCCGGGAGCGGGGGATTGCAGGACATCAGCAGCAGGTGGAGGGCTAATTCATGCGACTGACCATCATCCGGGACGACAACATGGTGATCGTGGACGGGCGCGCCCTGGCCGTGGATCTGTCCGGGTTGCCTGACAAGTTGCATGCCGTGCAGTGGGACGGGCTGGCGGGGCACGTAGAGTACAACGACGGCACGTCCAACGAGAGGTTGGAGAATATTGCGGCTTGGCAGTCTGTGGTCGATGCGTGGGAGGCGGTGCGGCAAGTCGAAGATGCCCCGCTGTCGGAGCCGACGCTTGAAGAGGCCAAAGCCGCGAAGCTGGCTGAGATCGCCAAGGCCCATGACGCCGCCTTGGCGGGTCTTGTGGCGCTGTCGAACCCTGCGCCCACCGTGGTGGCGGTGGAGGCGGCTCTGTTGGCCGTCAGCGACTCGGAAGGGCTCGACTATGCGCGGCAGCGGTTGGCAGAACAGCAGCGCGACCTTGCGGCGGCTGTGATGGCCGCCGGTGCTGTGGAGGATGTGAGAGCGGTGGAGGTGGGATTTTTGGTGTGAACTGGCTAGTGTTCTGGGGCAACAAGCCGAGGGGATGAGCAAGGGCCTGGGCTACAGGTCGAGCAACTCGACCGCCACGCTGAGGGCGGTAGCGATTTTGCGCCGGGTCGCGACGCGGAGCTTCGCGTCGCTGGCCTCCATCTGGGCGTAGGCGGACTGGGTGACGCCCATGCGGGCGGCCACCTCGGCCTGCGTCAGCCCAAGATGTTCGCGCCATGCCCGGCAGGGGGAAACGCCATCGTTGACCACGCGCCCCACCACATCGTGCGGAACAGTGGATTCCGTCCCGGCCTGCGGACCGAAGGCCCGAACGTACTCCGCGTAGGGTACCACGACGGCCACGGGCTGCCCGTTGTGCCGGATGATCTGGTGTTCAGTAGGTGCGTTCATCGCGTTTTCTCACCTCGTCGATGTTGATGACGGTCAACTCGCCATCGGGCGTCACATGGAACAGGACGCGGTAGCGCCCGACACGCAGCCGGTAGTCAATCCTGTTGACCAGCGCCTTGACGTTGCGCACATCCGGCCACTCGGAAAGGGCTCCCACGGCGGCATGAACCTTCACCTGCTCTGCCTGCGGCAGCTTGCGCAGTTGCTTCACCGCCTTCAGTGCCCATTCGATGCGCGTCATGAGTTTTTAATAAGTCAAAATAAGTTTTGTGGCAAGGAGAAAAACGAAAGCCCGAGGGGGCTTTCGCGGCTCACTCGTGACTCACTCGGACCACGGTGAATCATGCTAGCCTGTGCGGTTTTTTTGAAAATGGAAGTGTATTTAAAATAGGAACTTGGCAGCAATAATTGGGCCTTACAAGCCGAATGCCGGGGGTTCGATCCCCTCACCGCCCACCATGCAATATTAAGGAGTTAGAAGAAATTCTGGCTCCTTTTTCGCGTTTTTTGAGTTGAGTGGTCCGCACGATGGTCCGCACGGATTGCGCCTTTTTGCGGCCATTGGGATGGGGAAAAGATAACGCGCCGGGGCGGCCATGGTGGGGCTCCGATTGCCCCCGGCGCACCGCCCTGGCGCGTTGGAAACAGGGTACGGATCGGGGCGGGTTTGTCAACCAGAGCATGGGGTGCGGCTGGGTGTTGGGGCCTTGGGAAAGGCGATGGCGGAACGGCGTAGGCTTTCGATATGCCTTTGAGCAATAGAAAAGGCCCCGCCGAAGTGGGGCCTGTGCTTTTCTGCCGGTGGTTACGCTGCAAGGAAACGTGCGGGCGGGCAGTTCAACGCCTCGGCCAGTTTGCGGGCGTTCTGCTTGCCGATGGGGCGGCGGTTGTTTTCCATCTCGCTGATATGCCGCTGCGGAATGCCCGTGCGGCGCGAAAGTTCGGCCTGGGTGATGTCCTCGCGGTAGCGCATGCCGCGCAGGATGGCCGCCGGGGACATGTCCAACACTTCCTCAGGGGCCACGGAACCCTGCACCGTGCAGCCCTTATCGCGCAGAAAGGCCATGACGCTGGCCTGCACGTCAGTCGGACACGTCACGGTAAACGTTTCAGTAGGGTGCTTTCTCGTGGGTGCCAGCATAGGTCACCTCCACTTCCTTGGCTTTCTTGTCCTTCTCTTCCCACACGGCCACATAGGCAGGCCTGCCTTTCTTGAGGTGGCAGTGGTGCCTGTCGTCACCTAGCTTGCTGTAGTTGGGCCAGTCGCCGCGCACCGGGCCAGCAGCGCGGATGTCCGCGATAAGCGCGGCCACGGCGTCCTGCACCCGCTGGGGCAGCTTGGCAATCCCCTTCGCAGCCTTGGCGCTGATGGTGACGATCCAGTTCATGAGGGGGAGATATACCAAAAAATAGTATCGGTCAAGGTTGGCCTAGTCGTTTCCATGGCTTTCTCCCGGTGTGGTGGGATTCTTTTCGTCTGCGGGCCACGCCCGCGCCGTCCCGGCTAGGACTTCATGCTCTCGATGATGGCGCGCAGTTCCTCGGCCATGCGGGCCACTTCCGCTATGGCCAGGGCCGACTGGTTCATGGCCTCGGCCGTCTCGCCGGAGATGACGTTCAGTTCGTCCGTGGCCCGGGCGATCTGCTCGCTGGCCGCCGACTGTTCCTCGGCGGCCGATGCGATGGACCGCACCATGTCCGCCGTGTCCACGGAAACGCTGAGTATCTCGCGCAGCGAGGCGCCCGCCTGGGCCGACCGTTCGGCCGAGGCGTTGGCGTCGGCGTCGGCCAGGCCCATCAGGTCCACGCTCTTCTGGGTCACCTGCTGGATGGCCCGGATGACCTGCCCCACCTCGCCGGTGGCGTTCATGGTCTTTTCCGCCAGCTTGCGCACCTCGTCGGCCACCACGGCGAAGCCGCGTCCGGCGTCACCGGCCCGGGCCGCCTCGATGGCCGCGTTCAGGGCCAGCAGGTTGGTCTGGTCGGCGATGTCCGAGATCATGTCGATGATGGCGCCGATGCCGTCGGCCTGCCTGCCCAGTTCGTGCAGGCTGCCGCCCATTTCCGACATGCGGTCGCGCAGGGCGCGGATGGAGCCCACCGTGTCCTGCACCACCTTTTCGCCCTGCCCGGCGCGCGAGCGGGCGAGGTCGGCGTTTTCCGCCGCGCTGCCCGCGCTGCGCGCCACCTCCAGGATGGAGGCGTTCATCTGTTCCACGGCCGTGGCCGACTCGGCAACGCGGGTCTTCTGGTTTTCCGTGCCCCGGCTGGATTCCTCGATCTGCGACGCGAGTTCTTCCGCCGCCGTGGACAGCCGGGCCGAAACGTCCATGGCGGCACGGGCCGCCTCGGCGATGCGGTCGCGCTGGGCCTCGATCTGCTGCTGCTTTTCCACCATCTCGCTGATGTCGTTCCAGAACGAGATGGAGCCCAGCAGTACGCCGTCCATGTCGTAGAACGGCGTGGTCACCACGCTGATGTGCACGGTGCGCCTGCCGTCCCGCGACGTCCACACGGTCTGCCCGGTCAGGGTGCGCCGTTCCTTGATGGCCTTGTCCGACAAGGTTTCGCGGTCCGGGTCGAACCAGTAGAATTCGCCGGACTTCAGGCCGTAATGGTCGGAGGGCGGATTGGGCCTGCCCAGCAGTTCACAGACCTGGGTGTTGGCCCAGGACATGGTGAAGTCGGGCGCCACGATGCCGCACGGGGTGGGAATGCTTTCCAGCACGCCCCGGGCAAAGCCCAGTTCGTGCTTGATGCGGTCCTTCATGCGCCGGGTGTTGTCGGCAAGTTGCGCCAGTTCGCAGGAAAAGCCGCCTTCCAGCGTGGTGCCGAAGTTGCCGCCGGCGATGTCCGCCGTGAACTGCCCCACGGCCTGCAACGGCACCACCACCAGCCTGCGCAGCAGCAGCACGACCGCTACGGCCAGCACCACGCAGACCAGCGCGGCGATGCCCGCCACCACGTTGCGCAGGGAGTACGCCTCCGCCAGCAGTTCCGACTCGTTCACGGTGCTGGCCATGATCCAGCCGGTCTGGGCGACGCGGGTGTACGCCGCCAGCTTGCGCGCGCCCTTGAATTCGTACTCCAGCGTCCCGCGCGGGTTGGCCAGCATCTCGCGCACGAACGGCATGTCCTTGCCCGGTTGCAGCAGCATGGCCGGGTCGGGGTGGGCAATGAAGGTGCCGTCGGCGTCGAGCATGTACAGGTAGCCGGTCTGTCCGACCTTGATGGGCGAGATGGCGGTTTCGGCGAACGCATTGAAGTCGAAGGATACCTGCACCCCGCCGGTGACCGCCCCGGATGCGTCGCGCAGGGCGGTGGCCATGCGGAAGATCATCCGGCCGCCGTCACCCTTGGCCACGGTCTTGTCCAGGGCCGTTTCGCTGCCGTTCAGCACCTGGCGGACCACGGCGTGCCCGCTCTTGTCCTTCCCGCGTTCGTCCTCGCCCCCGTTGTTGGCGCCGGCCACCACCACGCCGCGCCGGTCGAAGGCGTAGGCCGACCAGATTTCCCTGTAGGTGCGCAGGTAGTCGCGGAAGCGCCCCTGGGCCACGCCGTTCTCGTCCCGGCCGCTTGCCACCGCCTCCACGATGGCCCTCTGGCGGGCCAGGGCGGCGGTGAGCTTCTTTTCGTTCTCCAGGTTGAGATCGGTGGCTATCCGCGCCGTGTCCACCAGCCCTTGCGAACTGGCCTGGCGCAGGTGCAGCGCCAGATTCGTGGTGGCCGACATGACGTACCAGCCCAGCCCGCCGAACCCTGCCACCAGCAGGGCCACGACCAGCGCGCCGATTCTGGTGTTCAGCCTGTCGAAAAATCCCGTTGTGCCCCGCATTGTGCCTCCCTGATGATGCAGCCCCTCTGTGTTTCATCGGCAGTCATGCCGGAGAGGTTAGCGCGCGAGACGGAATTTTAAAGTATTTTCCGGGGGATGGCAGCGCGACACATTCTAACGGAGATTGCATGTTGAGTGCCGTATTCCGGATTGCGCATGATATCCGGTAGCTGCGGTCACGCAGGAGGTAATCGCCCCGGCGTGAAACACGGGGCGGCAGGGCGGGGCGATACCGTTTTGGGGGGTGCGTCGACTTGACGGAAGCAGCGTGAACGGGGGGCGCGGCATGGCCTGTGCGGCCGCCAAGGCACGGGGATCGCGGCGGACGGGGGAAGGCCGGGTGGTGCGCCCGGAGGGGCTACTGCGCGGCGCGGCGCGCGCGGGGCAGGCGCACCAGCGCCTCCAGTCCGCCGCCCTCGCGGTTGGCCAGGGTTATGTCGCCGCCGTGCTGGCGGGCGATGTTGCGGGCGATGGACAGGCCAAGGCCGCTGCCGCCGGTCTGGCGGTTGCGCGAATGCTCCACGCGGAAGAACGGCTCGAACACCTTGTCCGTGTACTGTTCCGGCAGGCCCGGTCCCCGGTCGCGGATGGCCACGGACAGCATGTCGTCCGCGTCCCGCACCTCGATGTCCACCTGCCCGCCGCCGTAGCGCACCGCGTTTTCCAGCAGGTTGGACAGGCAGCGCTTCAGCGCCAGGGGCTGGGCCTGGATGTGCGTGGGACGCCCTTCGGCGGCGCCGTGCAGGGTGATGCGGACCTGCGGGGGAGCGGTGTGCCCTGTCTGCCCCATGTGCCCTATCTGCCCTATCTGCCCTGTATGCCCTATCTGCCCCATCTGCCCCATCTGGAGGTCACGACAGTCTTCCGCCAGACTTTCCAGCAGGGCGGTCACGTCCACGGAGGCCGTGGCCTCCCGGCTGTCGGTGCTGCGCACGAAGTCGATGGTGGTGGAGAGCAGGTCCCGGATCTCGTCGAGGTCCGCCAGAAACCGCTCGCGCAGCTCCGGCGGCTCCACCTGGTCCGCGCGCAGGCGCATGCGGGTGACCGGGGTGCGCAGGTCGTGCGAGATGGCGGCCAGCAGCCGTCCCCGCTCGTCCACGAACTGGCGGATGCGGTCCTGCATGCGGTTGAAGGCTTGGGCCGCGCGGCGGATTTCCAGCGGGCCGCGCTCCGGCAGGGGGGCGCGCACCAGCCCCGCGCCGAATTCGTCGGCGGCGTCGGCCAGCATGCGCAGGGGGCGGGTCATCCAGCCCACCACCACCAGGCCCAGCAGGGCCACGCCCACGATGCGCCAGCCCAGGTCCCACAGCATGGGTTCGGGTATCCACGGCCGGTTGCCCTCGGGCAGCACGTGGGTGAACACGGCCCACATGCCGTCGCGCAGGCGCACGCCCACGGTGTAGCCGATGTCGTAGTGGCCGTCGTCGATGCGGCCCGGGGGGGGCGGCGGGCGGCGTCCCACGTCGCGGGCGATGCCGTCCACCCGGCAGACCATCTGCATGTCCGGGGCCAGCAGCCCGCGCAGGTGATCCGCGAAAATGGAGGAATACACGTCGGCGGCCCAGCCGGACATGTCGGCCGGGGTGGCGGCGGGCGGGGTGGTGGTCATGGCGATGCGGCTGGCGCCCTGCGCCATCTGGCCGATCATGTCGCCCCGGGCCTCCGGCCGGGCCGCGTCCAGCACCAGAGCCTGCCCGGCAAGGCGCATGGCCGCCTGGCGGGCCACGGAACTGTAGACGAACGGCCCCCCGCGCGAGATCACGTACAGCATGCTGACGATCTGGATGAGCACGATGCCGCACACCAGCACCAGCACCACCCGGCCGCGCAGGGTGCGCGGGGGCAGGGCGGAGAGCAGCCGCGCTCCGGGAAACGGCGGCCGCGCTTCTGGTAACGGCGGCCGTGCGGCCGGGGGGACGGCGGCGGGGCTCATGCGTCGGCCGGGCCGGGGAAGGGGGAAGAGGGCGCGCCGGGGGATGCGTCGGGCGTGGCGGCCGGGACGCCGTCGGTTCCGGCGTCGCGTTCCACGTCGGTGGCCAGGTAGTAGCCGTCGCCGCGCACGGTCTTGATGATCTGCGGTTCGCGCCCGTTGTCGCGCAGGCGGGTGCGCAGGCGGCTGACCAGCACGTCGATGGACCGGTCGAAGGCTTCCGCCGCGCGGCCCTGGGTCAGGTCCAGCAACTGGTCGCGGCTCATCACCCTGTTGGGATACTTCAGGAACACCCGCAGCAGGCGGTATTCCGCGCCGCTCAGGTTCACCACCACCCCGTCGGGAGCCACCAGGTGGCGGGGCACCGTGTCCAGCGTCCACCCGGCAAAGCGGATGGCGCGCGACATGGCCTCCGGCTCGGCCTTGGCGATGTTTTCGGGCAGGGCGCGGGCCCGGCGCAGCACGGTGCGGATGCGGGCCACCAGTTCGCGCGGGTTGAACGGCTTGGCCACGTAGTCGTCGGCGCCCAGTTCCAGCCCGATGATGCGGTCGGTGTCGTCGTCCAGGGCGGTGAGCATGATCACCGGCAGGTCGGAGCGGGCGCGCAGCCTGCGGCACAGGGTCAGCCCGTCGTCGCCGGGCAGCATCACGTCCAGCACCACGAGGTCGTAGCGCCCCACCTCGAGCATGCGGAACATCTCGACGCCGTCGGCGGCCGATTCGGCGCGGAAGCCGTGCTTGTCCAGAAAGCCGGTGAGCAACTCGCGGATTTCGGGGTCGTCGTCCACGACAAGGATGTGTTCCGGGGTGTTCATGGGCCTCCTATAGCGCCGCGCCGGTCCCCGTGCACGGGTTTTTTGCAACACAGTGTTTCCGCGGCGCGGGGCGCAATACGCGGCAACACTTTGCCTGTTGCGGCAACGAAGCGGCAACGGGCAACACATATTGCGGGTACGCCGCCGGGCTAGACCCTGCCCCACGCGCCGTGCATACGGCACCGGCGCGACGCCCCAGCCATCGGAACCCGCATGTACCAGATCGCCCTCAAGATGCTGCTCGCCAACCGGGGCAAGTACCTCGGCATGGTGCTGAGCCTGGCCTTCACCTCGCTGATCATGACCCAGCAGCCCGCCGTGTTCGCCAGCATCCTCACCCGCACCTACGGCCTCATCGACGACATCGCCATCGCCGACATCTGGGTCATGGACCCCCAGGCCCAGTCGGTGGAGGAATCGAAAGCCATGCCCGACACGCGCCTGTCGCTGGTGCGCAGCGTCAGCGGCGTGGAATGGGCCGTGCCCCTGCACAAGGGCTCGCTGAAGGTGCGCCTGCCCGACGGCAACACCGTGGGCTGCGGGCTCATCGGCGTGGACGACGTGTCGCTCGTCGGCGCGCCGGGCGTCATGAGGTCCGGCAGCATGGTCGACCTGCGCATGAGCGACGCCGTGGTGGTGGACGCCGAGGGCGCGGCCAACCGCCTGGCCGTGCAGACGGAACGCGGCATGCGCCCCCTGGGCGTGGGCGACGCGCTGGAGGCCAACGACCGCCGCGCCGTGGTGGTGGGCGTGGCCGACGCCACCCCCACCTTCCAGTCGCAGCCCATGCTGTACACCACCTATTCGCGGGTCAAGCTGTTCAACAAGAGCGAGCGCAAGGTGCTGTCCTTCGTGCTGGTCAAGGCCCAGCAGGGGCAGGACCACCACGGGCTTGCCGCGCGCATCGCGTCGGAGACGGGCCTGACCGCCCTGACCGCCGACGACTTCCGCGCGCGCACCTTGCAGCATTTCATCAGGCGCACGGCCATCATCATGCACTTCGGCACCACCATCCTCATGAGCTTCTGCATCGGCGCGGTGGTCACCGGGCTGATGTTCCACAACTTCACCCAGGACGCGCTGCGCCACTTCGGCGTGCTGAAGGCCATGGGCGCCGACGACCGCACCCTGCTGCTGATGATCCTGTCGCAGGCGCTGCTGGTGGCGGGCACCGGATTCGGCCTGGGGGTGGGCATGGCCATGATCATGGGCAACCTGCCCGGCGACCCCATGGGCATGCGCCTTTCCCCGCTCATCCTGGCGGTGGGCGGGGGCGCGGTGCTGTCCATCACCCTGGTTTCGGCGGTGCTGAGCATCCGCCAGGTGCTGCGGCTGGAACCGGCCATCGTGTTCAAGCAATAGGGGGCGGCATCCATGCAGGACAGAAACATGCGCGTCGCGCCCGCCACTGCCGCCGCCTTCGCACCCTTCGCCCCCACCGGCATGACCGGCGGCCCCGCCGTGGTCTGCGCCGGGCTGGAGAAACGCTACGGCGAGGGGGCCACCGCCGTGCACGCCCTGCGCGGCGTGGACCTGACCGTGCAGCGCGGCGAACTGCTGATGCTGGTGGGGCCCTCCGGCTGCGGCAAGACCACGCTGATCTCGGTGATGGCGGGCATCCTGGACCCCACCGACGGCGCATGCCGCATCCTGGGGCAGGACATGACCGCCCTGGCCCCCCGGCCGCGCGCGGCCTTTCGCGCCCGCAACATCGGCTTCGTGTTCCAGGCCTACAACCTGAACCCCGCGCTGACGGCGGCGGAGAACGTTTCCGTGCCGTTGCGCATCTGCGGCGCGCCGGTGCGCGAGGCCATGCGCAGGGCGGAAGCCGCGCTGGACCTGGTGGACCTTGGCGACAAGATGGAATCCGCGCCCGGCGACCTTTCCGGCGGGCAGCAGCAGCGCGTGGCCATCGCCCGCGCCCTGGTGCACGAGCCGCAGCTGATCGTGTGCGACGAGCCCACCAGCGCCCTGGACCACGCCAACGGCCAACGGGTCATGGAACTGCTGCGCCGGGTGGGCACCGTGGACGGCCGGGCGCTGGTCATCGTCACCCACGACGCGCGCATCTTCGATTTTTCGGACCGCATCGCGGAACTGGACGACGGCCGGGTGACCCGCGTGGGCACGCCCGGCGCGGCCCGGCATTCCCCCGGACCTTCCTCCGCCACGTAACAATACAGGGACAACCATGCGACGCAACATCATCCTGACCTACGTCCTGCCCGCCCTGGCCCTGGCTGGCCTTGCGGCGGGCGTCGTGTACGCCTCGCGCGCGTCCGCGCCCCCGGCCCCGGTGCCCCCGGTGGCCGACCCGGCCGCGCCGCCCTATGAGAAGTACATCAGCGGTTCCGGCATCGTGGAGGCGGCCAGCCGCGACGTGGGCGTGGCCACGCCCACCTCCGGGGTCATCGTGGAGATTCCCGTCACCGTGGGCGACGCGGTGCGCAAGGGCGACCTGCTGTTCCGGCTGGACGACCGCGAGCGCAAGGCCGCGCTGGCCGAGCAGAAGGCCGCCCTGGCCGTGGCCCGGGCCAAGGTGGCCGAGGCGCGCGTGGCCCTGGAAAAGGCCCGCGCCGACGCCGCACGGGTGCGCAGCCTGCGCGACGGCCGCGCCGTGAGCGCGGAAGAGGCGGCCCAGCGCGGCTACGCGGAAGAGACGGCTCGCGCGGAGTTGGCCTCCGCCACGGCCGACGTGACCCAGGCCGAGGCCGCCGCACGGGCCATCGAGGTGGACCTGGACCGGCTGTGCGTGCGCGCGCCCATGGACGCCACGGTGTTGCAGGTCAACGTGAGCGAGGGCGAATACGCCACGGCCGGGGCGCTCTCCACGCCGCTGGTCATGCTGGGCGACGTCACCCGGCTGCACGTGCGGGTGGACATCGACGAGAACATCGCCTGGCGCTACCGCGCGGGCATGCCCGCCACGGTGTTCCTGCGCGGCAACCGCGACCTTTCCGCGCCGCTGCGCTTCGTTCGGGTGGAGCCCTACGTGCTGCCCAAGACCTCGCTGACCGGCGACACCACCGAACGCGTGGACATCCGCGTCTTGCAGGTGCTGTACGCCTTCGACGCCAGGGACATGCCCGCCTACGTGGGCCAGCAGGTGGACGTGTATTTCGACGACACCGGGCGCGACGCGGCAACGGGCGGCGGCGACCGCAAGGACGGGAGGAAGGATGCGCAGTCCGTACCCGCCGGGCGGTTCGCACCTGCCAAGACGTTTGTACCCGTCAGGCAGTTCGTTGATGACGGGCAGCTTCCCGAGGTGGTGGTGCCGGTGCGCGACGCCGGTGCGCGTCCCATCGGCAACAAGGCCGGATCCGGCGCGGGGGTGCGGGGATGACCGCGCCGTTCCGTTCCCGGCGTGCGGCCATGCTGCCGTGCGTCCTGCTGTGCGCGGCGCTGGCTGCGGGCTGCGCGGCCGCGACCGTCGCCCCCCGGCCCGACATGCCCGCCGCGTGGAGCGCGGAGGCGGCCGCCGGTCGGTCCGCCCCGCTGTCGCTGGCGCCGCATCCGGGCGCAACCCTGGCCCGATGGTGGACCAGCTTCGGCGATCCGGTGCTGGACGGCCTGCTGGCCCGCGCTGCCACCGCCAACTTCGACGTGCGCATCGCCGCCGAAAAGGTGCGCGAGGCCCGCGCCGCCGCGCGCGAGGCCGGGGCCGGCCTTGGCCCCACGGTCACCGGCTCCGCCTCGGCCACCCGCAGCCGCGCGGGAACGGGCGAGGCGCAGTCCACCGGTTCGCGCAACGGCAACGTGTACGCCACGGGACTGGACATGGCCTGGGAGATCGACCTGTTCGGGCGGCTGCGCGCCACCCGCGAGGCGCGCGTGGCCGACGCCCAGGCGGCGGAAGAGGACCGGTGCGACACCTTGGTCGCCCTGCTGGCCGAGGTGGCCACCCAGTACGTGACCCTGCGCCAGGCCCAGAACGAACTGGACCTGACCCGCACCATCGCGGCCAGCCGGGCCGAAACCCTGGCCCTGGTCACCGCCCGGCGCGACGCCGGCCTTGTGGGGGACATCGACGTGGCCCAGGCCGCCGCGCTGTGGCATTCCTCGCTGGCCGACGCCGCCGACTATGAGAACAACGCCTGGGCGGCCCTGGCCCGCCTGGAACGCCTGGCGGACGCCGCCCCCGGCGAATTGCGCCCGGTGCTGGAACGCACCGCGCCCATTCCCGCGCCCGCGCGCCAGGTGCCCGTGGGCCTGCCCGCCGACCTGCTGCTGCGCCGCCCGGACATCCGCGCGGCGGAGCGCAGCCTGGCCGCGGCGGCGGCGGACCTGGCCGCCACCACGGCGGAACGCTGGCCCACGCTCAGCCTGTCGGCGGCGCTGGGCTCGCAGGCGTCCGCCATGAACAGGCTGCTGTCCTCGGGCAGCGGGGTGTGGTCGGTGGCCCCGGCGCTGGGGTTGACCCTGTTCGATTCCGGGGCCACCACCGCGCGCATCGAGCAGGCCGACGCCAAACGCGAGCAGGCCGCGCTGACCTACCTGTCCACGGCCCGCACGGCGGTGGAGGAGGCGGAAGCGGCCCTGTACGCCGTGGACCGCCAGCAGCGCAGGCTGCCAGACCTGGCCGCCGTGCTGGAGGCCGACCGCACCGCCCTGACCCTGGCCTGGGACCGCTACCGGGCCGGGCTGACCGACTTTCTGGACGTGGCCGACGCCGAGCGCGAACTGTCCACCGCCGCCCTGACCCACGTGCAGGCGCGGGCGGTGCTGGCCACCCGCGCCATCACCCTGTACCGGGCGCTGGGCGGCGGCTGGCAAGCTCCGGAGGGCGCGGAACCGGCCGCGACGGGGAACGGCGACCCGCTATGGGCAGTTTCGACCCAGTAAAGAACTGTAAAGAAGCCGCCCGGCAAAATTTGCCCGGCTTTGCCCGCCCCGCACGTTGCCGTGCGGGGCGGTTCGTTTTCCGGGCGGAAAGGGTGGCGACAAGGGGTGAAGATGTGGCGGGATGGCTGCCTCTACGCGGGCAGGCGGATGGTGACCCGCAACCCGCCCTGGGGCAGGTTTTCGGCCGCTATGGAGCCGCCGTGCAGTTCCACGGCGCGCTGGGCGATGGCCAGGCCAAGCCCGGTGCCCGAGCCGCGCGGGGCGTTGCCCGCCCGGAAGAACGGCATGAAGAGCAGGGGAAGGTCGGCCTCGGGCACGCCCGGCCCCTGGTCCTGCACGCAGATCACGGCGTGGCGCTCCGGATGGGGGCAGGCGGAACGCACGGTGGCGCAGCCGGGCCGTTCCGGCCCGACCATCGCTGCCCCGGTCGACAGGGATACATCCACCCGGCTGCCCGGCGGCGAGAACTTCAGGGCGTTCTGCACCACGTTGTCCAGCGCGCCGTACAGCATTTCGCGCATGCCGTGAAAGGGCGCGCACGGCCCGTCCACGTGCAGCACCACCCGCTTGCGGTCGGCGCGGGCCTGGAAGTCGGTCTCGTCCGCCAATTGCGTCAGCATCGCTTCCAGGTCGAACCACGCGGGCGGGGCGTCCTCCTTCTGGTGGTCCAGATGCCCCGTGGCCAGCAGGTGCGAACTGAGGGCAGAAAGGCGCTCGGCGTCGCGGCGGATGCGTTCCAGAAAGCGCTGCGATTCCGGAGAGACGGTGCGCGAGGCCATTTCCAGCGCCAGCGCCACGCGTGAAAGGGGCGAACGCATCTCGTGCGACACCTCGTGCAGCAGGCGGCGCTGGGTTTGCAGCAGTTCTTCCGTGCGTTCGGCCATGGTATTGAAATCGTTGGCAAGGTGCGCAAGCTCCGTGCCATGCGAGGCCACGCTGCCGTTGACGCGCACGTGCAGGTCCCCCCGCGCGAAGCGTTGCAGCGCGCTGCCCACCTCGCCGATGGGGCGGCTGGTCTGGCGCAGCAGCAGGTGCAGCACGCCGCCCGCCAGCACCATGGCCAGGGCCAGGGGCAGCACGAAGGGCGGCAGGCGCATGTCCGGCGGGGTGGGCATGTCCTTGCGCAGGGTGAGCACGCCGTGTTCGCCGCCGGGCAGGTCGATGGGGTCGGCCATGAGGATCACCGGCCGGAAGGTGAACGGCGGGGGGAAATCGACCTGGGTGGCGCCCGTGTCGCGCGCCTCCTCGGCCTGTTGGCGGGCTTCGGCCTGCACGGCGGCCTCGGTTTCCGGCGACTGCCGCGCGGGCGCCGGGGGCGGTCCCGCGAGGGAACCCGGAGGCGGGGTGCGCCCTTCCAGGGCGGCCAGGACGCGTTGCGGCCAGGAGGGACGCGGAGGCGGCCCCATGGGCTGGCCGGGGGGTGCGGAAGGATGTCCGGCAACGCCGGGCGTACCGGGTGCGAAGGCCTCCGAGCCGGGGGAGCCGGAATTGCCCGTGACGGCGGGGCCTCTCCCGGCGTTGCCGCCGTCCTCCCCGCCCGTTTCACCCCTTCCGTCCTTTCCATTGGGGCGGGGCGGCGGACCGAAGGGCATCGGCGGAACCGACGGAACCGGCGGAACCGGGCCGTTGTCGGCCAGGGGCTGCAATCCGGCGTCGTGCACCACGACATGCACGCCGCGCCTGCGCAGTGTGTCCAGCAGGGCGTCCAATTTCTCCGTGCGCCCTTCGGCCATGTACTCCGAGATGCGCTCGCCCAGCAGGTCCAGCAGCACGGCGTTCATCTCGAAGGGGCCGCGCTTGGGGCGGTCTTCCAGCCGGATGCGGACGAAGGTGCCCAGGGTGAAGATGCCGCAGCCCACCAGCAGCAGCACCACCAGCCTAACGGGCCACGTTCTCATGCCCCGCCCCGAGGCGCGGTTCCTCCGCATCCTGCCCGCCGAAGGTGGATTCCGTGGGCGAGACGCGGAAATAGTAGCCCACCCCGCGCACCGTGCCCACGCGCGGCTGGCCGTCGTCGCAGGGGCCCAGCTTCTTGCGCAGGTTGCTGACGTGCACGTCTATGGACCGGTCGAAGGGCAGGATGTCGCGCCCCAGCACCCCGCGCGAGATGTCCTCGCGCGCCACCGTGCCGCCTTCGGCCTCCAGCAGCAGCACCAGGATGGCGTATTCCACGGGGGTCAGGGGCAGGGGGGCGCCGTCGCGCAGGGCCGTGCGGGCCGAACGGTCCACGGTGATGCCCCCGAAGGTCAGGTTGCGCTTGCGGTACGGTCCCACGCCGCCAATGAAGCCCGGCCCGGCCGCGCCCGCCGCCGTCCCTGCCGTCCCCCCGGTTCCCCCCATCCCCCCCATCCCGTGGACGCGGGTGCGGCGCAGCACGGCGCGCAGGCGCGCCAGCAGTTCGCGTGGCACGAAAGGTTTGGGGACGTAGTCGTCCGCGCCCATCTCCAGCCCCACGATGCGGTCCACGTCGTCGCCGCGCCCGGTCAGCATGAGCACGGGCAGGGCCGAACGGGAACGGATGGTGCCGAGCACGTCGAAGCCGCTGGTGTCGGGCAGGGCCACGTCCAGCAGGGCCGCGTCGTAGTCGCCCGACAACGCGCGTGCCAGCCCCTGGCCACCGGTATGGCAGGGGTCCACGGCAAGCCCTTCGGGAGCGAGATATTCGGTCAGTAATGCGCAGAGTTCCTTGTCGTCGTCGATCAACAGGACTCGTTCCATGATGTCACCCTCTGGGCGGTGGCACATATTACCCGGTTGCCGCTTGCGACCGGTATACTGCAAGAATCACGCCCTAATGATTTCCGTTAGTGTAAAACAATGTAAACTAGTGTGTCCGATGTTTTCGAAACACTACCCGTTCTGAACGGACAATGCGGATGGCCGCGCGTATACATGATGACAGCCCGCGATGCGCGGGGTTTGGCTTTTCCACAATTTCCGGCGTGGTGCATGGACCCGGTTGCCGCAATTCCGGCTCCACAGAACGCACGACTGGAGATGAAGATGGAAGCCAATACAGGAACCGCTACGGACATAACGGCATGCATGACCGGCGACGGAAAGGCATGGCGCCGTTTCGTGTCCGCCTACGCCCCGGTGATCCACAAGGCCGTGCACTACACCCTTCAGTGGAACGGCGGGGACGCCGCCGGACTCGATGCGCAGGACGTGACGCAGGAGGTGTTCTGCCGTCTCGTCGGCGACGGGTTCCATCTGTTGTCCACCTACGATCCCGCCCGGGCGGGCCTGTCCACCTGGCTTACCGTGGTGGCGCGCTCCACCGCGCTGGACTGCCTGCGCGCGCGCCGCACCGAACGGCTGGCGCGCCACGTGCCCTATCCCCACCATGACGCCCACGATGCCTATGACGGCCATGACGTTGAGGACGAACTGGCCGGACGGCTGTGGGCCGAGGCCCCGGTTTCCGACGACCGTGGCGAACTGGACCTGCCCCCCGGCCTGCTGAGCAGGCGGCAGAGCACGGTGCTGCGGCTGCTGTTCCAGGACGACCTCGATACCGATGAAGTGGCGCGCACGCTGGACATCCATCCCAAGACCGTGCGCAGTCTGAAGCAGAACGCCCTTGCGCGGTTGCGCCACCACTTCTGCCTGTGATGCGCGCCGCGCAACGCAAAGGCCCGGAACCTTCCGGGCCTTTTTCTTGTGCCAAAGGCAGACGCCACAAGCAACGCAAAGTAATGCAAAGATACTGTTATGAACGTTAATTTCGTGACTTTGCGAGTGGTTATGGAAATATGAAAATTAAGAGCGTGGCGTTGCGATGTCGATAAGGCCAACAAGCATGCGCTGCATGCATGGCAGAGGCACACAAGGATAGTGTATTTTTCATGGAGGAAACATCATGTCTCTCGTCGTCAACAACAACTTTACGGCGCTCACCACAGCCAATACGCTGAACGCAACCTACAACAAGCTCGAAAAGTCCACCCAGCGCCTGTCTTCCGGCCTGCGCATCAACTCCGCTGCGGACGACGCCGCCGGTCTTGCCATCCGCGAACTGATGCGTTCGGACATCACTGCGCTGAACCAGGGCGTGCGCAACGCCAACGACGCCATCTCGCTGATCCAGACCGCCGACGGCGCCATGGAAACCATCGACGAAAAGCTCATCCGCATGAAGGAACTGGCGGAACAGGCCGCCACCGGCACCTACAACTCGGATCAGCGCCTGATCATCGATTCCGAATACCAGGCCATGGCCTCGGAAATCACCCGAATCGCCAGCGCCACCGACTTCAACGGCATCATGCTGCTGAACGGCAACCTGTCCGGATCGACCTACGACGGCTCCGGCCTGCAATCCACGGGGCAGTTGCACATCCACTTCGGCTCGGGCAACGACAGCGCGCAGGACTACTACAACATCCGCATCGGCGCGGTGTCGGCCAAGGCGCTGGGCCTCGGCAGTTCCGCCTCCGGCAACGGGGCGAGCATCTCCACCCAGCAGGCGGCCCAGGACGCCCTGACCGCCATCGACAACGCCATCATCTCCAAGGACCAGATCCGCGCCTCGCTGGGCGCCATGCAGAACCGGCTGGAAGCCACCATCACCAACCTTGAGACCCAGTCCGAAAACCTGTCCGCCGCGGAATCGCGCATCTCGGACGTGGACGTCTCGCTGGAAATGACCGAGTACACCAAGCAGCAGGTGCTGGCGCAGACCGCCGTGGCCATGCTGTCGCAGGCCAACTCGCTGCCGCAGATGGCGCTTTCGCTGATCAGCGGCTAGCCGGACCCCTTCGGGGAGCGAGCCGGAACAGGGCCGCTGCCCGAGGGTGGAGGGGAACGACGGGCGGACACACCGACGGCAAGGGGCCGGGCTTACGTCCGGCCCCTTCTGCGTGCGCCGTACGGAGCGGGATCCGAACAGGCAGGCGCGCAAACTACGAAAGGGGAAACGCCCGGATGTGGTGTTTCCCCTTTCGCATGGCCCTTGCGGCATGCGGGCTGGGCCGGGCTAGTCGCTGTCCAGCGAGGCAAGCAGCGATTCGATGGTGGACGACAGGTTGTCGTAGCTGGTGAGCAGGGTTTCCAGGTTGGAATAGCGGGTGCGCAGGCGGCTTTCCACCAGGCTCAGCCGTTCCTCCTCGCGCGAGATGGACTGCGCGTACTGGTCCAGGATGTCCTGGAAGCTGTCCTCCATGATCTGGAGGGTGCCTTCGCTGCTGGTCATGTCCTCCAGGGTGTCGACGAGCTGCCCGATCTTGCCCTGCTTCAGGTACACGGCGCCGGTGTAGGCGCCGTCGGAGGTGTTGTCCACGCTGATGGCCAGGCCCTGCTCGTCCTCGCCCGAGGCGCCGGTGATGGTCCAGCCCGAGATGGAGGCGGCGTTGCCGTTGATGTACGCCTCCACGATCTCCCCGTTCTCGATGCGGTACGACACGTCGTACTCGCCGGCCTTGGTGGTGCCCGAGATGGCGCTGTCGAAGGAAAAGTCGCCGGAATCGGTGCTGCCCGCAACGTCGGCCGACAGCAGTTCGGCCACGGCCTGCGGGTCTTTCTTTATGGCCGCTTCCAGTTCGTCGTAGTCGATGACCAGCAGGCCGAAGGTTTCCGAATCCTCGTCGGCGTCGGTGGAGATGCCGATGGTGGACAGGCTGGTGAACAGGTCGCCCGTTTCGTCGGTGGAGTTGTAGTAGGAGAAGCCCAGCCCCTTGGTGGACAGGATGCTCTTCAGGCTGCTCTGCACCAGCTTGATGCCGTAGTTGCTGGCCAGCACCGAAGCGGCCGTGGAATCGTCGTCATCGTCGTCGTCATCATCGTCGGACGCCGTGGCCGTGGACACCGACGACGACACCGTGCCCTGGCTGCGCAGGTCCATGAGCAGTTGCAGGATGGTGTTGATGCTCTCCACCACCGTTTCGATGGCCTCGACCATGGCGTCGCTGTCCAGCGTGACGTCCACGTTCACGCCGTCGCTGCCGGTGGCCTTCTTGAGTTGCAGGGTCACCCCGTCGATGACGTCGTCGATGGTGTTGGTGGAGCGCTCGATCCACTCGTCGGCGGCGGCGGGAAAGCCGTCCACCTTGATCTGGGCGTTCTGGGCCTTCTGGGTGTTGGTGAAGGCGTCCGGCCCCATGGCGTCGAAGCCGGTATCGTTGATGGTCACGGTGTTGTCCGCGCCAAGGTCCATGCCGCGTATCTGCAGGTGGTACGCGCTGCCTTCGTTGATGATGCCGGCGCGGACGTCGTCGTTGTTGCCGCTGGCGTTGTTGATGAGGCTGGCGAACTCCGAAAGGGTGGTGCCGCCCGGCACGTCGATGGTGTACGTCTCGTCGCCGTAGGTGAACGAGAAGGTCTGGTCGGTGTCGGTGATCACCGTGTCGGTGGAGGCGTAGCCGTCGTCGCTGCTCCAGATGTCGTTCTTGGCCAACTGGTTGACCACCACGGTGTGCGAGCCTTCTTCGGCGTCGTTGTCGGCGGTGACGGTGACGCAGGTCTCGTCGGAAGAGGTGGCCCCCTTGGCAAGAAAGTCGGACACGTCGCTGTAGTTTTGCAGGGTCTGGTACAGCGTGGTCATCTGGGTTTCCAGGTCCTGCACCGCGGCCAGCCTGGCCTCGTAGTCCGACTGTGCCGCAAGCATGCTGTTGTAGCGGTATTCCTCCACGGCCATCTGGGCCTCGATGATCTCGTCCCAGTCGGTGCCGGTGTTCAGGCCGGTGAAGGTGATGGAGCCGGACCAGTATTCGGACATGAGGGCCTCCGTGAGAGCGGGGAGCGCGGGGCGCGCGGGGGGCTGAAGCCGGGCGGGAGCCGGATCAGAGGTAATCGAGCAGGCTCAGCTTCATGACCGCGGACTGCGTGCTGAGCACCGCCTCGTAGATGGTGGTGAGCTTGGAGAGTTCGGTGGCCAGTTCCGTGGTGTCGGCGTCCACCACGTTGCTGACGGCGTTCTTGGCCGTGGAGGTGAGCAGGGTGTTGGCCGTCTCGATGTGTTCCAGGCGTATTTCGCGCGCGCCGATGTCGCTGGCGGCGGAAAGCATCCTGGCCTGCCCGGCGGTGATGGCCTCCAGGCTTTCGGCGATGCCTTCCTCGTTGTTGGTCTCCAGGTAGCCGATGAACTGGCCGATGGCCTCGAACAGGTCGTCGTCGCCGGTGCCGGAGTAGCCGGTGCCGTCGGCGCTGTAGAGCCCGCCGAACACGTCCAGCCCGCAGCTGTTGATGGCGATGCTGGTGGAGGTGGACACCCGCACCGTGAGGTCGGTGGAGTCGGAGGTGATGGTGAAGGTGTCGCCCGCCGCAAGGTCGCTGCCGCTGCCCGCCGAAAGCTCCAGGGTGCCGCCGGGCACGGTCAGCGTGCCGTTGTCCGAACTCTTCACGTCGGACCAGGTGAGCCCGCCGTCGCTGGAATAGCGGTACGATACGGGGCCGGACACGGTGGTGTCGCCCTCGATGCGCACCACCACCGAACTGCTGAAGGTGCCGGTGGGCGTGGCGGTGACGTCGGTGTTGCTCTGGGCCGTCACCTTTGCGCCGTCGTCCGCGTCGCCGGTGTAGATGGCGGCCGGGCGCACGGTGATGCGCGTGCCCGCGCCGGTGTCGTCACCGGACACGGCGGAGACACCGGTGCCGTCCTGCATGTGCACCTGCACCCCGTCGCAGGACAGGGTGGTCTCTCCGGCGGCCAGGGTGGCCTCGGTCCAGGTGTCGCCGCCGTCGGTGGAATAGCGGTAGGTGATGTCGTCCGTGCCCACGGTGCCGTCGCCGGTGAATTCGATGCGGATGCTCTGGTCCGCCTCGCCGTCCACGGCCAGTACGGGGGAGAGTACGGCGGACCCGGCGCCCGAAGACAGGGTGGCCCCGGTCACCGTGGCCCCCAGGCCCAGGGTGTAGGCCGTGCCCCCGGAATCGCGTCCGGCGAAGATGGATTGCCCGTTGTACTGGGTGTTGGCGTAGGTGATCAGCTGTTCGTACAGGCCGCGCGCCTCTTCCGCGATGGCCTCGCGGTTGGCCTCGGTGAGCGTGCCGTTGGCCGCCTGCTCGGCCAGTTCGATGAGGCTGGTGATCACGGTGCTGGCGTCGCCCAGGGTGTCGTCGGCCAGCGAGAGCCAGCCCTTGGCCGTGTCCACGTTGCTCTGGTATTGGGTCAGTTGGCTGATCAGCGTGGAATTGGTCAGCGCCACCTCGGTGCCGTAGGGGTCGTCCGACGGGCAGTTGATGCGCTGCTGGGTGGCCATCTGGATGGTCAGCCGGTTGATGTCCGATTGCAGCCGGGTCATGTATTTCAGCGAGTTGGCGTAGGTCATGCTGGTGGAGATGCGCATGGCGGGCTCCTGGGGGGGCAGGGCGGGGCGTATCCGCCTAGTCCCGCAACGAAAGAACGGTTTCAAACATCTCGTTGGCCACCTGGATGAGTTGCGCGGCGATGCTGTACGCCTGCTGGTACTTGGTGAGGTTGATCAGTTCTTCGTCGGTGTTCACGCCGGATATGGACTGTTGCAGGTCGTCGGCGTTGTCGGCCAGGGTGCTGTAGTAGGTGTACTTGCGGGCGGAGGTGTCCACGTCGGTGCCCACGGTGGAGGCCAGCGCGGCCAGTTGCTTGCTCAGGGTCTTGGAGGTGGAGCCTCCGGCCAGGTCCAGGGTCACCTTGGTGTCCGCCAGTGCGGCCAGGTTGTTGGCGCAGGTGGAGTCGCCGGAAAGCACCTCGCCCGAGGCGTCCACGGCGGCGGCGTTGACCCGGTTGGGGTCGTTCAGCACCGAGTCGGACACCGAGATGCTTCCGGCGTCGTCACCCGAGAAGAAGGTGTTGATCCCCAGCGCCGCGAGCAGGCCCGAGGTGTCGCCCGCGAACTGGAACGAATGGCCGTCCGCCGCCGCGATGGTGAGTTGCCCGTTGCTGATGCTGGCCGTGAGCAGGCCCGAAAAGGTGGTGTTGAGGGCGTCGGCCACGTCCTGCAGGCTGTCGGACGTGGGATCGATGGCGATGGACGACAGCGTGGACACCTCTCCGGTGGCGTCGTCGTACACCGAGATGGACAGGGTGCCCGTGGTCAGCCGGTCGGCGTAGGTCAGGCTGCTGTCCGAGAGGGCCTCGGTGGCGTCGCCCACGGAGTTTTCGGACGTGGCGGACGAGAAGTTGGCCAGCCCCGCGCCCTGGCTGTGCACGTAGTTGACCTGCCAGGCCAGTTCTTCGGCCAGGGCGTCCAGTGTTTCCAGGTAGCTGCCCACGTACTGGTCGCGGGTGGCCAGCAGCCCGGCCAGGCTGCCGCCGGAAAGGTGGTTGTTGCTGTCCGAGTCGGTGACATCGATGGGGGTGACGTTCACCTTTCCGGAGGTGGTCTGGTACCAGTACACCCCGGATTTCGCCATGACGGTGAAGTCGTCGCCCACGGCCAGGTTGCCGCTGGCGGCCGCGCCGGAATCGGTGGACGAGCCGAACCAGATGGACACCCCGGCCACGGTCACCTTGTCGTCCGCGCCCGACGCGGTGAACAGCAGGGTGTTGCCGGAATCGTCGGTGAGCCAGGTTTCCCCGCCGTCCAGCGAGACCTTGTAGGTGGCCGCCCCGGCCGCTCCGTCGGTCGTGCCCGACGTGACGAATTCCAGGGTGATCTCGTTGCTGCTTTCGCCCTCGAAGTAGATCTGCCCGTCGAAGGTGGAAGCGGAGGTCAGCGACTGGGTGGCCTGCGGCCCCTCGTAGGCCAGCTTGTAGGTCACGTCGCCCTGCACCAGGGTCTGGCCGGAACTGGTGTACACGGTGGCCTGGCCGTCGTCGTTGTAGACCACCGAAAGGTCGATGTAGGTGGCGAGGTCGCGCAGGGCGGTGGCCTGGCTGTCCAGCAGGGTGGCGTTTTCCGGGTCTCCGGCCAGTTGCGAGTTGAGGTCGGCCAGGGTGTCCAGCAGGTCGTTGATGTCGTCCACCTGCTGTTCGATCTGCGAATTCAGGCTGGTCTGCACCGCCTCCAGGCTGGCGCTGGTGGAATTGAGCAGCGTGGTCAGCGTTTCCGCATAGCCGGTCAGTTCGGTGCGGGCGGCCTCGCTTTCCGGATCGGCGGCCAGGGCGTCGAGGCTGGTCCAGAAGGCGTCCAGGGCGGTGGACAGGTCGTAGCCCTCGTCGTCGCTGTCGTCGAACAGCGTTTCCATGGACGAGAGGGTGGAGGTGATGGTTTCCCACATGGACGCCTGGGAACTGTACGTCAGGTACTGCGACTCCACGGTGTAGCTGAAATGCCGGGTGATCTCCGACACCGTGGCGCCCGACCCGTAGGTGTACCCGCCGCTGCTGACCGTGGGCCCCGTGGTGTACTGCACCGTCTGGCGCGAGTAGCCTTCCACGTCGGCATTGGACAGGTTGTTGCTGGTCACCGATATGCCGATCTGCGCGTTGGAAAGCGCGCTGGCACCGATGTTGAAAATGGAACTGAGCGAGGACATGGCGCGTCCTTACGGGCAGACCCGTGCGTTGCGGCGGGACCGGGAGGCGGGCGCGCGGGGCCGACGAACCCCGCGCGCCCCGGCTGCGCCAGGGGTTGTTTCCAAAGCCAACGGGCGAAAGGACAATTTGGAAACAGTCCCTAGCGCTTCAGGCCAAGAGCGGTCTGAAGCATCTCGTCCACGGTGGTGATGACCTTGCTGTTGGCCTGGTAGGCGCGCTGCATCACGATGAGGTCGACCATCTCGGTGGACACGTCCACGTTGGATTCCTCCAGCTTTTCCCCGTAGATGCTGCCGTAGATGCCCTGCCCTGCCCTGCCGATGTTGGCCGTGCCCGATTCGGTGGTGGCGGAGTACAGGTTGCCGCCTTCCAGTTGCAGGCCCTGGTCGTTGTCGAAGCTGGCCAGGGCCACGATGAACAGCGCCTGGGTCTGGCCGTTGGAGTAGGTGCCGTAGATCACCCCGCCCTCGTCCACGTAGTAGCTGGTCAGGTAGCCGGTGGCGTAGCCGTTCTGGCTGGAGTTGTCGGTGCTGCTGGCCGAATCGTGGCTGGTGGAGCGGTCGGTGTCGTAGGCCGTGGAGGTGAAGCCGAACAGCAGCGAACTGTCCGTGCCGATGTCCGCCGCGCTGGTGACGGTGGTGTCCCAGCCATCGGTGATGGACTTGGCCGACAGGCCGAAGTCCAGTTCGATCTGGATGGCGTCCGCCTCGTCGGTGGTGCTGGCGTTGGCCGAGCCGGAGAAGTTGCAGGTGAATACCGGCAGGCCGCTGGTGGAAAGGTCGGCCAGGGTCCAGTTGGAAAGGTCGGTCAGGTCGCCGCTGGCGGTGGAGTCGAGCGTGAAGGCCGTCTGCGAGACCAGCGCGCCGGTGGCGTCGAAGGTCAGCGTGCCCGCCATCAGCAGCCCGGCGGCCGAAGTGCCGGCCACGCTCTGGCCGTTGATGGTGCGCACGTCCTCACCGGGGTCCATGGTGACGATGTATTCCCAGGTGGTGGTGCCGGTGGTTCCGTCCTCCACCTTGTCGAAGTACACGGTCAGCTCGTGGGCGGAACCGGCCTCGTCGTACACGGTAATGGTGGTCTGGTACTCGTACTTGGTGGTGCCCAGCGGATCGTCGGCGCTGCCGTCCCATTCGGTGAGCAACGAGAAGTACGGGTCGGTGGTGGAGGTGGAGTTGTCCTCGCCGTCGGAATCCAGGTTCACCGCCAGGGTGACGTTGGTGGTGGCGGACGCGGGTGAGGTGCGGCTTTTCAGCTGGATGTCGCCGAGGGCTCCGGTGGTCTGCGGGTCGCTGGAACTGGCGGTGTCCGGGTCCACGGCCCAGCCCTGCACCTGGTAGCCGGACGAGTTCGTCAGGTACCCTTCGGCGTCGAAAGTGAAGTCGCCCGCGCGGGTGTAGTAGATTTGGCCCGCGTTCTGCGGGTCCTCCACGATGAAGTACCCTTCCCCCGCGATGGCCATGTTCATGGCCTCGGAGGTGTCCTGGTACGAGCCCTGCGAAAAGTTCGTGGAAATGGCCGAGATGGCCGACCCGTTGCCGATCTGGTCGATGCCGCCGGACGTGGTGATGGAGGAATAGAACACGTCCTCGAACAGCATGGACATGGACTTGTAGCCCGTGGTGCTGGAGTTGGCGAGGTTGTTGCCGATGACGCTGATGGACTCGGCGGTGCTCAGCAGCCCCGAGACGCTGGCATACATGGAGGATGAAAGGCCCATGGCGTGCTCCCGCGACAGTGCGCGTGCTGGTTGTTATGCGTCGGAGGAGACGACGCTGTAGACGTCTTCGAGGTTCACCGTGCGGCCGTCGGACAGGGTGAGCACCGTAGTGCCGTTCTCCACCGAGACGCCGGAGACCGTGCCCGCCACCATGGTGGAGACCTCCAGGCTGTCGCCGTCCTCGTCGTAGGCTTCGAACACCACGCTGTAGGTGCCGTTGGCCACTTCGGCGCCGGTGTAGCTGGTGCCGTCCCAGGTGAAGGTGTAGGTGCCGCTGTCCGTGGCGCCGAGGGAGATGGAATTGATGATGGTGCCGCTGGAGTTGTAGACGTGCGCGGTCAGGCTTTCCGCGTCCGACTCCAGCGTGAAGCTGACGGCGGTGGTTCCGTCGCTGGTCTTGGAGATGTCGTCGCCTTCGGCCAGCACGGACTGCCCGATGAAGCTCACGGCGGAGTTCAGGCTCATGGCGGTGAGCGAGTCGTAGATGGACGTGGCCGTGTCGTTGAGGGCCGACAGCTGTTCCACCGTGGAGAACGAGGCGATCTGGTTGATCATCTCGGTGGAGTCGGTGGGATTGGTGGGGTCCTGGTTCTGCAACTCCGCGATGAGCAGTTGCAGGAAGGCGTCGGAATCCAGCGTGGTCCCGCTGCTGCTACTGGAAGACGACGCGCTGGTGGCGCTATACAAGGATGAGATAGTGGTCATTGCTGTCCTCCGTGCCCTGTTCCGTGCCCAGTTCAGTGGCATGTCCCGTGTCGTGCCGGGTGGAGAGGGCCAGCGCCGCCTCCACGGCCTCGAACGGTGTCTTCACTTCCGGAGCCTTCATGATCTTGCGCAGTTCAAGAAGGTCTGCCCTGCATGACCTGCACGATGCGAAGTGCGATTCAAGACGCCTTCGTTCGGCTGGAGTGGCCGATTTTTCCAGGTAGCAGGCGATCATGTTCACGCCGGGACATGGCGAATCGTCCGTGCACAGTCCTTCCTCGATGGAATGGAGCACCGTTGTGCGGTGCCGTTGCTGTCTCATGGGCTGAACTTCCGTGCTGAGGTGTGAAGGACCTGTTACCGGTATGTACGGAAACGGCAGGCCGGAATGCCCATCAAGAGACGGAAAGAGATGTAAAGGCGGCTTTACGGAGAGATGGGAGGCGGGGCGGACGGCAGGCGGAAACAGGGGGGCGGGTGGAAGGCAGGAGAGCGGCGGCGGGGCAATGGAGGCGGCGGGCGCGGTCCGGGGGTACGGCTTCGGGTTCGGCCCGGAAACGGCAAAGGGCCGGAACAGGTCCGGCCCTTGGGGTGTACGGCGGGGGTGGAGAAAGAGGCTGGTGGGCGGGGCTTGCACCGCCGCCCCACGGTCCGGTGTGCGCCGGATAGGGGGGCTAGACGGATGAGAAAGGGCGTTGGGCCTGGAACGAATCAGTAAAATGCGGGAAGGGTGCAGGAACGACGCGGAAAAACTGGCAACGACGCCCTGTGGTGGCGGACCTGGCGATGGGTTAGGGACAACAGCCCGTCAGCGGCTGCCATTGCCGCCGGACTTGAGAACGAGATGCCCCGGAGTTTGCGCAGAAAACAGCGCACATTTCCGGGGCGTTTTCACGTCTTGTGCCGCAACGGGTCAATTCAATTCGCGGCCGACCCACACTGCCCGGCCGATGATGCGGACACCACCGGCGAGGTCGCCGCGCGCATCGACCTCCAGCGGCGGATAGGCCGCGTTGTGGCTGGTGAGCACGAGTTTGCCGGGCGCGGCGTTCACGACCTTGAGGTACACCATGTCTTCGACGCCCACGGCGTAGATCTTGCCCGGGCGCGTCTCGCGCTGGCTCTGGTCGATCAGCACCGCGTCGCCATTCAGGACGTAGGGTTCCATGCTGTCGCCATCGACGCGCATGAGCACCATGCTTGACGGCGAGCCCTTGCGCAGCAGGAAGTCGGTGCGGAAGGCATAGCGCCGCCCCACGTTCTCTCCCACCTCGAAAGAATCGCTCCCCGCAGAGAGCCGGGCTTCAACCATCGGCACCATGATCAGTTCGCAGTCGGCGCAGACGAGCGTTTCGGACGCGGCCGGTGTCTTCTTTGCTGCCGTTTCGGGCTGGTGCTCTTGCCGTATGGGGCCAATACCCAACAATAGCCAATTGGGATTTATGCCGAGAGCAAGACAAACATGGCTCGCAAACTCCACATCCGGTTGAGACTCGCCCCGTTCATATCTGCCAAGAGTGGTTTGAGGCACCCCAATCATCTCTGCGAATTTGGCCTGGCTAGTCTGCCCGCGCAGATCCTTGAGCCGTTCCTGGAAGCTACTCATGGCGCAAATGTTCCACCTGAAGAAGTGTTGCATGAGGTTTTGCGCCCAATCGCAAGCCAATCTGCGGAGTTGGCATGTTAATCCGGAAAGAAACCGTTTTTAGCTTTTGAGCTGTTTTTGGCTTGATTCCGTGCTCCATGTGAGCTATTATTGACTTGCGAGAGGTTGCACACAATCCTAGCAGGTCCAACCTACCCGCCCCGGTGCCATGGGTCAACGGCAGCAACCTCGTATGGACTGGACGGTCTGCCTGTTTCGGAACCGGAGACGCCGGGCCTCTGCGTGTGATTCTGCGCACGATGGGGTTGGACGTGATGACCGGCGAGGACAGGAAACTGCGGGACTACGGCCGGGCGTGCCTGCAAGGGAAGCAGGCTCCAAGCACAGGAAAATGCCGGAGGAGGAAATGTGATGAATCTGGAGCAGCGGCAGCTTTGTGGGGCGCGGCGGGGGCGGATGCGCTTCCGGATCCGCGAGGCGTTGGATCTCAACAACACCAACGCCAGGCGGGTCGCGGAAAGTCTCGGCATATCCCATCAGGCAGTCCTTCGGGTGATCCAGGGGCATTCGCACTCAAAGCGGGTGCTGGACGCCCTGCGGGCTGCCGGTGTGCCGGAGCGGTATCTGTTCGACCCTCGCAACATGGCGCAGGACGCCACGCATGAAGAAGGAAAGGTGGCGTGATGACGATGGCATATTGCAGGATTACCGGCCTCGTTCACGTGGATGGGCACCGCCCGTCCGGTGCGCTGTCGCCATGCAGGGGAAGTCGGAAGCGTTTGTGGAAAGCGGTCACCGAACGCGGGGAAGCGGTGAGCGCATGCCGGGACAGCCTGCGGGCTGCGTTGTGCAACCTGTCATGAGCGATGACGGCACCGGTGCGCCCGTGGTGGCAGCCTTGGTCGTGGTGAGTTTTGTGGTGCTCGTGCTGGCAGTGCTGCTGGCGTGGGCGTGGTGACAGGCGGGGGGTGCGTGATGGCCGCTTGCCGCAGAAAAGCTGCCCAAGGTGCTGGAAGCGTACAGCCGGAAAGACGTCCGGAGGTGGCGGAGCGGGGCGGCCAGTGCAGCGAGGCCAGTGCAGCGAGGTCAGCGCAGCATGGGCAGCGCGCCGCACAGGCCGTCCACGGCACCGCGTTCTCCCACGATGGCGATGCCCACGAAACCCAGGTCGTCGTGGGCGGTGGCGGCCATGCGCTGCATGTAGGCGTCGTAGCTGCGCGCGGTGCGCGCCGTGTGGGTGAAGCCCACGCAGTACAGCCCGCGCGCGGCGGCCTTGCGGCGCAGTTCGGGTAGCGCCTCGGGCGCGGCGCGCAGCACGGGGATGGGCAACTGGGTGATGCCGGGGTGCTCGTCCCCGTCGCCGTCGGTGACGGCGGGGCCCACGATTTCCGGAAAGGCGCGGCCCACGGACAGGGACAGCACGGCGGCGGCATTGGCGGCCACGCCGCCCGGCAGGCCACCGTCGAGTATGATGGCGAACTTGGTGGAATCGAGGTTCATGCAAAATCTCCCATGGGGGTGCGGAATGCGTCGCCCGGCGGGGCGGCCATGCGCAGCAGGCGCGGCCCCGAATGGTCCTGGTGGCCCCGATGGTCCGGATGGTCCGGATGGCGGGCATCTCGCGTCGGTGGATGACGGTTGGCGGCATGCGGCACGCCGGATCATCCATTAGCATTGGGTGGTGCTGGCGTATGGAAGGATTTTGCGGCGGAGGGGTGCAGAAGGGCGCGCAGGAATGCGAACCGGCGTGGCGTCAAGCGTCGTCGGCGGTTTCTCCGGACGGGTGCGCCCCGGCCCCGCCCTGCTGGTACTGGCGGGGGGTGGCCCCGGTCAGGTCGCGGAACACGCGCGAAAAGTGGCTCTGGTCGGAAAAGCCGGTTTCCGCCGCCACGTGGCTGATGGAATGCCCGGCGGCCAGCAGGCGTCGTGCCGCGTCCACGCGGAGTTGGGTCTGGTAGGCGTGCGGGGGCAGGCCCGTGGCCTGCTGGAACATGCGCAGCAGGTGGCAGCGGCTGCGTCCGGCCAGCCGGGCCAGGTCGTCCAGCCGTACCGGGTCGGCCACGTGGCCGCGCAGGTGGCGGCGCACCGCCTCCACCGCCTCGGCGGGGTCCGGCGGGTTCGCGGCTGCGGCGGGCCGGGACGGCAAGGGGATATCGGCAAGGGCTGGGGCGGGGTCCGTGGCGTGGTCCGTGGCAAGGGCTGCGCCGGGGGCGGGGCCGGTGCCGGAAGCGGGCAGGCAGTGGCGGGCCAGCAGCAGTTCCGCCGCCTGCACCAGCAGCGACTGCTTTTCCAGCACCGAACCGCCGCGCGTCACCGCGTCGTACAGGGCCGACCACGCGGCCGTGGTCTGCGCGCAGTCCACCACCGGCGAGCGGAAGCGGGGCGGCAAAGCCGGGCGGGCGCAGCTTTCGGAGTTACCGGGTTCGCCGGACTGGCCGGACTGGCCGGATTGCCCAGACTGGCCTGACGGGCCTGACGGGCCTGACGGGCCGGAAGCGGCGGGAGCTTCCGGGGTCTCGGCGGTTGCCGCCGGTTCCGCCAGCCAGTCCGGGTCCACGTAGAACATGCGGTAGGCGAAGAAGGTGTCGCGGTCGGGGTTGCAGGCATGCACCCGGCCCGGTTCGATGAGCACCAGTTGCCCGGCCACGGCCCGGTGCGGCGCGCCTTCCAGCATGAACGAGGCGGCCCCGCCGTCCATGAGCCCGATGGAATACGCGGCGTGGGTGTGGCGGCGGAAGGTTTCCTCGTTGTAGCTCGACCGGCGCACCTCCACTCCGGGCAGGTCCGGGTCGCGCCAGAAGCGGACGGCGGCATGGCGTGGGGTACGGCTCATGGGGGGAGTATCGGGGGGCTTGCCGGGCGCGTCAAGGGTGGGGGCGGCAGCGGCAAACGCCGGAAACGGAAAAACCGGGAAGGCCCGCGCCTTCCCGGTTTCGCTCGTGATCGGGGTACCGTCCGGGCGCTATTTTCCGAAGGGGCACTTGGGATACGTGCAGCTCTTGCACTCCATGCACAGGCCGCCTTCGCCCAGTTTGGCCAGGTCGCGCCGGGTGATCTCCACCCCGGCCAGCAGGCGCGGCAGCAGGATGTCCAGCGCGGTGGTCTTGTAGAACAGCGCGCAGGCGGGCACGCCCAGCACCTGCACGGGGTGGGGGGCCTGTTCGTTGGCGATGCGCCCCACCAGGCTCATGGTGCCGGGCAGCATGGGCAGGCCGTACAGCATGTCGGCAAGGCCCGCGTCCACCAGGCCCTTGCGGGTCACGTCGTCCGGGTCCACGGACAGCCCGGCCGTGGTCACCACCAGGTCCGCCCCGGCGGCGATCAGGTCGCGCACGCCCTGGGTGATCAGGGCCGCGTCGTCGGGGGCGAACACGGTGTTCACCACCTCGCAGTTCAGGCGCTGGGCCTTCTGGGCGATGATGGGCGCGAACTTGTCCTGGATCAGCCCCTGGAAGACCTCGGTGCCGGTGACCAGGATGCCGATTTTCGCGGCGCGCATGGGCAGCACCCGCAACAGCGGGCCGTCCTGCAACATGGCCGTGGCCTTGATGTAATTTTCGCGCGAGAGGTACAGCGGGATGGCCCGCGTGCCCGCTACCTTGGTGCCCGCCAGCACCACGCTGTAGCCCTGGCGGGTGGCGCACATCACGTCGGGCACCAGGTTGAAGCGCTCCAGCCGTTCGGCGTCCACCAGCAGCAGGCCGTCGCGGGTGGCGGTGAGGTTGGCCTTGCCCTCGCGCGGGTCCTCGCGCATGGCCACGCCCTCGCCCGCCAGCATGGCGGCGAAGGTCTTGGCGGCCTCGTCCTCGTGCACCCAGGCCCCATCTGTCTTGCCGCCCTCGGCCACGGCGGCGTCCGTGTCCTCCTGCACGTAAATGGAGTTGCGCCCCATCAGTTGCAATCTACAGATGTCCCCGGCGGTCAGTTCCTGCCCGGCGGTGAATTCGGCGTCCTTGTGCTCGCCGGGCACGATGCGGGTCATGTCGTGCAGGGCGCGCCTGCCCACGGCCTCGGCCACGGGCACGGCGCGCAGGGCGGGCTGACCCTCGAAGGCCAGGCCCGGCCCGGCGTGGTAGGGCGATTCGCCCTGGCACGAGCGGCAGATGCCGCCCGAGGACACCGGATAGTACTCGCCGCACAGCGGGCAGCGGCCCACCAGGCCCTTGCCCTTGTGGCCCAGCCGGTCGGGCCGCACGGTGATGGGCCGGGCGGTGAGGATGTCCGGCCCCGCCTCCTTGATCTGCGCCTGCAACAGCGGCGTGTCCTGGTCCTTCTTGGGCTTCAGCTTCAGGAACCAGGTGCGGATTTCGCCCCACGGCCCCATCTTGTCCACGTCCAGGTGCACGCGCACCCCTTCGCCGGTGCGCTTGTCGAACAGCGACACCGCGTAGATGCCGAAGTTCATAATGCGCAGCCAGCCGTTGCCCACCGTGCAGGGGGTCAGCAGCTGGACCGCGTCGGGCAGACACTGTTCGGTCTCGGAAATGGCGTCGAACAGCACGCCTTCCGGCAGACCCCGGCGGGCCAGTTCGACCATGTAGCCGCCGATGATCAGGCCGGGGGCCGGGTAGCCGTGGAACGTGCGCGCCACTTCCATGAATTCGTCGTGGGTGTGCGGACCGATGAGCATGTGGTGGTTCTCGTGAAGGCAAAGGTTGCGTGAACGGCGCGGCGGCGGGGAACCGGCCGGGGATGCCTGCGTCGAGCGGCGTTCGCGCGCACTTCATCCTTCCGTTGGCGCGGATGCGTGTTCGCGCGGCAGCGCGTGGGCCATGGGTGCGCGGCGGCCTGGAGGGCCGGTCCGCGTGGCTGGTCCGTATGGCCGGAATTTCAGGGAAAACCGGTGTGTTGCCGTAATACTCCCGCCCTGCGGCAGGACACTAGCAGGTTTCGGCGCGGCAGTCACGGAAGCGCGACTTGGCGTGACATTGGCACCACGCCCTGTCCGGAATGGTGTGGTTGCCGTGCCACACGGCGAACGCAGGACATGCGGGAAGCCCCGTCCCCGGCGATGCCGCCCGTGGGGGAGGCGTCATTCCGGCGAACCTGGCCCCCCGTCCAGCGCGGCCAGTCGCCTGCGAGCCTTCTTCTCCAGCCGTTCCAGCCGTTCGATGCGGCCCTGCAACTGGCCGATGCGCACGTGCTGGCGGTGGATGCACTGCATGAGCATGGTGGCCACCTCCTGCGCGGTCAGGTCGCGGTCGGGCCACCACGGCGCGTCCGGGTCCGGCGTTTCGCGGAACAGCACGCCGCCGTCATGACCGGGCTGGCCGGGCATGCGCCGGGCCAGCCGTTGGTTGTACGGGGCGTAGTGGGCCAGCACCTTGGCGCGCATGCCGGGCGACAGCAGGCCCACGTGGCCGAACGGGGCCGCGGCCGCGCGGGGCAGCGCATCGTACAGCATCTCAAAGGGGCCGTTGTCGAACACCCCGTCGAACATGGGGCGCACCGTGCGCAGCAGCCGGATGGCCTCTGGCGTGAAGCCGTGGTTGGTGTTGAAGTTGGTGGCGGGCGGCGGGTCCATGTCCGCGATGGAGCCGACCCCCAGCAGGCCCAGCAGGTCGGCCACCACGTCGCCGCAGCGCAGGGCGGAACGCTCGTAGGGGCGCACCACCACGTCACCGGGGGCCATGAAACCCCACGTCGCGTCCAGCCAGGCGTGTTCCAGCACCGAGACGGCGGCGCGGAAGAACACGTCGTCCTGTGCGCGGTCCATGAGGGCGCGGACGAAGTCGTCCGGCGTGGGGTACTGGTCGTACTTCAGCCCCCACTGCTTCCAGGCGTCCTCCATCCAGGTGTCCTGCCGCCGCACGTAGCACACGGCCACGGCGCGCAGGCCCGTCCGCTCGGTGTGGCGGCGCACCATGTCCGCATAGGCGGGCAGGCTGGGGGCTTCCAGGCTCAGCAGCAACATGCGGGCGCCTGTGGCCCGGCAGGTGGCCACGGCGCGGTCCAGGTAGTCGTCCTGCGCGCCGGGCTCCATGCCCATGATCACGGCCCCGTGGTGCGGCAGTTCGAAGTTCGGGTCGCCGGGGATTTCGGGGTGCGTCTCGCCGGGCACGAGGTCGGGGTTCAGGGTGGGGTAGAGGATGCCGTGCTCGCGGAACAGGGCGGTGCGGTTGTGGTCGCAGAAGGACTGGATGGCGCTGCTGCCGGTCTTGGGGCCGCCAAGGTGGGCGACGAGCAGCGGCCCGGCTGCGGGGCCGGGTATGATGGCGGTGCCGAGCAGGGCGGAGGGGGCGTGTTCGGACATGGCGGAGCCTCCGGCAGGTTGTGCCGCGCGGCGAACGGGAAATGACGGGGGACGGGCGCGCGCGATGGGGCCATGGTAGGGGATTTCCGCGCGGCCTGTCGAGGGCATGGCCCATCGGGAAGTGTAAGGAATCCCCCTGCCCCGTGATGCGGGACAGGGGGATTCCGTATGGTTTCGGGAAAGCCGGGGCCGGGGGACGGCCCCTTCGTTCTTTCGTTTTCGGACCGGATCAGCCGAAGAGGGCCATCCCCGCCTTGACCGCCTTCTCGAACAGCGGCGCGGGCACGATGCCTAGCACCAGCGTGGCGGCGGCCAGCGCCACCGCGCCGCCCAGGCTGAACGCGCTCTGGTCGGGCGCGGGCAGGGCCGTGTTCTCGTCCGGCTCGGTGTAGGCGTGGCGCACCAGCGACAGGTAGTAGTAGATGGCGATGGCGCTGTTCAGGGCCAGGGCGATGACCAGCCAGTTGTACCCGTGGTTCCACGCCGCCGTGATCAGGAACAGCTTGCCCATGAAGCCCGCCGTGGGCGGCAGGCCCACCAGGGCGAAGGCCCCCACGCCAAGGGCGAAGGCCAGCACGGGAGAGCGGCGGTGCAGCCCGTTGAGGTCGGACAGGACCAGGTTGCGCCCGTCCACGGCCACCCGGGAGACCACCCAGAAGCACAGCAGGTTCATGACCACGTACACCAGCGCGTAGAACGCGGCGGCGGCAAGGCCCTCCGCCGTGCCGGACACCAGGCCCACGGTGACGTAGCCCGCGTGCGCCACGGACGAGAAGCCCAGCATGCGCTTCAGGTCCTGCTGCACCAGGGCGCACAGGTTGCCGAAGGTCATGGAGATGACGCCCAGCCAGGCGATGGCCGTGGTCACCTCCAGCCCCGGCTGGAGCAGGGCGGCCAGGCGCACCAGCACCACCACCGCGCCCAGCTTGGGCAGGGTGGCCACGTAGGCCGCCGTCTCGTTGCTGGCGCCCTGGTACACGTCGGGGCACCAGAAGTGGAACGGGAACAGGGCCAGCTTGTAGAACATGCCGCACAGGAACAGGGACAGGCCCACCACCGCCGTGGGGCTTGCCGCCCACGACCAGTCGCGCGCGGCCAGCGCCGCGATGTACGTGGTCTGCTGCGCGGCCATGATGTACGACAGCCCGTACAGCGAGATGGCCGTGGCCGCCGCGCCGAACAGGATGTACTTGACCCCGGCCTCGGCTCCCTCGCGGGTGCGCCCGCGCAGGGGAATGAGCACGTACAGGCTGTACGAGGACAGTTCCAGCGCAAGGTACAGGGTCACCAGTTCGGCGGCGGACGCCAGCAGCATCAGGCCCCACGCCGAAACCCCCAGGAACAGGAAGTAGTCGGCGCGCTTGCCTTCCTCCAGCGTGGGCTGGCGGGTGGCGTTGAGCACGGCGATGCAGAAGCCGCCCGCCACGCACAGCTTGAAGAACTGCGACAGGGCGTCCACCTTGTAGGCGTCCCACAGCAGCAGTCCTTCCGCGGGCAGCCCGGCCACGGTGGCGGCCAGCACCGCCAGCGCCCCGTAGGGCAGCCAGCGGTGCGCCGTCACGGACATGGGTCCGGCGGCCAGCGCCTGCACGAACAGCACGGCCACCAGCAGCAGCATGGCGCATTCGGGAACAAGCAGGGCAAGGTCGAGGTTCACTGGCGCACCTCCTTGGCGATGGCGGCGGATGCGAGGACGGCGGGCGGTTCATGCCTGTGGGCGTCTTGTGCCAGCGGGGCTTCCTTCACCGGGGCGCGGCCCCGCAGGTCGGCCAGCAGGCGGTCGACGGAAGGGTCGATCAGCCGCAGGAAGGGCGCGGGCGCAAGTCCTATCCACAGCACCAGCACGGCGGGCAGCAGCAGGTAGGTCCATTCGCGGCGGTTCAGGTCGTTCCACGTCCTGGCCGTGGACGGGCTGCCCCAGGCCATGCGCAGGCTGACCCGGAACATGTACGCCGCCGACAGCAGCGCGCCGGGCACGATGAGCGCGCCCACGGTCAGGCTTTGCTGGAAGGCGGCCACGAACACCAGCACCTCGCCCACGAAGCCGTTGGTGCCCGGAAAGCCGAACGAGGCCAGGGCATACAGCCCCCAGAAGAACATGAACGCGGGCAGGTACTTGCCCATGCCCATGTTGTCCGCCACCTCGCGGCTGTGGCTGCGTTCGTACAGCGCGCCGATCATCATGAACATGGCGCCGGTGACGATGCCGTGGTTCAGCATCTGGAGCAGCGCGCCCTGCACGCCGCTTTTCTGGAACAGGAAGATGCCCAGCGTCACGAAGCCCATGTGGGCCACCGACGAATAGGCCACCAGTTTCTTGATGTCGGTCTGCCCCAGGGCCACCGCGCCCCCGTACAGGATGGACACCACCGAGACGCCGATCATCAGCGGGGCGAAGTGCACGCTGGCCTCGGGCGTCAGCGGCAGGCAGAAGCGCAGGAACCCGTAGGTGCCCATCTTCAGCAGCACCGCCGCTAGGATGACGCTGCCCGCCGACGGCGCCTGCACGTGGGCGGCGGGCAGCCAGGTGTGGAAGGGGAACATGGGCACCTTGATGGCGAAGGCCAGGGCCATGGCCAGGAAGGCCCAGTACTGGAAGCGGAACCCGAAGGTCTGCTGCATCAGGTCGGGGATGGAGAAGGTGCCCCCGGCGATGCGGAAGGCCACGATGGCGACCAGCAGCAGGGTGGACCCGGCAAGGGTGTACAGGAAGAACTTGATGGACGCGTAGCGCCGCTCGGCCCCGCCCCACACCGCGATGAGCAGGTACATGGGGATGAGCATGGCCTCCCAGAACACGTAGAACAGCACCAGGTCCATGGCCGTGAACACGCCGATGCAGGCGGAGGTCATCAGCAGCAGGCAGATGTGGAACTCCTTCACCCGCTTGCCGATGTACGTCCACGAGCAGAGCACGCACAGCGGCAGGGTGAACAGGGTCAGCCACACCATCAGGATGCTGATGCCGTCCACGGCCAGGTGGTATTCAAGGCCCCAGCGGGCCACCCAGGTCATGCGCTCCACGAACTGGAACCCGGCGTCGGGGTTGAAGGCGATGAGCGGCCAACCCGCCGCAAGCCCGGCCAGCGACGCCGCCAGCGACACGCGGCGCACGGTCTCGTCGTCGCGCAGGGGCAGCAGCAGCGCCGCCGCCGCAAGGGGCAGGAAGATCAGGATGCTGAGGACCGGTATGTCAGGATACACAGGCGTCTCCGTTTTTTGTGGGTCCCGTTGCGGCTAGCCCAAGTACCAGACGAGCCCGAACACGCACAGCGCGAGGAAGGCGGCCAGCCCCAGGTAGTCCTGGAGGCTGCCGTTCTGCGTGCGCGCGCCAAGCCCGCCGATGCCCCGCACCGTGCGGGCGCTGCCGTCCACCACGCCGTCGATGGCCCTGCGGTCGAACCACACGGAGCCCAGCGCGACGCCCATCAGCCCGCGCAGGCCGCCCGTGCGATAGGCCTCGGTCCAGCGGTCGTCCAGGAAGGCCAGCGGGCGGCACACGAAGCGCATGGCCCCGGTGCCCACCGCGCGGTAGGCGATGTCCACGTCCAGGTTCAGCCCTTCGTGCGGGGTGATCACCTTGCGCAGCAGGTAGAAGGCCAGGCCGGAGAAGCCCAGCAGCAACAGGGCCTGCAACACGTGCCACACGGACCACGGCACGTAGGGGTGTTCCACCTCGAAGGGCAGCCAGGCGTACAGGATGGACGGGGCCACGCCCTGCGCGATGCACAGCACGGCCAGCACGGTCATGCCCGCGTACATGTTCCACGGGATGGGGGCCAGCGCACGGGCGTTGTCCGTGGGCTTGCCGCCCCAGAAGGCGAAGTAGGGCAGCTTGATGCCCACCGAGATGAACGTGCCCACCGCCGCGATTTCCAGGCCCAGCGCCACGAGGGTGCGGTGCGCCTCGGCCGCGCCGGTGATGGTCATGGTCTTGGAGATGAACCCGTTGAACACCGGCATGCCCGAGATGGACAGGGCCGCCACCATGTACAGCACCATGACCCACGGCAGCCGCGCGGCCAGGCCGCCCAGCTTGTCCAGCTTGGCGGTGCCCGCCGCGTGCAGCAGGCAGCCCGCGCCCATGAACAGCAGGCCCTTGTACAGGATGTGCGCGTAGGCGTGGGCCACCGCGCCGTTCAGCGTCATGGCCGTGCCCACGCCGATGCCCGCCACCATGTACCCCACCTGCGAGACGATGTGGTACGACAGGATGCGCCGGGCGTTGTTCTCGATGCACGCGTACAGCACGCCGTACACCGCCATCACCGTGCCCGCCGCCGCCAGGATTTCCCACCCGGCGAAGCCGCGCGCCAGCACGTACACCGCCGTCTTGGTGGTGTAGGCGCACATGAACACCGAACCGGTCACCGTCCCGCGCGGGTAGGCGTCGGGCAGCCAGGCGTGCAGCGGCACCACGGCCGCGTTGACGCAGAACCCGGCCAGGATCAGCCATTCGTACAGGGGCGGGGTTCCCGCCGGGGCCATGGCCGTGAATTCCCACGTGCCCAGGGCCTTGTAGCGCAGCAGCAGCCCCGCCAGCAGCAAGAGGCCCCCGGCGGTGTGGTAGAGAAAGTAGCGGAAGCCCGCCAGCACCGACTCGCGCGTGCGGTTCAGCAGCACGAGGAAGGTGGAGCCGATGGACATCAGTTCCCAGAACACGAACAGGGTCAGGTAGTCGCCCGCGAACACGCAGCCGAACCCGCCGGACACGTACAGGGCGGCGGCGATGTGCTGGCCCCGGTCCTCCACGTGCATGGCGTACAGCATGCCCGCCAGCGACATCACCGCGAACACCTGGGCGAAGACCAGCGACAGCTTGTCCACGCGGCCCAGCAGCAGGGTCTGCCCCAGCCAGTGCAGGGTCAGATGGTCGCCCGGCGTCATGGTGAACACGGCGAAGATGGCCAGCACCGCCGGGGCGGGCAGCAGCCAGTTCCACCACTTGCCGCGCAGGAAGGGCAGCACCGCCGCCAGGGCCAGGAACCCGATGGCGGGATGCAGGAAGCTAGACGTCTCCATAGTGGTCCTCCTTGCGCACGATGGCGGGCTGCACCATGCGCTTCATGATCACCACCATCAGCACGCCCACCACGAGGCCGAACAGCGCCCAGAAGCCGGGGTAGGCATCGAGGCCGAAGTGCGGCTCGTGCGGGCCGATGAACAGGTTCAGCAGCACGAGGGCGGCCAGCACCCCGTACAGCGCCTTCAGCCATGCGCCGCGCAGTTCGCGCTGGCGTTCAAGGAATGCTCCGAGTCCGTTCATGGTGCGCTCCTAGAAGTGGCCGAACGCCTGGATGAAGTTCAGGAACACCTGCGGGTACAGGCCCAGCAGCAGCGATATGGCCCCGGTCAGGCACAGCGGCACCACCATGGAGGCGGGGGCCTCGCTGTACTGCTCGATGTTGGCGTCCGGGGCGGGCGGCAGCATGAACGCCCGGTAGAAGATGGGCACGAAGTAGCCCGCGTTGAGCAGGGTGGACAGCAGCAGGGCCACCAGCAGGGCGGTCTGCCCGGCCTGGAGCGAGCCGTTGACGATGTACCACTTGGAGACGAAGCCGCACACCGGCGGCATGCCGATCATGGACAGCGAGGCCAGGCCGAAGGCCCCGAAGGTCCACGGCATGCGGCGGCCAAGACCGTTCATCTGGCTGATCTTCTTGATGTGCGTGGCCACGTAGATGGCCCCCGCGCCGAAGAACAGGGTGATCTTGGAGAAGGCGTGGTGGGGGATGTGCATCAACCCGCCCTGCACGGCCGCCGGCGTCAGCAGGGCCACCCCGATGATCACGTAGGACAGCTGGCTGACCGTGGAATAGGCCAGCCGGGCCTTGATGTCGTCCTTGGTCAGGGCGATGAGCGAGGCCCCCACGATGGTGAACGCCGCCAGCCACGCGGTGGGAATGCCCAGGCCCAGGGTGTCCATGGCCTCGACCCCGAAGCCGGACAGGATGATCCGGCTGACGGAGAACACCCCCGCCTTGACCACGGCCACCGCGTGCAGCAGGGCCGAGACCGGCGTGGGGGCCACCATGGCCGAGGGCAGCCAGTTGTGGAACGGGGCCAGGGCCGCCTTGGCCAGGCCCGCGATGTACAGCACGTAGGTCAGCCGCACCAGGTTGGGGTGGGCGGCGATGACGTCCGCCGGGAACATGCCGTTCAGCACGTCGCCAAGGCGCATGTCCAGCGTGCCGGTGAGCACGTAGGTCAGGATCATGGCGGGCAGCAGGAACAGCTTGGAGGTGCCCATGAGGTACACCAGGTACTTGCGCGCCCCGGCAAAGCCCTCCGCGTCCTGATGGTGCGCGACGAGCGGGTAGGTGAAGACCGTGATCACCTCGTAGAACAGGTACAGGGTGAACACCGTGGCCGAGAAGGCCACCCCCACCGCGCCGAAGATGGCCACCGCGAAACAGGTGTAGTAGCGCGTCTGGGCGTGTTCGTTCAGCCCGCGCATGTACCCGATGTTGTAGCTGGTGGCGAAGCCCCACAAAAAGGTGGCGATGAGCGCGAAGATCATCCCCAGCCCGTCGGCGCACAGGGTCAGGCTGATGCCGGGCAGGATGGTGGTGACGGTGTAGGTGTAGATGGTCCCGCCGATCACCCCCGGCGCCAGTTGCAGCACCGAGACGAAGGTCAGCGCGGCGGCGATGAACGACACGGCCTCGCGCCGGTTGGCGTTGCCGCGCGCCAGCATGATGGCGAAGGGCGCCACAAGGGTGATGATAAGCGGAACGAGCAGGCTTGCGGTTTCGATGGTGTTGGGCGCTGTCATCACTGCTGCTCCCTCAGGGTGGCCAGGGCGTCGGTGCGGGTGGTGCCGAAGCGGCGGAACACCACCACGATGGCGGCCAGGGCCACGGTGGCTTCGGCGGCGGCAAGGCCCATGACCAGCAGCGTGGCCAGTTGTCCGAGGGCGGCGTCGGCCCCGGTGAGCTGGGTGGCGGCCACGATGGACAGCCCCGCGCCGTTGAGCATCAGTTCAACGGCGATGAGCATGCCCACCAGCGTGCGCCGCTTGACCAGCCCGGCCAGGCCCGCGCCAAGCAGCACGAGGGAGGCCAGTTGGTAGAGCACGAGCGGTTTCACTTGTCCCTCCTTTCCCAGACGAGCAGCACGGCCCCGGCCATGGAGATGAGCAGGACCACCGAGATCAGTTCGAAGGGCAGCACGTAGTCCTCCATCAGCCTGCGGCCAAGGTCGGCCAGCGGCACGTCCGGCGGCAGCAGGTGCGACGCCGTGGGGTGCAGCAGCAGGATGGGGGCCAGCAGCGCGCCGGGCAGCATGGCCGCCAGCACGCCCTTGAAGGTGCGCGCGGCCGGGGCGGGGTCCGCCTCGTCGCCGTCGGCGTCGGCCCGGGCCAGCATCAGCGCGAAGAAGATCAGCACGCAGATGGCGCCCACGTAGATGAGTATCTGCATGAAGGCCATGAACGGCGCGTTGAGCAGCAGGTACATGCCCGCCACGCCCAGCAGCGTGGCGACGAGCCCCACCAGCGCGCGCACCAGGCTGGCGCAGCCCACGGCCATGAAACAGCCGACGACGATGACCAGGAAGTAGAAGCCGAAGGCGAGGATTGCCGGTGTTTCCATGTCACGCCTCGCTTGCGGGGGTTGCGGTGCCGGGGGCGGAGGGCGCGGCGGCCGGTGCGGGGGCCTCGGGGGCTGCCGTGGTCGCCGGAGCAGGGGGTTCGGGCGCGGCCTTTTTCGGTTCCGGCTTGCGCGCCGCGGCCTTGCGGGCCAGGCGGGCCAGCTGGTCGAACACGAAGTCCTCGCGTTTCGTCCCCACCAGGTAGATGTCGTTGGAGAAGCCGATGGAATCCACCGGGCAGACTTCCACGCAGCTGCCGCACAGGCTGCACAGCGAGAAGTCGTAGGTCCAGGTGCCGGGGGCCTTGGGCGGCGCGGGCTTCTTGGGCTTTTCGCCGCGCGCCTCGGCCTCGGCCATGGCCTTCAGTTCTTCCGGCGTGGGCTTGGGCGCGACGGCGCGGGTGACGGCGATGCACCCGCTGGGGCAGGCCGACACGCAGAGCATGCAGGCGATGCACCGGGGCTTCGCCGGGTCCTTGTCCAGTCCGATGAGTTCTATGGGGCCCCGGAACGAGGCGGCCGCTTCCGGCGTTACCTCGGCCCGGGGATAGTGCACGGTGACGCCGGGTTTGCAGAACTCCTTGCCGGTGATGCCAAGGCCCACCACAAGGCTCCACAGGTCGGCGATGGTGCGGAAGATCGATGCCATTATATCCTCCTCAGGAACGGGGCGTTGTCACGTACTGCTTTTGTCCGCCTCCGGCGGGCGGGGGGCCTTGCCATCTCTGCTATCGTCATCCGTAATGCTCGGAAAGACGCTCGCATAACGGCTGTCGTCCCCGCACCCCCCTTCATTGTGGACTGCTTGCCCACATATGAAAGTTTTGGGGGGATGGGGTGGGGGTTCGGGGGAGGGGAAGGAGACCCTTTTACGCTTTGCGGTCGCCATCCGTACGGCTCGCGGACTCGCCTACGGCTGCCGCAAAAGGGTCCCTTCCCCTCCCCCGATTCCTCTTTCCCTACAGCTTCATGACGAACGCGGTCGCCAGCAGGTTCAGCACGCCGAGGGGCAGCAGCCACCGCCAGTTCATGTTCAGCAGCTGGTCGAAGCGCACGCGCGGGAAGGTCCAGCGCAGCCACATCATGGTCAGCAGCAGCGCGTAGACCTTGGCCAGGAACCACCACACGCCGTCCAGGAACGGTCCTTTCCAGCCGCCCAGGAACAGCACGGTGCACACGCTGCACGCCACGATCATGCTGGCGTATTCGGCCAGGAAGAACATGCCGAAGCCCATGCCCGAGTATTCGGTGTGGAAGCCCGCGGTCAGTTCCGATTCGGCCTCGGGAAGGTCGAAGGGGGCGCGGTTGGTTTCGCCCAGGGCGCTGACGAGGAAGATCAGGAACGCCAGCGGCTGCACGGCGATGTTCCACTGCCAGGGCATGCCGCCCTGCCCGTCCACGATGGCGGTGAGGCTCAGCGTGCCTTCCTGGAAGGCGATGGCCAGCACCGAGAGCAGCAGGGGGATTTCGTAGGCCACGGACTGGGCCACGGCGCGGGCCGCGCCGAGCAGGCCGTACTTGTTGTTGGAGCCCCACCCCGCCAGCAGCAGGGCCAGCACGTTGAACCCGGTGAAGGCGAGGATGAGCAGCAGGCCCAGGTTCACGTCCCACCCGGTGAGCAGCGGGCTGAAGGGAATGGGCAGGAACAGCAGCAGCACGGGGAAGAAGGCCAGCACCGGGGCCATCCAGAACAGCAGCGGGTCGGCCCTGTCCGGGCGCACCAGCTGCTTGCCGATGAGCTTCAGGGCGTCGGCCACGGCCTGCAATATGCCTTGCGGTCCGACCTCGTAGGGGCCGGGGCGGCGCTGGATGAAGCCCGCCACCTTGCGTTCGGCGTAGACGAGCAGCAGCCCGTTCAGCCCCACGAAGACGGCCACGCCCACCAGCGCGAGCACCACGTGCAGCACGGAATCGAAGGAGATGGTTGCATTCATGGCGGCCTACCTGTCGATTTCGGGGATGACCATGTCGAGGCTGCCGAGGATGGCGACGGCGTCGGCCAGCAGGGTGCCGCGCGCGCATTCGGCGAACAGGGCCAGGTTGGAGAAGCCCGGCGCCCGCAGCTTGACACGGTAGGGCGTCTTGCCGCCGTCGCTGGCGATCCACACGCCGATCTTGCCGCGCGCCCCTTCCACCACGAAGTACGATTCGCCCGCGGGCAGCTTGAAGCTGGGCTTGGGGGCCTTGGGGTGCATGTGGTCGCCCTCGGGCAGTTGGTCCAGCGCCTGCTCCACGATGCGCAGGCTCTGTTCGATCTCGGCCATGCGCACCATGTACCGGGCCATGGAACACTGCTCGTGGCGGACGGGAATCTCGTAGTCCAGCCTGTCGTACACGGAGTAGGGTTCCGCCCGGCGCACGTCGTAGGCGATGCCGCTGCCGCGCGCCACCGGGCCGCTGGCCCCGTAACGGGTGACCATGTCCGGCGGGATGACGCCCACCTCTTCGATGCGGCGGCGCAGGATGATGTTCTCCGTCACCAGCGCGGTGTACATGGGCAGGCGCGAGCGCATGTGCGGGATGAACTCGCGCACCCCCTGCACGAAGGCGGGCCCGGCGTCGGTGTACACCCCGCCGAAGCGGAACGAACTGTACGTCAGGCGCGACCCGGTCATGAGTTGCAACAGGTCCAGCAGCCGTTCGCGGTCGTCGAAGGCGTACATGATGGGGGTGAAGGCCCCCAGGTCCAGCAGGTACGCACCCCACCACAAAAGGTGCGAGGAGATGCGGTTCAGCTCGCAGGTGATCACCCGCAGCCATTCGGCCCGCTCGGGAATCTCGATGCCCGCCAGCTTTTCCACCGCGCCCACGTAGGCCCAGTTCCAGGCCAGGGCGTGCAGGTAGTCCACCCGGCCCATGTTGGGCATGAACTGGGCGGGGTTCTTCACCTCGGCCATCTTCTCGTGCATGCGGTGCAGGTAGCCCAGCACGGGTTCCGCCCGGACGATGTATTCGCCGTCCAGTTCCAGCAGCACGCGCAGCACGCCGTGGGTGGACGGGTGCTGCGGCCCCATGTTCAGGATGAGCGATTCCGGGCGGGCCCCCTGCTCGAAGCGGCAGGTGTAGCCGTCGCCCGCGATCTGGTCGTCGGCGCAGCCCCCGTCCGCCGAGGCGGCGGGACAGGACGTGGCGCGCTGCCGGAGGGTGTCGGTGCTATGCATTGTCGGTGCCCTCCCCGGTGGCGGCGGCCCTGGCCTTGGCGGGCTTGGCCGGTTTGCTGTCCTCGGCCGGTTCCAGCAGGTCGAAGCCGTCGGCCTTGCGCAGCACTTCCGCCTCGCGGCCGGGCGCGGCCAGCAGGGCGGACAGCGGCGCGCGGGCGGCGGCGTCCTTCAGCAGGGGGTGGCCCTGCATGCCTTCGGGCAGCAGCAGCGGCGCGGGGTTGGGGTTGCCGGTGAAGGCGATGCCGTAGAAGTCGGCGGTTTCCCGTTCGTGCCATTCCGCGCCCTGATGGATGTCGGCGATGGAGGGCAGCGCCGGGGATTCGCGGTCCGTCAGGACGTGGACGGCCAGGCGGCCGGGGGCGGTCATGCGGTCGAAGTGGTACACCGCCACCAGCCCTTCGCGCACGTCCAGGCCGCAGATGTCCTCCAGGTGCCAGCCCGCCTCCAGCAGCAGGGCGGCGGCCCGGGGCAGGACGTCGGCGGACAGGAAGGCCGACCAGGCGAGGCCGGTGCGGGCCGGGTTCTCGCGGGCCATGTACGCGGGCTCCAGCGGGGCCAGCAGGATGTCGGGAGTGGGAAGGGAGGTTCCGGGCGTCATGCGCCACCTCCCAGCGAGCCGGAGACCTCGGCGGGCACCGGCCACCAGCGGCGGCCGGTGATCTTGTGCTGGATCTGGAACAGCCCTTCCAGCAGCGCTTCGGGCCGGGGCGGACAGCCGGGCACGTACACGTCCACCGGCACTAGGTTGTCCACGCCCTCTACGATGGCGTACTGCCCCTCGAAGTTGAACGGCCCGCCGGAGATGGCGCAGTTGCCCAGCGCCATGACGTAGCGCGGCGCGGGCATCTGTTCATACAGGCGCACCAGCGCCGGGGCCATCTTGCGGGTGACGGTGCCCGCCACGATCATCAGGTCCGACTGGCGCGGCGAGGGCCGGAACACTTCGGCCCCGAAGCGGGAAATGTCGAACCGGGCCATGCCCACCGCCATCATCTCGATGGCGCAGCAGGCCAGGCCGAAGGTCATGGGCCACAGCGACATGGCCCGGCACACGTCCAGGATCTTCTGCACCGGCGCCACGTTGACGATGGGCGCATCGACCCCGCCCGTGGCCGGTACGATGACCGGCGGCCTTACAGGGCAATCTTGCGCGGCCATGTGAACACCCCCTTGGCGCGGAAATAGACCAGGGCAAGCACGAGGAAGAACAGGAAGACGCAGATCTCGGCGAAGGCGGCCCAGCCCACGGTGGCGTGGTAGTGGGCGGCGGCGGGGAACAGATACAGCACGTCCACGTCGAAGGCGATGAACAGCAGGGCGTAGACGTAGTAGTTGATGCCGAAGCGGGTCCAGGCGTTGCCGTGGGGACGCATGCCGCATTCGTAGGACATGCCCAGGTCGCCGCCGCGCGCCCGTGGAGCCACGAGCAGGGCGAGGATGAGCGGGCCGCCCGCGAACGCGAGCCCCGCCACGAGGAAGAGGATGATAGCCAGATGCAGGATGTCGAAGACCATCGGTCACCTCCGGAAACCAGTGGAACCGCGGCGCGGCCGCGGCATTGGATTGCCCGTTGCGTGCGCAGGCCACGTCAGGAGCGCCTGACGTGCGGTGCGCGCCGGCGGCGACCGTGTCCGCCGGGTTGGCGTTCCGCCGGTGATGGCGGGCGGAACGCGGAGGAAGGTGGAGTTGGGGTGGGTTACCTTGTCGTGTTACGTTTGTCAAATTAGTGTTACTGGTTGGAATGCCGTACTGCGATCACTGCCGTGCCCGTGCGGTCCGGGACATCCCTTCGCCCCGGTGGCAGCCGACGCGAAAAGGCCCGCCTGGCGAGGGGCGTGGGCAGTTTCGCGTACCGAATGGAATAATGGTCTATCATCCGTATATCACCCAAAGTCAGTAACCGCTACCATGTTTGGAAATTCACGTGGAAATATTTGGGCTTCGCCGCCGGGCGCACCCGCGCGGCCGGTGAAACCGGGGCAAGCGGGCGTAAACCGGGGGTGTGCGGGGGATGGGGGCGAGATTGTCTGGTCAGGCAAACGAATTGGTTGAACGGCGAAAGAAGTTTTTGCGGAACCTGCCGTCAATGCTGACTTTTAAGGTCAGGATGCGTCGCGTGGTGCGGGCGGAAGGGGGAGCGGCCGGGGGCGCAGGGGAGCGGACGCGGTGGTTCCGCCCGGACACGATGGTTCCGCCCGGACGGGGCGGGCACGGAAGAACGCGGGAAAAGGAGCGCGGGAAGGGCGTGGCCCGTAGGCCGGCGCCGGGCCTGCTATTCGGCGGCCTGCTCGGCGTCGAGCATGGCGTCCATCCACAGGCCCGCCACGATGTCGCCGCCTTCGTCGGTGAAGTGGCAGCCGTCGCGGCGGAAGGGCAGGCCCACCTCGTCGGTGTCCGGTCCCAGGGCCACGTTGGGCACCTGCGTGGCCAGTTCCTGCTGGGCCTGGCGCACCGATTCGCTGCCGTAGCGGCGGCACAGCGAGGTCTGCGAGACCAGCACCGGATTGTCGATGCCGAAGGTGCGCAGCGTGCCCACCAGATCGAGAAAGTCGTACTTGTAGAGCAGGCGCGGCAGGGAATTGAGGGCGTCGGATTCGCCGTGGAACCAGAACACGTAGTCGGGCCGGATGGGCAGTTGCTGGATGGCGCGCAGGCGTTCCTCCAGCTTGGGTCGCACCGGGCCGCCGGGCAGCCAGTAGGACAGCGGCGAGCCGCCCTCGGCGATGACCGAGAGCACCACGTACCGCCAGCGGCCCGTGGCCAGCGCCAGCCGCGCGAAGCGCGACCACACCGACCCCCGCTCGCCCGTGGCGCCCAGCATGGGGTCTTCGGCGGGGTACAGGGTGCCGTCGTACTCGATGAACACGTTGTCGAGATCGTCGGAGGGCAGGGGCGTTTCCACCTCGTTGGCGGCGTTGGACTGCCCCATGACCAGCACGTACAGGGTGTTGCCGTCGGCCAGCCGCTCCAGCGGCACCGGTTCGCGGTTGGAGATGTCGGTGACCAGGTCGGAATCGTCGAACTGGCTGTAATCGTACAGCCTGGCCTTGACGTAGCGGGCCAGGCCCACCAGGCCGTCGCGCAGGGGGGCGTGCAGCAGCACCGCCGCCGCCAGCAGGGCCGACAGGACGAGGAGGCGGAACTGACGGGAGCGGCGCGACATGGTGGGCTTTCCGGCAGGCTTTCCGGGGCAGGGGAAGGGCGGTGGGACGGTGACGGACGTTGCCGGGTTGCAGCGGGGTTGTGCCGGGTTGCAGCGGGGTTGTGCTGGATGCCTTCTAGAGCCACCGGGGGCGGATGGCAAGGGAAATGGTAACGGCGTGCAGCCCCGCCGGGAGCGGCAAGGCGGGGCCTTGGCAGAGCGGGCGGAAACCGGAGCGGGGGACACGGTTTGCCATGCCTGCCGCCGGGGTGTACGGTGCGGGACAATCCCCTCCCAAGACCGTGCCCGCCCCGAAAGGAGCAAGGAGCCCGCGCGGCCCGGAGCCAACCCCGCGACCTGTCTGGCCTGTCCGACCTATCCGACCGACCCAACCGGCCCGACCTGTCAGTCAACTGGGGGACGGCTTGCCCGCGAAGCTGTTCACGGTACCATCATGTCCCATACGCCCTGTGTCGGCTGCGGCTGGTGCTGTCTGTCCGACCAGTGCCAGGTTTCGCACCGGCTGCACGGCTACCTGCCGCGCTGCCCGGAACTGGTCTGGGATGGAGCCCTCGGCCGTTACCTGTGCCTGCTGATGGCCCCGTCCCGCGCGGCATCCGGTCCGCTGCCGGATCTTGCGGAACTGCGTCAGGGCCTGGGCTGCTGCGCCCCGCTGTGCTCGTGGCGGCGCGACGTGCGCCACCGGGGATAGCGCCGCCCCGCGGACGAGGCCGTTCCGGCCCCGATCCCCACCCCGGTCCCTACGCCTCCCAGACGTCCAGCCTGTCCTCGGGAATGGCGTGTTCGGACAGGAAGGCCCAGGCCACGTCCTCTTCGCCCTCGGGCACGATGAGCACCAGGTGCCCCTTGATGGCGTCCGCGTGGCGGGCGAAGGCCTGCAACCGTTCCGCCAGTTCCTGCGTGGCGAAGGCCTCGCGCGGGCATATCTCGAAGATGCAGGGCACGCCCTTGGCGTTGGTGGCGGTCAGGTCCGGCACGTGGCCCTCCACCGGGGCGGGCTCCGGCATGTCCTCGTAGCCGCTCACCAGCAGGCCGGTGAAGCCGCTTTCCTCCAGCGCCTCGTAGGCCGCCTCGATCAGGTAGTCGTAGCCGTCGTCTTCTTCGTGGTTGGCCATGGAATCCTCTTGCGGAACCGCGTTCGCGGGGATGTGCGCGGCCGGGCGGGCCGGTGGGCGGCCCATGCCGCCATGCCGCGTGGTGCCTCATGCCGTAGACGGGGCAGCGCCCGGCGTCAAGCCGGGCCTTTCGCGCGGCGGGCCTGCACACCCCCGTTTCAAGGGGCAGCATGGAAAAAGGGCCGCCCCCAAGGGCGGCCCCGTGTCTTCGCATGTCTGCCGTCCGGCAGGGCGCGGGCCCTACTTGATGAACAGCATTTCCTGGTAGCTGGGCAGGGCCCACAGGTCGTCGGCCACCACGGCTTCCAGCGCGTCGGCGTATTCGCGCACCTTGAGCATGGCGGGCAGGATCACGTCGCACATGTGCTTGGCTTCGGCGTGGGTGCCGTCGGCCTCGTGCTCCAGCTTCTTCTCCAGTTCGCCCACGGCGGCCTGCATGGCGCGCAGCTTGGCGGTCACGTCTTCAAGGGTGACCACCTTGTAGTCGTGCCCGGCGGCCTTCAGGTTGGCGCAGGTGGCGGCCAGTTCGCCCTGGTAGCGCATGGCGGCGGGGAAGATGATGGTGCGGGCCATGCGGATGACCAGGTTGGCTTCGGTCTTCACGGTCTTGCAGTACTGCTCGAGGTAGATTTCCTCGCGCGACCTCACTTCCGCCTCGCTGAACACCCCGTAGGAGGTGAACAGCTTGACCACTTCGGGGCTGCCCAGCACGGGCAGGGCGTCGGGGGTGGTCTTCAGGTTGGGCAGGCCGCGCTTTTCCGCTTCCTTGTGCCATTCCTCGGAGTAGCCGTCGCCGTTGAAGATGACCTTGTCGTGCTCCTTCATGATCTTCTGGAGCAGCTTCTGCACGGCGTCGTTGAGCTTCTTGGGGTCGCCCTTGGTGGCCTTTTCCAGTTCGGTGGCGATGTAGTCCAGCGATTCTGCCATCATGGTGTTCAGGGCGACCTGGGGACCGGCGATGGACATGGACGAGCCCACGGCGCGGAATTCGAAGCGGTTGCCGGTGAAGGCGAAGGGGCTGGTGCGGTTGCGGTCGCCCGGATCCATGGGCAGCGGCGGCAGCACGTCCACGCCGATGTTCATGACGCAGGCCTTCTTGCAGCCGTTGACCTTGCCGGTCTTGATCTGTTCGAAGACGTCGGTGAGCTGTTCGCCGAGGTACACGGACATGATGGCCGGCGGGGCCTCGTTGGCGCCCAGGCGGTGGTCGTTGGAGGCGGAGGCCACGGTGGCGCGCAGCAGGGCGCCGTACTTGTGCACGGCGCGGATGGCGGCGGCGCAGAACACCAGGAACTGGGCGTTCTCGTGCGGGCTTTCGCCGGGGTCGAACAGGCTGCCCAGTTCGGCGTTGCCGATGGAGTAGTTGAGGTGCTTGCCCGAGCCGTTGATGCCCGCGAAGGGCTTTTCGTGCAGCAGGCAGACCATGCCGTAGCGCTTGGCCACGCTGCGCAGCACGGTCATGATCAGCTGGTTGTGGTCGGTGGCGAGGTTGCTGACCTCGAAGATGGGGGCGATTTCGTACTGGCTGGGGGCCACTTCGTTGTGGCGGGTCTTCACCGGCACGCCGAGCTTGAACAGCTCGCGCTCCACTTCCATCATGAACGACAGCACGCGGCGGGGAATGACGCCGAAGTACTGGTCCTCGAATTCCTGGCCCTTGGCGGGCTTGGCGCCGAACAGGCTGCGGCCGCAGATGTGCAGGTCGGGGCGGGCGAAGGCGAAGTTGCGGTCGATGAGGAAGTATTCCTGCTCCGGACCGGCGAACGAGCCCACGGGCAGCTTGGTTTCGGTGCCGAACAGCTTCAGCACGCGCTGGGCCTGCCTGTTCAGGGCCTGGTTGGCGCGCAGCAGCGGGGTCTTCTTGTCCAGGGCCTCGCCGGTCCAGGAGACGAACGCGGTGGGAATGCACAGGAAGGTGCCGTTGGGGTTTTCAAGGAGGTAGGCGGGGCTGGTCACGTCCCAGGCGGTGTAGCCGCGCGCCTCGAAGGTGGCGCGCAGGCCGCCGGAGGGAAAGCTGGAGGCGTCGGGTTCGCCCTGGATCAGCAGCTTGCCGCTGAATTCGGACAGGGCGCCGCCCTTGCCGTCGGGCACCAGGAAGGCGTCGTGCTTTTCGGCGGTCAGGCCGGTGAGCGGGTAGAAGACGTGGGTGAAGTGCGTGGCGCCCTTCTCGATGGCCCAGTCCTTCATGGCGTTGGCGACCACGTCGGCGATGGAGGGGTCGAGCTTCTCGCCGAGTTCGATGGTCTTCTTCAGCGACTTGTAGACCGTCTTGGGCAGGCGGTCCTTCATGACCTTGTCGTTGAAGACGTTGCAGCCGAACAGCTCGGTGGGCTTGGTTTCGGCGAAGTTCATGGGGGCCGCGCTCGGCTTGTAGTTGGTGATGGCCGAGATCGCGTTCAGACGGGCCTGGATTCCGCTCATGGACGTTCTCCTGAAAGGGGGTTGCGGTAATCGCGATGCTTACAAATTTGTCGCATTTGTCCGGCGCGACCTGCTCGCGCCGGTGTCCCTGTTCACGTAGTTCACGTGGTCGCCTGCCGGGGTGCGGCTGTGTGCCGGTTCCGCCGCGTACCGCGTGGCGGGTGTCGGCGCGTTGCGACGCCAAAGGCAAAGCAAGAAGCGGTCCACCAAAAAAAGGTCCGGTGTTCCGTGCGGTTGGCGGTTCGGCCTGTGCACGGGGCCGGAGAAAAAGCAGCAAATTTTACAAATTCGTTCAAAGCATGGGGTGCTATGCCAGCCTTATTTTTGCAAACTTGTAACAGCAGCCTCTTTTGGAGGCAAGCAGGAAACAGGGGGAATGGGCGGGCTGGAAAAAAGGAGGGGCAGGAAGCCGGAACGCGCCGCGGGCACGTGAACGGGCCGGGGGAACTCCGGTTTCGTCCGTATCTAATGATGGAGGACGGCGCAACGGAAAAGGGCCGGGATTTTCTCCCGGCCCTCGCGCGCGTCGTGCGGCGCGGCGCTACAGCGCGTGCACCAACTGGAACGGGCTCTTTTCGATGTCGTCCACCAGCCCGGCCCAGTCGCCTTCGCCGCGCAGGCGCAGCACCACGTAGCGGGTGCCGGGCGCGGCCTTCTCGCTGGTGGACATGATGCTCTGCAACCGGAAGCCGCGTGCCCGCGCCAGGTCGCCCGCCTCCTTGATGGACCCGGGCTGGTCGGGCAGCGCCAGGGCCAGCCGGTGGCCCCCGCCGCGCACGCCGGTGATGTCCACCATGACCCGGAACAGGTCGTTGTCGGAAATGATGCCCGTCAGGCGCTGGCCGCCGGGGGCGGGCTCGGTCACCGGCAGGCAGCCGAAGTCGCGGTCGTGCATGATCATGGCCGCCTCTTCGATGGGCGTCTCCGCCGGTATGGAGACCACCGGGCGGGTCATGGCCTGGCTGACCTTGGTCTTGGCCAGCAGGTAGTTGAGTTCGTAGATGTCCAGCGACGTGCCCTTGGAGGGCAGGTACGCCTTGATGTCACGGTCGGACAGCATGCCGACCAGCAGTTCGCCCTGAACCACCGGCAGGTGCTTCACGTTGCGCTCGCGCATCATGCCCGCCGCGGACGAGATGGAATCGTCCGGCGTCACCGTGTAGACGTGGGTGGTCATCCAGTCCTTGACCAGCATGGGAACCTCCGTTGGATGAAGCCGGGTGGGTGGCCGCCGCGCGCGCTACACGCCAAGGTACGCGGCCTTCACGTGGGGGTCGCGGAGCAGGTCGGCCCCGGCCCCCTCCTGGGTGATGCGTCCGTTCTCCAGCACGTAGGCCCTGTCGCACAGGGCCAGCGTCTGCCGCACGTTCTGCTCCACGATGAGCACGGTCATGCCCTCGTCGCGCACCGTGCGGATGACATTGAAGATATCCTGTACCAGAATGGGCGCAAGGCCCAGGGAAGGCTCGTCGAACATGATCAGCCGGGGCAGGGCCATCAGCCCCCGCCCGATGGCCAGCATCTGCTGCTCGCCGCCGGACAGGGTGCCGGAAGGCTGCCTGCGCCGCTCGGCCAGGCGCGGGAAGATGGAGAACACCCGCTCCCTGGTGCGCGCCCGTTCCTTGCGGGCCCGGCCGCGCAGCGAGCCCATGTCCAGGTTTTCCTCCACGGTCATTTCCGGGAACAGCCGCCGCGCCTCGGGCACGTGGGCCAGCCCCTTTCCGATGAGGGTGTACGGTTCCACGGTGTGGATGGCCTCGCCCGCCAGCAGTATTTCGCCCTTCAGGGGGCGCAGCACGCCCGACACGGTGCGCATGATGGTGGACTTGCCCGCGCCGTTGGCGCCGATCATGGCCACGATCTCGCCCCGGCCCACGCGGAACGAGACGTCGCGGATCACCTGCACGTCGCCGTAGGCGACATCGATGTTGCGTACCTCAAGCACCGTGCTCCTCCCCCAGGTACGCTTCCACGACCTGCCTGTTGGCGCTGATGTCTGCGGGCGTGCCTTCGGCGATCTTCTGGCCGAAGTTCAGCACCACGATGCGGTCCGAGATGGCCATGATCACCTTCATGTGGTGCTCGATGATCATGACGGTGACGCCCTGCCGCCTGATGCCCCGGATGATGTCGATGGACACGTCCAGTTCCGCCGGGTTCAGCCCGGCGAACGATTCGTCCAGCAGCAGGAATTCCGGCCGGGTGGCCAGCGAGCGGGCGATTTCCAGCCGCTTGCGCTTGCCGAGGGGCAGCCCCTTGGACAACTGGTCGCGGTCGTCCCACAGCCCGGTGAAGTGCAGCACCTCCTCCGCCACGTCCTCCGCGCCCTTGCGGGTGGAGTTGCGCAGGAAGGCCGAGGCCAGCACGTTGTCGAACACGCTCATGCGCGACAGCGGCTTAACCACCTGGAAGGTGCGCGCGATGCCGATTTGGCAGATCTTGTGCGGTTTCAGCCCGGTGATGGGGCGGCCCTTGAACAGCACCTGCCCTTCCGACGGGTTGTAGAACCCGTTCACGCAGTTGAACAGGGTGGTCTTGCCCGCGCCGTTGGGTCCGATGAGGGCCAGGATTTCGCCCTGGCGCACCTCGAAGTCCACGTCGTGCAGGGCGGCCAGCCCGCCGAAGAACATGGACATCTTGCGGATTTCCAGCATGCTCATGCCGTGGCCCCCCTGCGCAGCAGCTTGCGCCGGAGCACCGGCCAGTCGCCCACCAGCCCGTTGGGCAGGTAGATGATGATCACGATGAGCAGCACCCCGAACATGGTCTGGTAGGCCACGCCGATGAGCGGCAGCGAGCGGATGTATTCCGCCAGGATGACCATGATGCCCGCGCCCAGCGCCGGTCCCCATTCCGTGGCCACGCCGCCCACCATGACCACCATGATGATCAGGATGGAGATTTCGCCCAGCGAGAACACCACCCCCGGATCGATGTACCCCATGTAGTTGGTGTAGAACGCCCCGGCCAGGCCCGTGAGCATGGCGCTGACCGTGAGCGCGATGGTCTTGTAGCGCGTGGTGTCGATGCCCATGGATTCTGCGGCGTCCTGGTCCTCGCGGATGGCCACGAAGTAGTAGCCCCAGCGCGAGCGCACGATGAGCCGGCAGACCACGAAGGTCAGCACGGCCAGCCCCAGGATGATGTAGTAGTAGTGCGTCTTTTCCACCCAGGTGCGGGTGATCATGATGCCAAGGGTGCCCTTGGTGAAGTCGGTGAGGTTTTCGCAGGTGATGCGCAGGACCTCACCAATCGCCAGGGTGGCCAGCACGAAGTAGGGGCCGCGCAGCCGCAGCACCACCATGCCCATGCCCAGGGCCACCAGCGCCACCAGGGGCAGGCTGGCCAGAAAGCCCCACCACGGGGAAGCGCCCAGGTGCAGGTGGACCAGCCCGGCGCTGTACGCGCCCATGCCGAAGAACGCCGCGTGCCCGAACGAGACCTGTCCGCAGTACCCGCCCAGCAGGTTCCAGGCCATGCCCGTCAGGGTCCACATGATGGTCAGGATGAGGATGTGCATGACGTAGCTGTTCAGGCCGAGCAGCGGCAGCGCGGCCAGCGCCGCCAGGATCGCCAGTGGCATGAGGTGTTTTTTCATTTCGTGAGCTTCCTGGTCTTGAGGAGCGAGGCGACGCCGCCCGGCAGGAACACCAGCGCGGCCACGAAGATGACGAAGCGTCCCACCGGCGCCCAGCCCATGCCCACGTAGGTGGCGGTCATGGATTCGAACACGCCCAGGATCAGCCCGCCCAGGATGGCCCCCAGCGTGGAGCCCAGCCCGCCCAGGATGGTGATGACGAAGGCGATGAGCGTGAACTGCGACCCCAGCGCGGGGAACAGGTAGTAGATGGGGATGAACAGGCACCCCGCGCAGGCCACCAGCGCCGAGCCGAGACCGAAGGTGATGACCCGCATCAGCCCCACGTTGACGCCCATGATCAGGGCGGCGTCCTTGTCCTGGGCGGTGGCGCGGATGGACTTGCCCGTGTCGGTGTGGGCCAGGAAGAACCACAGCAGCACGGTGATCACCACCGACAGCAGGAACGACACCCCCCACGGCAGCGACAGCGAGATTTCCACCGGCGTGCCCGGCCACAGGTCGGACAGGTAGAAGGCCGTGGTGGCGTAGTCCACCGGGGTGGAGCGGTAGTCGGAGGTGAACAGGATGGTGGCCACGTTCTGGAGCACCAGGCCGATGCCCACGGTAAGGATGACCTGGTTGTGCGGCAGGATGGATTCCACCCGCAGCACCGGGTTCACCAGCGCCTTCTGGATCAGCATGCCGAAGGCGAACATGAGCGGCGGCGCGATCAGCAGCGACACGTAGGGGTCGATGCCGAACAGCGTGAACAGCCAGAAGGCGATGTACATGGCCACCATCATCAACTGGCCATGGGTGAGGTTGATGATCTTCATGACCCCGAGGATCAGGGTCATGCCGATGCCGATGAGCGCGTACAGGCCGCCGAGCAGGATACCGGCGACAAGGGTTTGCAGGAACACTTCGGCTTGCACCCACATGGGGCGTGACCTCCCAGAGTTGACTGGCGGCGGGTTGTCCGTGCGGCGGCGGAAGGGACATGCGCGGCATGCGTTGGCATGTGCGACCTGGCGCGACCTTACCCAATCGCGCGCAAACGTGCCCACCGTGTCCAAAGGGGGCGGGCGTTGCGTCCGGGTGCGGTCCGGGAGTCGCGTCCTCCGTCCTGCCGGGCCGGGTCTTGGCGAACCCGGCCCGGCAGGGGCGCGGAGGGGCGGACGGCGGACGGCCGCGCAAAGGCGGGCCGTCCCGGTGGCCGGGTGTCACGCGGGGCGGGAGGCACTCCGCCGCCGCGCGGTCACGGCGTGGCGATGAGGGGCGCTACTTGCGTTCGCGCCACTTGGGGATGGGGAACACCGGCTTGGCGCTGGCGTAGCGCTCGGGCCAGATGGTCTCGTGCTTGCCGTGCAGCACCTGCAAGGCCAGGGTGTCGATGAAGTTCTGGTTCTGGTAGCCGTCGCGGCTTTCGAACTTCACCGGGCCGAAGGCGGTCATCATGTCCACGCCCTTCATGGCCGCGTTGATGTCTTCGGTGGTCAGGGCCTTGGCCCGTTCCACGGCGTCCTTGACCACGTAGACGGAAGAATAGGCCAGCGCGCCGTGGTACGAGGGGTAGTCGCCGTGGGCGGCCTTGTACTTTTCGGCGAATTCGCGCGCGCCGGGGTAGCTCACCTGCGGGCTCCACAGGGTGGCGGTGACCACGAACTCGGCGGCGTCCTTGGCGTTGTCGATGAATTCGGGAATGGCGAACCCGGCGGCCCCGCCCGCGAACAGGCGCGCGTCGATGCGCAGTTCCTTGATCTGGCGCATCAGCAGGGCCGCGTCCATGACGTAGGAGACCATGTAGATGACGTCGGGGTTCTGGGCCTTGACCTGCGAGAGCATGGGCTTGAAGTCCACCGCGCCCTTTTCGTACTTCTCCTTCATCAGCACCTTGATGCCCGCCTTTTCGGCGGACTTGGCCATCTCTTCCGCGCCCGAGGTGCCGAAGTCGGACGATTCGTACAGGATGGCCATTGTCCTGGGCTTGACCACCTTGTCCATGAACGAGAGCAGGCCCGAGGCGTAATAGGCGTTGGTGGGGTTGATGCGGTAGACGTACCCGTAGTTCTGCTGGGTTATCTCGTCGGCGGCGGAGGCCACCACCACGTAGGGGGTCTTGCGCTCTTCCGCCACGGCGGCCACGGCCTTGGCGCAGGCCGAGGTGTATTCGCCGAACAGCAGCGGCTGCTTCTGCACGTCGATGATCTTTTCCGCGATGGACCGCGCGATTTCGGGCTTGCCCTGCGAATCCTCGAAGCGCAGCACCAGCCTGCCGCCCTTCACGCCGCCCTTGGCGTTGATTTCCTCGGCGGCGATCTCCATGGATTTCTTGATGATCTCGCCGAACTTGGCCTGGCCGCCGGTGAGCGGCAGCGGCACGCTGAGGGCGAGGTCCGCCGCGAAGGCAGTGGCGGGCAGGACGAGGCACAGGGAAAGGCACAGGGGCAGCAGAACGTTGCGCATGGTTCGACCTCCGGAAAAGTGAAGGAAACGGACGCCGCCCGGCCACGGGGCCGGGTGGGGTGCATGCGCTCACGAGGCGGCGGCACGGCGGGAGGGGGCGTCGGCAGCCGCCCGGTGGGGCAGGCTGCCTGGGCGGGACGCCCGGCCCGGCCATGCCGCGAAGTGCGGCGGGCTCCTTCTCGCAAGCCGGAAAGTTGTAATGGCGTTCCAATACGCGCGTTTGGACGAGAATGTAAACACGGCAAACAGCGGCGCGGATGTCACTGGCGTGGGGTAATGCTCCGGTTTGGCTGGACATCGCACCGCTGCAAAAAATTTTGCAATCAATACGGTTGGTTGTTCAACCTATCGGATGTTCGCACAGTCCGCGCCGCGGAGGGATGGGAGAAAGGCGGGGGCCGATGGGCGGGGGGCAGGGCAGGAGAGAAGGAACCGCGCGCGGCGGCGCGGCGTTCCGCAACGTCCGGGCCGCGCGCCCGATCAGTGCAGACAGAGCGGGCCGGAGGTTTCCACGTATTCCGACATGGTCACGAAGGTGCAGCCCGCCTCGGTCAGGCGGTCGATGAGGTTGGGCAGCGCCTCCACCGTCTCGCGGTGGTTGTCGTGGAACAGGAACACCCCGCGCACCCCGCGCACGCCGTAGGACTTGCGCGGCAGCACGGCGGACAAGTCGTGCTTGCGCCAGTCGCGGCTGTCCACCGACCACAGGGCGATGGTCATGCTCAGCGCGGCGGCGGCGTCGATGGTGGCGTTGTCGTACCGGCCATAGGGCGGGCGCAGGTAGCGCGGCACGATGCCCAGTCTGGCCAGTTCTTCGTTGGTGCGGGCGATCTCGCTCAACTGTTCCACGGGGGCGCGCTGGCGCAGGCTGATGTGCGAGAAGGTGTGGTTGCCCACCTCGTTGCCCTCGGCCACCAGGCGCTTCAGGGTGTCCGGGTACAGGTGCACGCGCGAGCCCACCACGAAGAAGGTGGCCCGTATGCCCTTGTCGCGCAGGATGTCCAGCAGCGCTTCGGTGGTCTGGCCGGGGCCGTCGTCGAAGGTCAGGGCGCACAGGTTGGCGCTGACGCCGCGCTGGGCCAGGGCCAGGCCGTCGAGCACCGAAGGGTCGCGGGCAGCGGCCGGGGCCGGGTGCAGCATCAGCGCCGCAACCAGCGGGATACACAGGCAAAGGAGAAGAAGAACGGCCGAACGGCGCGCGAGAGGAGCCGGGCTCCTGCGCCGGGGGCGCGGTGCATGCAGGGGGTGCGCGGTGATCTGGGCGAGCATGGGGGCTCCCGCTGTGGGGGTGCGGCGTGAAATCGCGTCAATTGCTCCGGGCCGACGTGTCGGGCGTCGGCGGCGGCGCGTGAGGGCGTTCATCCGCAAAGCGGGTGCGCAGCCGGGCGGCGTAGGCGGTTGCGTCGCGCAGCAGCAGGGTAAGCTGCATGCTGTGGTCGATGGCCGGTTGTATGCAGGAGCGGCAGGGAGGGTCCTCTGCGGCGTCGATATCCGTGGGGTCGAACATGTGCGTGCGTCGCACTCCTGAAAGGAAGTTCCGCCTCCGGCGCCGGGCGCTGCACGGGATCGCCGCGCATGACGACGGTATGCGAGTACCCTTGTATAGAGAGACGTGTCGGCATGCAAGGATTGTCTGCGTCCTGCGTGCGAATTGCGGGCGTGTCTGGCGGAGAGGGCGGAGAGGGGGAGGCGGGGCGCGCGGGGCGGTGGGCGCACGGGCGGAGGAATGGCCGCGCCGGGCAGCCTCCGCCCGGCATTCGGTGGGTCTTGCGGGCCGCCTGCGCGGGCAGTACGCCGGAATATCCCGTGGTTCCGGAATGTTGACCGGAGACATCGAAAAAAAGCGGCGCCCCGGAAAAATTCCGTTGACAACTTCGGGGGGGTGAGGATAGACAGTCCTTCCTACGTGGGCAGTTAGCTCAGCTGGGAGAGCACCGCCTTCACACGGCGGGGGTCGCAGGTTCAAGCCCTGCACTGCCCACCACCACGCGGAGCCGTAGTTAAGACGGTTATAACGCCGGCCTGTCACGCCGGAGGCCGAGGGTTCGAGTCCCTTCGGCTCCGCCAGGAGCCCAGAGGGGGAGCGCAAGCTTCCCCTTTTCTAAAGCCGAATTTCCCGGTGCGGAAGACCGCTGTGCGGTCGGTATCCGTGTCGGGTTTCCGCGGAGCGGTAGTTAAGACGGTTATAACGCCGGCCTGTCACGCCGGAGGCCGAGGGTTCGAGTCCCTTCCGCTCCGCCATCGAATGCACGGGGGCGAGGTAGCAATACCTCGCCCCTTTTGCGTTTCCGCTCTCTCCCTGCGTTTTCCATGGATACGCGATGGGGGTTTCCATCACTCCGCGCGGCCGGCGGGCTGGCCGGTGCCGATCCGCCCCAGATTTTCCTCTATCCAGTCCGTCAATTGCCGTACCTGCTCGCTGATCTCGCGGCCCAGCGGCGTCAGGCTGTATTCCACGCGGGGCGGCACCACGGGGTAGGCCCTGCGCGTGACGAAGCCGTCGGCCTCCAGCCATTGCAGGGTCTGGGACAGCATCCGTTCGCTCACCCCGCCGATGCGGCGGCGCAGTTCGCTGAAGCGGTGCGTGCCGTCCAGCAGGGCCACCAGGATCAGCACGCCCCAGCGGCTGGTGACGTGGGTAAGCACCTGCCGCGACGGGCACTTTTCCGCGAACAGGTTGCCGCGCAGGACCAGCGCGGTGGGGGCCGTGGGGACGGCGGCGATGGCGCCGGGCGCGCGGGGTGCGCCGGGTGCAAGGGACGGCGCGAAGTCCGTGGAATTTCCGGCAGCTGCGGGCACGGGAGCGGGGTCATGAGCGGTTTTCTTCATGCTTACCTTCGTGTGCGTACTTACTTTACGTGCGTTACGGGCATATATTGGCAACTCCAACCCCGAACGTAAAGGAGCACGACCATGATTGCCGTAACCGGAGCATCCGGCCAACTGGGCCGATTGGTGATGGAAGGGCTGCTGGCCCGCGTGCCCGCCGAAAACCTCGTGGCGGCGGTGCGCAACCCGGCCAGGGTGGCGGACCTGGCCGCCAGGGGCGTGACGGTGCGCGCGGCGGACTACGGGAAGCCGGACACGCTGGACGCGGCCCTGGCGGGCGTGGACCGGTTGCTGCTGATTTCCTCCAGCGAGGTGGGCGGCCGCGTGCCGCAGCACCGCAACGTCATCGAGGCAGCCAAACGTGCGGGCGTGGGACTGGTGGCGTACACCAGCATCCTGCATGCGGACACCACGCCGCTGGGCCTTGGCGCGGAACACCGCGAGACGGAAGCCCTGCTGCGGGCGTCCGGCCTGCCGCACGTCATCCTGCGCAACGGCTGGTACACCGAAAACTATCTGGCCAGCCTGCCCGGCGCGCTGCAACATGGCGCATTCGTGGGCTGCGCGGGGGACGGGCGCATCGCCTCCGCCGCGCGCGCGGACTATGCGGCAGCCGCCGTGGCCGTGCTGACCGGCGAGGGCCACGCGGGCAAGGTGTACGAACTTGCGGGCGACACCGCCTACACCCTGGCGGAACTGGCCGCCGAGGTCAGCCGCCGGACAGGCAGGCAGATCGGCTACACCGACCTGCCGCAGGCGGAATTCCGCGCGGTGCTGGCGGGCGCGGGCCTGCCGGGCCCCGTGGCGGACCTGCTGGCCGATTCCGACGCGGGCGCGTCCCGTGGCGGCCTGTTCGACGAGGGACACCAGCTTTCCGCGCTGATCGGGCGGCCCACCACGCCGTTGTCCGCGCTGGTGGAGGCCGCCTTGAAAAAGGCGTAGCCCGTCCGCGGGGACCGTACATGAGCATGATGCATCCGGGGCCGCGGCAGGAATGTCGCGGCCCCGGTGCGTTGCGCGGGCGGGCCTGCCTGCGGGAGCCATCCCGGCCCGCCCGCCGTGGCTGACACGTTCCCCCGCACCTGGTATCTGACGTGCCATGCTCACGCTCCGCTGCGCGGCCTGCCGCCGCAAACTCTGGAAGTACCTGAAGCTCGGCAAGGGCGAGGTGCTGCGCTGCCACAAGGAACGCATCACCCGGGTGTACGATGCCGAGGAACGCGACGGGCGCATCTGGTGCGCCTGCGGGCAGGCCGTGGGCGTGGACAGGGGCGGGCATTGGGCCATGATCTCCAGTGCCTTCACCTATTCCGGCACCAAGGACACCAGGCTCTGACCGCCCCGACGCATCATGCCCGGACGCACCATGCCCCGTGCGCCGGGGTGTTCGCGCCGCCGGACGGGGATATCCGTGCGGCCCGGCGGCGTGCACGTATCGGGCGGTGTCCGGTGGCCTGCCGGGTGACTTGTCCGGTGACTTGCCGCATGCTTGCCGCAACCGGTTTCGAAAAGAACCGCCCGTGGGTCGTGGACCACGGGCGGTTTGCCGTTTCGGCCGCGCGGGTTCCGGCGGGTGCGCGCCTGCCGCGCCGCGTTGCCGGTTACACCGGGGCTTCCCGCCTCCCCCTTCACGTCCCGCCAGCGGGCCGCCCCGGCCATCGGACGGGCGCGCGCCGCTACCCCATGCCACCGGCGGCGCGACGGCACGCATCACGTGGACCGGGAGTCTTATATAACACATCGTAACATGCCGGAATGGAAAACCATAACTGCACACTTGCCAATGCGCCGCACCGGGCGTAATGGACCGGGCTTTGGGGTGCGTGTTTTACTTACTGCTGAAAACGGCAGCGCTGCCGCAGTTTGCGGCGCGGCGCGCATCCCTGCTGACCTGCGGTCCCGTCGGGGCAATGCATCGTGCGGCATGGCCGGAGGAGCGTAGGCGGTTTTTGCGAGTGAGTACGCGCGTCAATCGGGGCGTGGCGCACTCATGACAGGGCCGGGCGCGGAGGGCTGCCGCATCCGGACCGGGAACGACAGCGCCACCGGCGCCCGGGGACGCATGCGCCACCCGGCGTGCGCAAGCAAGGGAGCGGCAATGGCTGGTATAGACAATATGAACGGCGGCACGACATCCTTCCTGCCGCGCACCTTCACCGAACTGCGTTCGTATTCGGCGCAGAAATGCGTCCGCGACCTGCTGGCGGGCCTTACCGTGGGCGTGGTGGCCCTGCCGCTGGCCATGGCCTTCGCCATCGCCTCGGGCACCACCCCGGAACGCGGGCTGTTCACCGCCATCGTGGCCGGGTTCCTCATCTCGCTGCTGGGCGGCAGCCGCTACCAGATCGGCGGGCCCACCGGCGCGTTCGTGGTCATCATCTACAACGTCATCTACCGCCACGGGTACGACGGGCTGGTCATCACCACGCTGCTGGCCGGGGCCATGCTGCTCATCTTCGGCCTGTGCCGCATCGGCGTGCTGATCAAGTACATTCCCTACCCGGTCACCACCGGGTTCACGGCGGGCATCGCCGTGCTGATCTTTTCGTCGCAGATGAAGGATTTCTTCGGGTTGCAGATGGATGCGGTGCCGCCGGAATTCTTCGACAAGTGGGAGGCCTACCTGGAACACGTGGGCACCCTGAGCCCCACCACGCTGTGCGTGGCCGGGCTGGCCCTGGCGTGCATCCTGGCGGTGCGGCGGTTCATCCCGCGCATCCCCGCGCCGGTGGTGGGCGTGGCCGTGGCGTCCCTTGCGGTATGGGCGCTGGGGCTGGAAGTGGAGACCATCGGCAGCCGGTTCGGCGGCATCCCGCGCGAACTGCCCAGCTTCGCCTGGCCCACGTTCACCTTCGCCAGGGTGCGCGAACTGTTGCCCGACGCCATGACCATCGCCCTGCTGGCGGGCATCGAATCGCTGCTTTCGTGCGTGGTGGCCGACGGCATGACCGGCGACAAGCACAACTCCAACGTCGAGCTGACCGCCCAGGGCGCCGCCAACATCGCCTCGGTGCTGTTCGGGGGCATCCCCGCCACCGGGGCCATCGCCCGCACGGTCACCAACATCCGGTCCGGCGGGCAGACCCCGGTGGCGGGCATGATCCACGCGGCGGTGCTGGTGGCCTTCGTGCTGTTCCTCGCGCCGCTGGCCTCGTTCATTCCGCTGGCCAGCCTGGCGGCCGTGCTGATCATGGTCTCGTGGGACATGAGCGAACTGCACAAGTTCCTGCGCCTGCTGCGCGCGCCCAAGTCCGACATCACGGTGATGTGCCTGACCTTCGTGCTCACCGTGGTCATCGACCTGACCGTGGCGGTGTACGTGGGCGTGATGCTGGCCTCGCTGCTGTTCATGCGCCGCATGAGCGAGGTGACCGCCATCTGCTCCTGCGCCATCGACGACAAGCCGGTGATCCAGGGCCGCGAGACGGCGGCGCTGACCGTGCCCGAAGGGGTGCAGGTGTACGAGATCGACGGGCCGTTCTTCTTCGGCGTGGCCGACCGCTTCCAGAGCGTGTCGCAGGCGTTGCAGAAGCAGCCGGAGGTGTTCATCCTGCGCATGCGCAAGGCGACCACCGTGGACTCCACCGGGGCCAACGCGCTGGAGGCGTTCTACCGCACCTGCCGCCGCAGGGGCACCGTGCTGCTGCTGTCGGGCGTGCGGCCCGCCGCGCGCAACATGATGGAGCGCTTCGGCACCCTGGATCTGATCGGCCGCGAAAACCTGTTCGAGAACGTGGACCGGGCCATCGAGCACGCCGTGCGCCTGCTGGCCGACAAGCACGGGGCGCCCACGGCGGCCCGGAAGTAGGGCGTCCGGAGCGGACGTGATGAAAAGCCGCCGGGCGCGTTGCGCCGCCTGGCCGCGACGATGCCTGACGACGCCCCGCCGGGAGTACCGGCGGGGCGTTTCGCGCCTGCGGCGGAGCAGCCCGCACTGGACGCCATACCTCCGGGCACGTTACAAGACGGTGTTCGGAAGACGCCCGGGAGACGCTTGTACAGGGACGGCCCAGGGTCGGAGGCGGGATGAAGGTAGCCATCGTACATTACTGGTTCGTGGGCATGCGCGGCGGCGAGAAGGTCGTCGAGGCGTTGTGCCGCATGTACCCGCAGGCCGACATCTTCACCCACGTGGTCGACCGGGACCGCCTGTCGCGCGCGTTGCAGGCGCACGACGTGCGCACCACGTTCATCGGGCGCCTGCCCGGCGCGGTGCGGCATTACAAGAAGTACCTGCCGCTCATGCCGCTGGCCCTGGAGCAGTTGGACCTGCGCGGCTACGATCTGGTCATTTCCAGTGAATCGGGCCCGGCCAAGGGCGTGCTGACCCGCGCGGACACGGCCCACGTCTGCTACTGCCACAGTCCCATGCGCTACCTGTGGGATTTCTATCAGGATTACCTTCAGGAGGCGGGGTGGTTCGTACGGGGCATGATGCGCCCGTGGTTCCATTACCTGCGCATGTGGGATGCCCTGTCGGCCATGCGGGTGGACCGCTACGTGGCCAATTCGCGCACGGTGGCGGCGCGCATCCGCAAGCACTGGCGGCGGGATGCGGTGGTGGTGACTCCTCCGGTGGACGTGGACGCCTTTGCTCCCGCCAGAGCCACGCCCACCCGTCCGGCCGAAGGCGCGCCGTATCTCTGCCTGGGCCAGTTGGTGGGGTACAAGCGGGTGGACCTTGCGGTGCGCGCCTGCACGGCAACCAACCGTCCGCTGGTGGTGGCTGGCGACGGCGAGATGCGCCGCGCGCTGGAAGCCATGGCGGGCCCCACGGTGCGCTTCGCGGGGCGGCTGGACGACGCCGCCATGCGCACCATCTATGCCCGGAGCCGCGCGCTGCTGTTCCCCGGCGAAGAGGACTTCGGCATGGTGCCGGTGGAGGCCATGGCCTCGGGTCGGCCGGTCATCGCCTACGGGCGGGGCGGGGCGCTGGAGACGGTGGTGGACGGCGAGACGGGGCTGTTCTTCGGCACGCAGGACGCGGATGCGCTGGTGGCGGCCATGGACCGCTTCGAACGCGAGGAGCACCGGTTCCACCCGGCCCGCATTGCTGGCCATGCCCGGAATTTCGGTGAAGCGCGGTTCCGGATGGAATTCGGCGCGGTCATCGACGAGGCGTTGCGGGATCTGGCGGAGCCGGGGGCGAGGCAGGCTGCGGACCGCTGAAGGATTCCCCGCATGCGCCGCCGCGTGGGGCGCGTATCCGCCGCCAACGCACGAAGGCCGGGAGCATTCTCCTGGCCTTCGTGCATGTGCGGGGTTCACCCCGGCAGCTTTCTAATACGCCCCGTTGCGCTGCAACACCACCGGCACGGTCTTGGCCAGAATCCAGATGTCGAACCACACCGACCAGTTGCAGATGTAGTAGCGGTCCATTTCCACGCGTTGCGGGTAGCTGACGTCGTTGCGGCCGGAAACCTGCCACAGCCCGGTGATGCCCGGCTTGACCCGGGTGTACAGGTCGAACACCTCGCCGTATTTTTCCACCTCGGCCTCCACGATGGGGCGCGGGCCCACCAGGCTCATCTCGCCCTTGAGCACGTTCCACAACTGGGGCAGTTCGTCCAGGCTGGTCTTGCGCAGGAAGGCTCCGGCCCGGGTTATCCGGGGGTCGCACTTCAGCTTCTGGTCGCGTTCCCATTCGGCGCGCAAGTCCGGGTCGGCGCTCAGACAGTCGCGCAGCACGCATTCGGCGTCGCGGATCATGGTGCGGAACTTCAGGATGCGCATCTCGCGGCCGTTCTGGCCGATGCGGCGCTGGGTGAAGAAGGGCGAGCCGGGGCTGTCCACGCGGATCCATACGGCGATGGCCAGGATCAGCGGCAGGACCACCACGGCGCTGCCCAGGGTCAGCAGCAGGTCGATGGCGCGCTTCAGGCGCACCCGGTTGGCGTCCAGCAGGTTCTGGCGTACCAGCAGGCCCAGCAGGCCGCCGATGTCCATGGCGCTGACCCACAGGCGCGCTCCGCCGGTGGAGAAGTGGGGCATGATCAGCACGTTGCGGAACAGTGCCGTGGCCTCGACGATGCGCTGCCGCGCCCTGGCGTCCTCGAAGCTGTCGAGCAGCAGCAGGGCGTAGGCATGGGGATATAATCGCACGGCCTCCGCGTCGCTGGCGCAGCAGGCCAGTCCGCAATCCTCGCCGTCGGGGGAGTCGGGGGCGTCAGGGGAGCCGGGGGCGGAACCGGGCTCCGGCGCCACGCAGGCCACGGGCCGCAGGCCGAGCATGGGCCGCGCCCGCAGGGTGCGCACCACCTCCGCCGCGGCGGCCCCGCCGCCCAGAATCACGGCGGGCACGCCCCACCACGGCTGCCCGGCGAATCGGCCGCGCAGCCAGTGGCGGCACAGCGGCAGGGCCACCACGCACCCCAGCCAGGCCAGCAGGAAGGCCACGCGCGAATACCGTTCCCCTCCCTTGGCGAAGAAGATGAACGACCCGGCGCACAGAAAGGCCAGGGTCGCGCCGAGGGTGAGCTTTTTCAGTTCCTGCGGCGGCGGCAGGGTGATGCTGGCGTACAGCCCGAGCACCACGTTGAACAGCGGCAGCAGCAGGAGGAAGGGCAGCAGCTGCGGATAGAAGGCCCACTGGATCCCGCGCCCGGCAATGTCGCGCAGCAGGGTTGCCGCCAGGGTGACGCCGATGATGACGGCGGTGTCCGTCAGCACCAGGAGCAGGGTGGTTCGCCAGGGGGCGGTCTGGACGGGGCAGAGCGTCATGTGTAGTCCGGGCGTGTCCGTGCGTGTCTGTCGTATCCGGGCGTGTCTGTCGTATCCGTGCGTATCCGTGCGTATCCGGGCGTACAGGACATGGTCCGGCGCGATTCTGGTGGCCGTTCCGTGGTCCGTGCGGCGCACGGCGCGTCATGATGGATTGCCTGTATAAAGGAAAGTAAAGCGGTGCCGCAACCAGTGCGGCACCGCGCAGTCCATTTTTCGTCCGGCCTCAGGAGCGCAGGCCCTTGCCCGCCGAGAACGCCTTGGCCAGGAATTCGCCCACGGCGTAGTATTCGCGCGAAACCGGGGCGAACACCACCGGGTCCACCTTGTTGATGTCGGGCAGGCCGTCGTCGCGCAGGCAGGACTCGTCCACCTTCACGTCCATGATCTCGCCGATGAACTGGGTGTGCAGGCCGATTTCGATCTGGTGGATCAGCTTCAGTTCGATGGCCATGGGAAATTCGCCCACGTAGGGCGCGTCCACGTGCTCGCCCGGCACCGGGGTGAGCCCCAGCGAGGCGAACTTGTCCTCGTTCTCGCCGGAATAGATGCCCGCGTAGTCCGCGTGGCGCACGTAGGCGCGCGAGGGGATGGAGATGGTGAACGCGCCGCGCTCGGTGATGGAGCGGTAGGTATAGGTGGCCTTGCGCAGCGACACGGCGATGCTCGGCGGCTGCGAGCAGCAGATGCCCGCCCACGCCGCCGCCATGATGTTGGGGCGGGAGTCGCGGTCGTAGGTGCCCACGAGAAAGAGCGGGGTGGGGTAGGCGAGGGTGCGCGCACCCAGGGATTTTTTCATGTCCGACCTCGTGTAGGGTGATGGGGCGCGGCCGCCTCCGGATGGCAAGGTCCGGAAGGGGCCGGGCGCTGCGGACCAGTGTGGCAAACTTTGGTCTTCGCGGCAAGGCAAGTGACGACGCAATTGTCAAAATCACGCCGGCGGCGCTTGCGCGGCTCGTCGGTTTCTGGTAGCGAAATCAAGAAATTTAGCATTTCCGGCATGTTCGCATGGCGGTATGCGCGGCAGGGTATGCGCGTCGGGGACGAACCCCGCGCGCGGGTGCGGTGTTGCAACGGTTCAACGAACGAGAGGAAGCACGAGCATGTTCAGAACGACCACCCTTGTGGCGGCCCTGGCCCTGGTCCTGACGCTGGCGCTTGGCGGCGTGGCCTTTGCCGAGAAGACCTACATCAACGGCATCGACGCCAACTATCCCCCCTTCGCCTACGTGGACAAGAGCGGCAAGCCCGCCGGCTTCGACGTGGACTCCATGGACTGGATCGCCAAGAAGATGGGCTTCAAGGTCACCCATCAGCCCATGGACTGGGACGGCATCATCCCCAACCTGCTGGCCAAGAAGATCGACATGGTCTGCTCGGGCATGTCCATCACCGAAGAACGCCGGGAAAAGGTCAATTTCTCGAACCCCTACTGGAACGTGAAACAGGTCTTCATCGCCAAGAAGGGGTCCACCCTCGACGCCGACAAGATCCTGAAGGGCAAGGTGAAGCTGGGCGTGCAGCGCGGCACCTCCGAGGCCGAAGCGCTGCAGAAGGACAAGGAAGCCAAGGGCTATGGCTATGACCTGCGCTTCTACGATTCCGCCCCGCTGGCCATCGAGGACGTGCTGAACGGCCGCATCGACGCCGCCACCATGGACAACCTGCCCGCCGACGACGCCGCCTCCAAGGGCAAGGCCATCCAGGTCGTGGGCGTGTACGGCGATTCCGAGGACTTCGGCGTGGCCACCCGCAAGGAAGACGCCGAACTGCTCAAGCTGATCAACGACGGCTACAAGCTGCTCATGGCCGATCCCTACTGGGAACAGCTGAAGCAGAAGCACCTGGCCAAGAAGTAGTCCGGCCGCGGGCCGCCGGGCGCGCCAGCGCCCGGTCCGGTCCCGGCCCCGGTCACGACCGGTCAAGATTCGTCCGTCCGGAGGGCGCGGGAAATCTCCTGTCGCCTTCCGGACCTTTTTTGGGTATGCAACCCGTTGCGCCCCGGCGCGCCATAACTGTCACAAAGGGGGGGCCGCCCGGCCCGCGTCCATGCTTGAAAGCATCGTCACCATCATAGAGGCCCTGCCGTACATTCTGGAAGGCACCCTCGTCACCGTCGCCACCGTGTTCGGGGCCATGTCGCTGGGGCTTCTGCTCGGCGTGCCCATGTCCGTGGCCCAGGTGTACGGGGCGTGGCCCGTGCGGCTTGCCGTGGGGTTCTACGTCTGGTTCTTCCGGGGCATGCCCATCCTGGTGCTGCTGTTGCTGTTCTATTTCGGGCTGTTCCAGCTCATCGGGCTGAACCTTTCCGCCTTCACCGCCTCGTGCCTGGTGCTGGGCATGACCAGCGCCGCCTACCAGTCGCAGATATTCCGGGGGGCCATCCTGGCCCTGCCGCAAGGGCAGCTGCGCGCCGCGCGCGCCCTGGGCATGAGCGACGGAACCGCCATCCGCTCCATCGTCCTGCCGCAGGCCCTGCGCCTGTCCATACCCGGCTGGTCCAACGAGTATTCCATCCTGCTCAAGGATTCCGCGCTGGCCTTCGTGCTCGGCACGCCCGAGATCATGGCCCGCACCCACTTCGTGGCCTCGCGCACCTACGAGCACCTGCCGTTGTACATGACGGCGGGCGCGCTCTACTTCGTCATCACCCTGATCGGGCTCAAGGTGCTGCGCCGTCTCGAACACAAGCTGCACATTCCGGGCTACGCCAGCCACGGACCGTTATAAGGACATCCCCATGGCCACGCCCGAAACCGTCCCCGCCCCCGACGCCCCCATCCTGCGCCTCGAGAACATCGGCAAGACCCTTGGCGGCAAGCGCATCCTGTCCTCGGTCACCATGGAGGTGGACAAGGGTCAGCTGAAGGTGCTCATCGGCCCCTCCGGCGCGGGCAAGAGCACGCTGCTCCAGTGTATCAACCACCTCATCCCGCCGGACGAGGGGCACATCTACCTGGAAGGCCGGGTGGTGGACGCCGCGCGCAGATCCGAACTGTACGCCTTCCGCCAGCAGGTGGGGATGATCTTCCAGGATTTCAACTTGTTCGACCATCTGGACGCGCTGAACAACGTGTCCATCGCCCTGCGCAAGGTGCGCGGCATGAGCCGCAAGGCCGCCGCCGAACGGGCCATGGCCGAACTGGAGCGGGTGGGGCTGGCCAACCGCGCCGCCCTGTACCCGGCCCAGCTTTCCGGCGGCCAGAAGCAGCGCGTGGCCATCGCCCGCGCCCTGGCCATGGATCCCAAGGTCATGCTGCTGGACGAACCCACGTCCGCCCTGGACCCCGAACTGGTGGGCGAAGTGCTGGCGGTCATCCGCGACCTGGCTCGCGGCGGCATGACCATGGTCATGGCCACCCACCAGATGGACTTCGCCCGCGCCCTGGCCCATGAAATCCTGTTCATGGAGCGGGGCAGCATCATCGAGCGCGGCTCCCCGGCAGAACTGCTGGCCCCCGGTTCCGGCACCCGCACCGCCGACTTCTGCAGCCGCCTGACCGACCTGTGCGAGGAGTGCAGCTAGTGTTCGACGTCGCGTTCCTCGTCGACCGGGTGTTCCCCCAGCTGAACGCCGGGCTGTGGATGAGCATGAAGCTCATCGTGCCCTCGGCCGTGTTCGGCCTGCTGTTCGGGGTGGTCATCGGGGTCGTGCGGGTGTTCGGCAGGCCGTGGATGCAGCGTGCCGCCAACGCCTACACCGCCGTCTTCCGGGGCGTGCCGCTGCTGGTCCAGTTGTTCATCCTCTATTTCGGCCTGCCCAACATCGGCATCTACCTCGAACCGTACGCCGCCTCCGTGCTGGGCTTCATCCTGTGCAGCGCGGCCTACAATTCGGAATACGTGCGCGGCGCGCTGCTCTCCATCCGGCAGGGGCAGCTCAGCGCGGCGCAGGCCCTAGGCTTCAGCACCATGCAGACGCTGGCCTCCATCGTGGTGCCCCAGGCCGTGCGGCGCGCGCTGCCGGGCTGCGGCAACGAGGTGGTCTACCTCATCAAGTATTCGTCCCTCGCCTACGTGATCACGTGCATCGAGCTCACGGGCGAGGCCAAGGTGCTCGCGTCCCGCACCTTCCGGTTCACCGAGGTGTTCCTGGTGGTGGGCGCGTACTACCTGTTCCTTGTCACCGTGGCTTCGTGGCTGCTCCACAAGCTGGAGGAGCGCTTCCACATTCCCGGGTTCGGCCGCCCGCGCCAGTAGCGCGTCGCGCGGCCGGGCCAGTGTGCCGCCCCCATGTCCCACATGTCCCACATGTCCGGCCAGACCCCTTCGTCCGCCTCCGTTTCCGAAGGCCCGGCCTCCGGTTCCGCCCCCCGCTTCGTGCTCACCGACGCCCACCGCGCCGCCATGGTGGCCGCCGTGGGCGAAGCCGCCGTGCTGCACGCCCCCGGCGAACCCTACGACCGCGACGCCTCGGAGTTGCGCGCCCCCGCCGACCTGGTGGTGCTGCCGGAATCCGTGGAACAGGTGCAGGCGCTGCTGCGCTGCGCCAGCGCGCATGGCATCCCGGTCATCCCGCGCGGCGGCGGCACCGGCCTTGCGGGTGGCTGTCTTGCCATGCGCGGCGGGGTGGTGCTGTCGCTGGAGCGCATGAACCGCATCCGCGCCATCGACCCCCGCAATCTGGTGGCCGAGGTGGAGGCGGGCGTCATCTCGCAGCGCGTGCGCGACGCCGCCGCGGAGCAGGGCCTGTACTACCCGCCCGACCCGGCGGGCATGGACCGTTCCACCATCGGCGGCAACGTGGCCACCAATGCGGGCGGCCCCGCCTGCGTCAAGTACGGCGTCACCCGCGACTACGTGCTGGGCGTGGAGGCCGTGCTGCCCGACGGCGAACTGCTGCGCGCCGGGGTGCGCACCCGCAAGGGCGTGGTGGGCTACGACATGGCCCACCTGCTGTGCGGGTCCGAAGGCACCCTGGGCGTCATCACCGCCCTGACCCTGAAGCTGGTGCCCCTGCCGCCCGCCACCGTGAGCATGGCCGTGGCCTTTCCCGACATGGCCGCCGCCATGCGCGGCGTGGCCGCCGTGCTGGGGTCCGGGCACCTGCCCTCGGCCATCGAATTCCTGGACCACCGCTGCATCCGCCTGCTGGGCGAACTGCTGCCCATCCCCGTGCCCGGCGACAAGCCGTCGCTGCTGATCATCGAACTGGACGGCGCCCGCGAGCAGATCGTGCCCGAGCTTGACCTCGTGGCCGCCATCTGTCGCCAGCAGGGCGCCACCCACGTGCTGCCCGCCGCCGACGAGGAGACCCGCGCCCGCGTCTGGGGCGCGCGCCGCCAGGTGTCGCTGCGCATCCACGACCATGCCGCGCTGTACATGTCCGAGGACGTGGCCGTGCCCCTGGGCGCCATCGCCGACCTGGTGGCCGCGCTGCCCGAGTTCGAGCAACGCTACGGCATGGAGATCTTCGCCTTCGGCCACGCGGGCGACGGCAACATCCACCTCAACGTCACCGCTCCCACCCGCGATACCCGCGACATGGTGGAGCAGGGCATCGTGGCGCTGGTGGGCAAGGTGCTGGAACTGGGCGGGACCATCTCCGGCGAGCACGGCATCGGCGAGGCCAAGAAGCACCTCCTGCCCCTGGAACTCTCCCCCGCCTCCATCCGGTTGCAGCAGGGCATCCGCCAGGTGTTCGACCCCAAGGGCATCATGAACCCCGGCAAGGTGTTCGGGTAGGGAAGGAAGAGAAAGAAGAAAGAGAATCGGGAGGGGGAGGAAACTTTTAAAGCGGCAGCCGTTAGGCGAGTCTTCGAGCCTTACGGATGGCGACAGCAGAGCTAAAGTTTCCTCCCCCTCCCGAACCCTCCCCCGCCTTCCAAACTTTTTAATTGGGGGTGGCGATACGCTGTGACGTGTGCCTCTGGAGAGGGTCTTGCAATCTCATTCCTGTGATTCCACCGGGTTCTCGCTATTCCTTCAATTCCAGCACATGGAACCGGCTGCGTAGTTCCAGCCGGTCCTGCCGCGTCTCGAAGGTCAGGTCCAGCCGGTCGGTGTCCCGCAGGGCCTTGATGCGGTTGGTGCTGTCCAGCCCCGCCGCGATGGCGTCCACGAACCCCGCGTCGAAGGCGATCAGGCGCACCCGCTGCGGGTGGCGCACCTTGCCCGCCAGCGTGGCCGCCAGTTGCCGGGCGTCCCTCTCCGTCCGGCGCAGGATGCGGAACGGCGTGTCCTCGCCCAGCTTGGCCGCCACCCGGTCGGTCTTGCGCGCCGCGATGTTCCCGCAGTCCAGCCACAGCCGGATGTTCCCCGCGTGGTCCAGGGACACCAGGTCCGGCTTGTAGTGCCAGCCCACGCCTTCCTCCACGCGCGGTTCCCATTCCCGGTACAGCAGGTACCCCAGGAACTTCAGCGCGATGTGCCACGGCACTTCGCCGGGGGCCGCGTCCAGCACGATGCGGTCGCGCACCGGCAGGGGCAGCCCCGAGGCGGGCACCGGGCGCTGTCCATAGTCGGTGTATTCGTCGGTGTCCGGTGCGGCGTCCATGCCGAATCCGGTGGCGTACCCGGCCCCGTGCCCGGCTGCATGGCGCGGTGTCCGGGGCGGCGTTTCCAGTGGGCGTGAGCCGGGCAGATGTTCGATGGTGCAGGTGTATTTCATGCGGACCTCGCGGGCTGGCGGGCAGGCTGCATCCGTTCATGTTGTCGTGCCGTCAGGGTGCCACCGGGCGCGAGACGACGCAAGGGCGCGAGACCGGACAAGGGGTAGGGTGGCGCGGGAGGACGTTTCCCTGATGTGTCCTTGTGGCGCGGACCCACCCCGTCCCGTGCGTTGCGGAGCGCGGCGCGGGCGGGTATAGCCCAAGGCTGGCCGAGGCATCGTGCCATCGGGTGCCCGCGCGCCGCGCCGGGCTTGCCCGCCGCGTCGGCCGTTCTTCCATTTCCGCCTGCCACCGGAGCCGATCATGTCCGACATCACATCCCCGGAAGCTTCCCTGCGCGTTGCCGAGCGCGTGCGCAACATCCGCATTTCCGCCACCAAGCTTATGCCCATGCTGGCCGCCAGGGTGGGCGGCTGCGTGTCGCTGGGGCAGGGCGTGCCCTCGTTCCGCACGCCGGACCACATCGTGGAGGCCGTGTACCGCGCCCTGCGCGACGACCCCACGGCCGGGCGCTACAGCCTGCAACCCGGCATGCCCGCCCTGCGCGAGGCCATCGCGGCGGACATCCTGGCCCGCAAGGGCGCGCGCTTCGACCCGGAGACGGAAATCGGCGTCACCGTGGGGGCCATGGAGGCCCTGGTGATGATCATGCTCACCGTGGTGGAGCGCGGCGACGAGGTCATCATCCCCTCGCCGGGCTACGCCTCGCACGCCGAGCAGGTGCTGATGGCCGAGGGCGTGCCCGTGCACGTGCCCCTGCGCGCGGCCGACTGGGGGCTGGACGTGGACGCGGTGCGCGCCGCCGTCACCCCGCGCACCCGGGCCATCATCGTGTGCAGCCCCGGCAACCCCACCGGCGGGGTGTACGACGAGGCCGACGTGCGCGCCCTGTGCGACCTGGCCCTGGAGCGTGATCTGGTGCTCATCGTGGACGACACCTACGACTACATGGTGTACGGCGAACAACCCGGCGCGGCCCGTTTTTCGCCCCGTTTCCCGTCCCGATTTTCTCCCGTTGGCCAGCCGGAACTGCGCCGCCACGTCATCACCGTGAATTCCTTTTCCAAGAAGTACGCCCTGACCGGGTGGCGCGTGGGCTACGTGGCCGCCGACGCGGCGTGGATGGCGGAACTGCTGAAGGTGCACGACGCCACGGCGGTGTGCGCGCCCACCGTGTCGCAGCACGCGGCGCTGGCCGCGCTGACCGGCCCGCAGGACTGCGTGGACGCCATGCGTGCGGCCCTGACCGCCCGGCGCGACCTGACCTGCCGCCGCCTGGACGCGCTGGCCCCGCACTTCATCTACGTGCCGCCGCGCGGCGCGTTCTACGCCATGGCCCGCTACACCTTCACCGACGCCGACTCCATGACCGTGGCCCGGCACATGCTGGAAGAGGCGCGGGTGATCACCGTGCCGGGCGGCTCGTTCGGCCCCACGGGGGAACGGCATTTGCGGCTGTCCTTCGGCATGGACGAGGCGGAACTGACCGAAGCCTTCGACCGCATCCAGAACTGGGTGGCGGCCCTGTAGATGGCCCGGCGCAGGATTCTCGTGGACGGCCCGGCGCGCGGGGCAGGGCCGGACCCGCTGGCGGGTACCGGCTGGCCGGACCACGTGGGGGAACTGGCCGCCGGGAAGCATCTGGAAACGCTGGCCGTGGTGGAGGTGCTACGGGCGCAAGGGCGCACCATCCATCCCGCCCGTGCCGAGGTGTTCCGGGCGCTGCGCGCCACCCCGTGGGACGCGGTGCGGGTGGTCATCCTGGGGCAGGACCCCTACCACGGGCCGGGGCAGGCCCATGGCCTGGCCTTTTCCGTGCCGGACGGCGTGCCTCTGCCGCCTTCCCTGCGCAACATCTTCAAGGAAGTGGCCGCCGACTGCGGCGGGCAAGCTGGCCAGCCCGCGTGCCCGGCAGGCGACACATCCGGTGGTGCATCGCTGCTCACGCCGTTCACCGATGCGCCCGCCGCGCCCTCCGGAAACCTGTCGCGCTGGGCCGCGCAGGGGGTGCTGCTGCTGAACACGTTGCTCACCGTGGAGGAAGGGCAGCCCAACAGCCATGCGGGCCTCGGCTGGGAGGCGGTGACGCGGGGCATCGTGGCCGCGCTGGGCGCGCGGCCGCAGCCGTGCGCCTTTCTGCTGTGGGGCAGGCCCGCGCACGGGTTCGCGGACCTGGTGACCAATCCGGCGCACCTGGTGCTTACGGCGGCGCATCCCTCGCCGCTGTCGGCGTCGCGCGGGTTCTTCGGATGCCGTCACTTTTCGCGGGTCAACGCGTGGCTGGTCGAGCGGGGGGAGGTTCCCGTCCGCTGGTAACCGGTGAATGAAGCGCAGGAATTTTTGCGGCGGTCGTCCCGGATTCCGGGTCGGCCGCCGTCGTCATTCCAGCGAAAAATTGTCGTCGTCGCGCCAGTGGACCATGGCGCGGGTGATGCCCATGGCCGCGTAGGCGCCCACCAGTCCGTTGGCGTGGCCCCACAGCAGCCCGCGCAACCGGCGCGGCACGCCGAAACGGGCGGGCGGCCTCGCCAGGCGGGCCATATGCGCAGCCACGTGGCGGCGCAGGGCTTCGGCCTTGGCCAGTTGCCCCAGCGCCGGATGCACCGGCCCGGCCAGCACCGCGTCATCCAGCCCGTCCTCCGGCGAAAGGCCCATGCGCACCACGGCCACCCCGCGCGCCCAAGCGGCCAGCAGGCCGTCGGCCAGGGCGTCCACCGTGGTTTCCAGCGGCCACGGGACATAGCCTCCGGCCCGCCAGCGCTCGGCCAGCGGCGTGCCGCGCAGCACCAGACAGGGATAGAAGCGCAGGAAGGCGGCCAGGGGGGGCGTCCCAGCGGTATCGGGCAGCAGGGCGGCGCTCACGTCGGCGCGGAAAATCTCCGGCGTCACCCCCGGCATGCCCGGCATCAACTGCACCCCCAGTTCCAGCCCGGCCCCGGCCACCATGGCGCAGGCGGCACGGGCCACGGACCCGGCGTAGCCCCGGCTTGCGGCGGCCAAGGCCGCGTCGTCGAAGCTCTGTACTCCCAACTCCACGCAGTCCATGCCCGCCGCGCGCAGGTCTGCGAGGCCACGTTCCGTCACCGCGTCGGGCCGGGTGGAGCAGCGCACCCGGCAGACCACTCCCCGCTGGCGCCAGCGTTGGGCCAGGTCCAGGCAGGCGGCGCGCTCCGATTCAGGCAGCAGGGTGAACGTGCCGCCGTAAAAGGCGATTTCCAGCGGTGCCGGGGATTTTCCGGGTGCCGGTGCGCCGTGCGCTGCGCCGGGTTCTGGCGCGGCGTCGGGCTCGCGCGTCTTGTCAATATCCCCCGTCCCGTCCATCTGCCGCGCCTCGTGCTCCAGCCGCGCTTCGGCCTGGGCCAGGGCGCGGACCACCGTGGCGGCCCCCCCGCGCTGGCCGGTCTGCACGTCCTGCGCGCAGAACACGCAACGGGTGGGGCACCCGGCAAAGGGCAGGAAAACCGGCAGGATGCGCGGCCTGTTATGCGGCCTGTCATGCAGCGAACCGGGCGGGGCTCCGGCCCATGTGACGGCAGGCCCGGAACCCGCGCCGCGTCTGCATTCCGGTCTGTTCAGGCGGGTGTCGTCACGCCTGCGGCCGCCACAAGCGGGCTCGGGAACCGGAAAAATCAATGCCGACATGATTGCCTTGTGTTGCTGATGTGTTACTATCGAAGCGTAGTTGATGGTTCCAGCGGCGGCACTATGCCCCTTTCCGGTCGCGCGGCCCTTCCTCTCGGGGCAGGGAGCGGGCACGGGAAAGGCAGGGCGCGCCATACTCCCTTTCCCGAAAGGGAGTTGGAGGGGCGTCCGCAGGCGCCGCCGCCATGGACGATGGCACGGAAGCCCTTGTGCCGCAAGGCGTGGCAACCCGGCATAATCGTGCAAGATTTTGCTTGCGGTCGCGTCTTTGACTGTGTATATAACTAGTTACATGCCCGCTGCTTCGCGCCGGTACGCGCGGACGAATGATTTCAAAGTGTTCCATGTGACGGAGAATCCATGTCCCAATCCGATTGCATCTTCTGCAGGATAGTGCGTGGCGAAATTCCCTGCGCGCAACTCTACGCCGACGACCACGTGCTCTCCTTCCTGGACATCGGGCCCGTCAACCGGGGCCATGCGCTGGTCGTTCCCAAGGAACACCACCGCACGGTGCTCGACATGCCCGCGCGGCTCGGCGAGCACATCATCGCCGCCCAGCAGCGCGTTGGACGCGCCGTCATGGAGGCCACCGGAGCGGAAGGGCTGAACATATTCCAGAACAACTTCGCGGCGGCGGGACAGGTGGTGTTCCACGTCCACTGGCATCTGGTGCCCCGCTTTCCCGGCGACGGCCACGAACTGTGGCCGCAGGGGCAGTATGGCAGCATCGACGAGATGCAGGCGCTCGCGAAGGCCATCAGGGAACGCATGGAGTAGCCGGAAGCACCGGCCCGGAGGACAGTATGAGCGGCAAGACCCTGACCAAGGCGGAAATCGTCGATGCCATCTATGAAAAGACCGACAGGAACCGCGCCGAAGTGAAAGGCGTTGTCGAGTCGCTTCTCGGCATCATGAAGCAGGCGATCAAGAAGGATCATGCCCTGCTCATAAGCGGATTCGGCAAGTTCGAGGCCTACGACAAGAAGGCCCGCAAGGGGCGCAACCCGCAGACCGACGAAACCATCACCCTGCCCCCGCGCAAGGTCGTGGTGTTCCGCCTGTCGCGCAAGTTTCGCGCCGAACTCAACGACGAATAGCGCGTTTTCGCGCACCCGCCCGGCCACGGGCCGCAAGGGTTTTCGACGCCGCTCTCCGGCTGGGGGGCGGCGTCGGTGTTTTTTCGGGAGAAACGAGGGGAGGGATTCGGGACGGCCGCGATGGTCGCATGGGCTGGCCATGCGGGCCGGGCCGGAATGGCGGCCGAGGTCGGCCGCTTTGGTCAGATCACGCCCAGCCAGCGCCACCACAGGTAGTCCAGCGGCAACAGCACCATCACGTTGATGGCGGCCAGCAGCAGGCAGGTCCTGGTCATGTGGCCGGGGGACTCGTTGCCCAGTTGCATGGCCACCACCAGCGGCGGCGACTGGTAGGGCAGGAGCATGGAAGAGACGGCCACGACCTGGGTCATCAGCACGGCTTCCAGGCTGAAGCCGGAGGCGGCGGCCAGTTCGCCGGCCAGCGGGGTGAGCACGGCGGGGATGCCCGGCAGGGTGGTGAGCAGCCCGGTGGCCATGGCGTAGGCCGTGAGCACGGCAAAATTGCGGGCCGGTTCGCCGGGCGCCAGGGGCAGCGCATCGAGCATGCCGCGCACCAGCATGTGCCCCACGCCGGATGCGGCCACCACCGCACCCAGCCCCATGATGCCCGCCACGAACAGCAGCGGCCCCATGCTCATGTCCCTGGCCAGGACCTGGCGGTCGGTAAGGCCCAGCGGCGGCCACAGGCAGAGCACGGCCGCGCCCAGGCTGATCCACGCGGGCGAGACGTGGTGCAGGAAGTCCGTGGCCCACAGGCCCACGGCCACGGCCAGCACCACCATCAGCCGCCGCTCCGCCAGGCTGGCGGGGGCCTGCGTCGTTGCGGCATGGGCCATGGGCACGCCGGTGCGATGCGGGGCATCCACTGGCGTCCCGGCTGCCGGTGCGCCCGGAGCCATTCCGGCGGATGGCGCCGGGTACAGCCACAGCACCACCGCCGCGATGACCACGGTCTTCAGCAGGCCCAGTACGGGAAAGTGCAGCAGCAGATAGCGGCCGTAGGTCAGGGTGTGGCCGAACAGGTTTTCCGCGCTGCCGGCCAGGATCATGTTGGGCACGTTGGCGGGCAGGATGGCGAAGGCCGGCTGCAGGGCGCCGAACAGGGCGGCCAGCACGATGCCGGTGCGCTGCCCCGTGCCCGGCCCGTACCCGGCCGCCCCGGCCAGCGACACGGCCAGGGGCATGAGCAGGGCGATGCGCCCCATGGACGAGGGCATCACGAACGACAGCAGCACGCCCACCCCCACCAGCCCGCAGACCAGCGAGGCGTAGCCCGATCCGGTGCGGGCCAGCAGCCCCCGCGCCATGCGCGCGCCCAGGCCGGTGTGGTGCATGGCCGCGCCCATGCACAGCCCGCCGAACACCAGCCAGAAAGTGGCGGAATGGAACCCGGAGAACACCGTGGCGGCCGGGGCCGCGCGCAGCAGGACGGCCAGCAGGAAGAACAGCAGCGCAGTGAGATATTCGGGAATCACGGCGGTGACCCACAGCCCGATGGCGCCCACGGCCAGCCCGGCGGGCCGGGCCGCTTCCGGCGACAGGGATGCGGGCGGGCACAGGGCCAGCAGTGCCCCCGCCACCACGCAGGTCATGGCGATGCCGTGGCGGGGTGAACGAGGAAGCGCGGCCAGCGCGCAAAGGACGGCGTGGAACGGACGCGGCGAGGGGTCGCCGGGGGCGGGAGCGGTGTGCATGACGGGGTGACCTCTGGACTGGTGACCCTGCGTAGCATGGACGGTGTGGTTGAACAACTCGGAAGGTCGCGCCGGACTTGGCGGAGGGCGTGAGCAGGCGGGCTGCCGACCGTGGACCGCCAACGTGCCTGGTGCCCACGGACGGTATGCGGCCGGGTGCCGGGCAGGAAATCAGACGAAGAAGCCAGCCGGTGGGCGGGGCGGCAGGGTGGCCGGACCGTCAGGCCACGGCAGGGTGGGCGGCCCGATACTGCCGGGCCGCACGGACCATGCCGGGTGCCCAGTGGGGCACGGCGGGCGCGAAGATGTGGGTGTACGCGGCCAGGGTGTTGCGGCGCAGCAGGCCGTCGCGGCCCTCGCCCATGCCGGTGACATGGCCGGACTGGGCCGTCAGGCGCAGGGCGCAGGGCAGGTCGGATCCGGCATCGCAGGGCACGCAGCGCGAATAATGGAACTCGTGCCCGCGAAACGTCGCGCCCACGGGGTGGAAGGGGTTGTCCAGCACGGCGGCGGCGTCCACGTAGCCGAGGCCCTGCGGCTTTTGGTGGAACTCGGTGCGCACCGGAAAGATGCCGGCCATGGGGTGCTCGACGCCATGCATGACGATGGACCGGCCCAGCACCATGAAGCCGCCGCATTCGGCGTAGATGGGCAGGCCCGCTTCGGAAAGGGCGCGTAGCCGGTCCAGCGCGGGGCGGTTGGCCGCAAGGCGGGCAGCCAGCGTTTCCGGAAAGCCGCCGCCCAGGTACAGGCCGTCCAGTTCCGGCCATTCCGCCCCGTCCAGCAGCGAGAGGCGGACGAGATCGGCCCCGGCGTGGCGCAGGGCCTGGAGGTTTTCCTCGTAGTAGAACCACAGGGCTGCGTCGTGCACATAGCCGATGCGTGGGCGGGGCGCGGCGGGCGGTGCGCCGTCCGGTCGCTCCGCGCCGGGCAGCAGCGACCACAGGTCGGCCACCGGTCCCTGCGGCGCGGGTGCGGCGGCGGCCACCTGGCGCAGGCGGTGCAGGTCCACGTGTTCGGCCATGATGTCCGCCACCCGGTCCAGCCCGGCCACGCATTCCTCGTGCTCCATGCCGGAGACGAGGCCCATGTGCCGCTCGGGGATGGGGTTGTCGGCGATCTTGGGCAGCACGCCCAGCACCGGCACGTCGGTGTAGTGCTCGATGGTTTCGCGCAGCACGGCGCGATGGCGCGCCCCCGCCGTGCGGTTCAGGATCACCCCCGCGATGTGCACGCCCGGCTCGAAGTGGCGCAGCCCGGCCACGATGGCGGCCGCCGTGCGGGTCATCTTGGTGCAATCCATGACCACCACCACCGGCGCGCCGAGGATGCGCGCCAGTTCCGCCGTGGAGCAGCTGCCGGACAGGTCCCGCCCGTCGAACAGCCCCCGGTTGCCCTCGATGACGGCGATGTCATATGGGCCGGGCGGGCCGGGCTGGGCAGGCGGGCCGGGCCGCCGCAATCCGGCGTCGTCCCCTGTCGCGCCGGTCAGGCCGCATTGCGTCCAGAACAGCGAGCGCAGCATGTCCGCATCGAGGAAGTAGGGGTCCAGGTTGGTGGCGGGGTGCCCGGCGGCCAGGGCCAGCCACCAGGCGTCGATGTAGTCCGGCCCCTTCTTGCAGGGTTTCACCGCAAGGCCCGAGCGCGCAAGGGCGCGCACGACGCCGAGAGATACCAGCGTCTTGCCCGAGCCGCCGGAAAGCCCGGCGATGACGATGCGCGGAAGGTTCATGCGGCCAATGCGCCGGGACGTCCGGCCGGTGTGCGGTGGCGGAAAGGGGGGCGGCGCGCGGTCCGGCAAGGCCGGGCGGCACTTCCGGGGCGAGTTTCAGTGGGCCGCCCCATGCACGCGGATGCACGGGCACGCACGGGCGTGCATATGAAAAGAGCGTATGAACCTTGCAGTCCATACGCCTTTTCGGAAAAACAGTTCCCCGGCGTGGAGAACTACTATTCGCCCTCGGCCCCGGCCTGCTTGCCGGCGCCCTTGAGGCCGTACATGGTGGTGCTGCCGGAGGACCAGTATTCCAGAACTTCGGCGTTCACCAGCGCGGTGAGGATCTTCTTCACTTCGCGCGGGCCCTTGTCGGGGAACAGGTCGAGAAAGTCGTTGAAGTAGAACTTGCTCTTCGAGCCGGCCTTGGACTGCAGGAATCCCACGACCTTGTTCTTGGCTTCTTCCATGGATAGCCCCTTTGGTTATCCGGGGGCGGCAAACCCGCCCCCGGAATGTGATTGCCGTCCGGCTTAGAACTTGAACTGGGTGCTCTGACGCCAGGTGTAGTAGGCCGGGTCGCGGAAGTCGTCGATGAGGTGGTGGGTGAACTCAAGGCCGGTCAGCTTGAAGAAGCTTTCCCAGCCGATGCGCTCGGCCCATTCGCCCAGACGTTCGTACTTGTTCGCGTTGGCGGCGTACACCTCGATGATGTGCTTGATCTTCGCGGTGAGCGAGGGCCAGCGCGGCATTTCGTTCGGGATGTAGGCCACGACGACCTTGGAGAACTTGGGCATGGAGATGCGGTTGGAAACCTTGCCGCCCACCATGATCACGCAGCCGTCGCCTTCGCCGTCGGAGATCGGCAGGGCGGGGCACATGGTGTAGCAGTTACCGCAGTACATGCAGCGGTCGTTCTTGATGGCGATGGAGTTCAGCTTCTTGTCGCCGATTTCCACCTTGGTGGGACGCACGGCGGCGGTGGGGCAGGCGGAAACGGCCAGCGGGATTTCGCACAGCTGGTCGGTCCACTCGTGGTCGATCATCGGGGGCTTGCGGTGGATGCCCACCACGCCGATGTCGGAGCAGTGCACCGCGCCGCACATGTTGATGCAGCAGGCCAGCGAGATGCGGACCGGGGCGGGCAGACGCATGGACTGGAAGTCGGAGAAGACTTCGTCCATGATCGCCTTGACCGGGCCCGAGGCGTCGGTGGCGGGGGTGTGGCAGTGCACCCAGCCCTGGGTGTGCACGATGTTGGACACACCGGCGCCGGTGCCGCCGATGGGGAACTTGTTGGAGCCGCCGGCGAACTTGCGCGAGGCCAGGTCTTCCTTCAGCGCCTTCAGGCCCGCTTCGGTGTCGACCATGAACTCGACGTTGTTGCGGGTGGTGAAGCGCAGGAAGCCGCCGCAGTGCTTGTCGGCGATGTCGCACATCTCGCGGATGTGGGTGATCGACATCAGGCGGGCGGCGCCCACGCGCACGGTGTACACCTTGTCGCCGGATTCGGCGGCATGCATGAGCACGCCGGGTTCCAGGATTTCATGATACAGCCACTTCCCGAAGTTCTTGGCGATGAACGGGGGGAAGAAGGAGTCGTGCTTGCGGGGGCCGATGTCCGTGATACGGTTTTCCATCGGCTTTTCGGGATTGTACCCGGAAGAGATGAATGCCATGATGTGCTACCCCTCTTCTTATCTCTGGTGTCTCTTGCGGTATTCCGTGATGTCGCGATCCCAGCCGCCGGGCACTTCTTCTTCCTTGAAGAAGATGTACGGGTTGGAGCGAGGCTCCTGCACGTGCTGCGCCATGGGGGCGATCTCGGTCACCTCGAGCAGCTTCTGGAAGCTGAGACGCTTGATGGTCTCGCCCAGACGCTCGCGGTTCTTGCCTTCTTCCATCCACCAGTCCCAGATCTTTTCGATGACTTCCTTGATTTCATCGAACGGTTCGGTGGCTTCCACGAAGGGAACCAGCAGCGAACCCATCTGGGCGCCGTCGAGGACGGGCGCCTTGGCGCCGACCAGGATGGACGCGCCGCGTTCGTCACCGACGCGCAGGGCGCGGGGCATGGTGTTGATGCAGTGCATGCAGCGCACGCACTCGCTGGTCTTGATGGACAGCGCGGAGCCGTTCCAGGAGATGCACTTGGAGGGGCAGCGTTCCACCACTTCGGCCACGATGTCGAACTTGCCCCAGTCGCGGCCCGAGTGGGCGCCCGCGTTGGGCTTCAGTTCGCCGCCGACGTAGGCCTTGACGGCGGCCTGGTCGATCTTGATGTCGTCCTTCCAGGTGCCGATGACCGAGAAGTCGGAGCGGGCGATGGAGGCGACGCAGCCGTTGGGGCAGCCGTCGAACTTGAACTTGAACTTGTAGGGGAACGCCGGACGGTGCAGTTCGTCCTGGTATTCCATGGTCAGGGCGTAGCAGCAGGCCTGGGTGTCGTAGCAGGCGTATTCGCAGCGCGACATGCCGAGGCACGATTCGGGCGTACGCAGGTTGGAGCCCGAGCCGCCGAGGTCGGTGTTCATCTTGTGGGTCAGTTCGAAGAACAGTTCTTCGAGCTGCGGGGTCTGGGTGCCGAGCAGCACGATGTCGCCGGTGGAGCCGTGCATGTTGGTCAGACCGGAGCCGCGCAGGTCCCACAGGTCGCAGAGCTGGCGGAGGTAATCGGTGTTGTAGTACTTCGCCGCGGGCTGGTTCACGCGCACGGTGTGGAAGTGGGCCACGCCGGGGAACTGTTCGGGCTGGTCACAGTAACGGCCGATGACGCCGCCGCCGTAACCGAACACGCCGACGATGCCGCCGTGCTTCCAGTGGGTTTCACCCTCGTTGTAGGACAGCTCGAGCACGCCAAGCAGGTCTTCGGGGCAGTCCACAGGGATCTGGTAGTCCAGACCCTTGGGGTTTGCGGCCCGGTAGGCAGCTTCCTGCTTGATGTCGGACACGAAGCTGGGCCAGGGCCCGGATTCGAGCTGGTCCAACTTGGGGGTTGCATGTTTCGCCATTGCCTTACCTCCACATTGGTTTGTTGAAGTTCTGGACTCTCAACAGACACGCCCATCGCCCCTGGGGCGCAACAGGACGGCGTCTTCCGGAGGTAAGGGCTTTGGTCGGCGCGGCCCTTGCGCCCGGAAAACTCGTGATTTTTTGGACAAAGTAACGTCATTCCTAAAAGGATTCCGGCGCGTTGTCAAGCCCCGACGCGGGCCGCCGCAACAGGCCGCCACCGGGCGTGGCTGTTGCAACACCTTGTGGGGATTGCCGAAAGGGCAAGGGGCGGCGTGTCGGTGGCGCCGCGAAACCTTCTCCCGTTCCGGTGCCCGCCGCGCGTTTGCGCGGGGACGGGGCATGGCGTCTCCCCGTCGGACATCCTGGTGCCGCCATGCAGGGGGTGGGCGACACTTTCTTGCTTGTAGCCCACCCCCCGGGGAATGACAACAGCTTGCGCGCATCGGCGGGATAGGGCATTGACCGTATGCCCGCGACCGGACGCGCGATGCCTGGGCCTTCGTCGGCCCGGCTGACGCGCCCGGCGGGCATCGCAAGCATTTCAGCGTGTTCAGGAGTGCCCATGCAGGACGATCTTGGCCTTTACTATTACCCCGACCCCAACGACAAACGCACCCGCGTCTACGTGCGCTCGCAGGGCGGCAGCGTGGAATTCCGCCTGTGGCGGGCCGACCGGCCCGAGGTGTGGGAGCGCCACGAATGGGTGCCGCTGGAGGTCATCCGGCATGCCGCGGGGATGTACCGCGACATGGGACGCGAGGCCGACCCTCTCAAGCTGTATGACGAGGCCGTGGCGCGCGCCCTCTTGAAGGCCAACTGAGACGCGCGGGAGCGGCGCTCGTGAATTCCGGAGCAAGCCTTGCCGAAAAGGCGGGCTTGCCGGGAGGCCGCATGCACGAAGTCAGCCTTGGGGCCACCCTGCGCGACTACCTGACCGGGCAGGACGTGGACCACACCACCTACGAGGATTTGCGGCAGGCGCTGGCGCGGCTGCTGGTGGAAGAGCTCGGGCACCCGCGCGGGCTGGTGGAGCCGCGCGTGCGGGTGCGGTTCGATATGTCGGATGGTGAGGCCGCTGGTGCGGCGGCGGATGATGCCGCCGGTTCCGGCGGGCCGGGCAGGCAGGGCGCGGCAGAACCGCCAGCGGCTGCCATGGCCGATGCCTCTTCTTTTCCCTCTTCCTCTCCTTCTTCCGAAGTCCTTCAGGTTTCCGAGGACGCCACCGACCCCGACGAGGGGTGTCGCGTGGTGGACCTGACCCTGCGTGACGACGACGGCACGCCGTTGTGCCTTGTGCTGTTCTGCCCTGGCGCACCCGGCACCTACGCCCGCGAAAGCGTGGCGGCGGCCCGGCTGTTTCCCGGCGGCCCCGCGCCGCTGGTGGCCGTGACCGACACGCGCGACGCCCTGCTCATCGCCGCCGTGGACGGGGCGGTGCTGGGCGAGGGCATGCGGGCGTTACCCCGGCGTGACGAGTTGCGGCGGTTGGCCGCCGGGCACCCGTGCCCGCCGCTGACGCCGGAGCGAGCGGCAGGCGAGCGGAGGATACTGGGGGCGTATACGGCGTTTCTGAAGCGCTGCTGCGGCGAGGATGTGTGTTTGCTGTAGCCTGTCGGCGGGGTGTGGGAGGGGTGTGCCTTGTTGGGCACGGCTTCTACGAAGACAGTCCTGCCTTTTTGAGAACGCTCGATTTCGTTATGCCTCCGGCGGGCAAGGGGCCGCAGAGCGGCGGCCCCTTGCATCCCCGCGCTCCGGGGGGCGTTGCCCCTCTGGTCCCCCCAGGTTTTCATGCACCGCATTCTTCACCGTGCAGCTTCCCTCCGGCGCAGGGCGCCTCCGGGCGATCTGCCCGGCGGAATGCATATGTGCACGTGTCTCTCGCCGCCACGACGAAGCGAGGGCGCCTTTATCCACAGCCCCGTTGCGACGCATGTGCCGCCGTCAAAGCCCGGCGCCACACGCTTCTACGCACGGCACTTTTTCGGTGGACAGTGTACAGAATGCGAAGCATTGCAGGCAGGGGTAACGAATCGCCGTGGACTGCGGAAAACACTGGAACAGTATGCCAGTCCGAATACAACCACGGTGCGGCGATACGCGTCCGCAGCCGGAGATCGCCGCCGAGGCTTTGCGAGGCGGAAGCTCCGGCGTCGCGGATGCGCGCCGCAAGGGACGTGTTGGGCGAGGCACTCCAGTGCAGCAATGGCGGCGAGAGTCACGCGCACATCGCATTCCGCCGGGCAGATCACCCGGAGGCGTCTACGCCGGAGGGAAGCTGCCCGGCACAGGAATGCGGTGCAGGACGACCCGGGGTTCCAAGGGGCGGAGCCCCTGGAACGCGGGGGTGCAGGGGGTGTTCGTTACAACACCCCCTGCCCGCCGGAGGCATAACGAAATCGGGGGTGTTCAACAAGGCAGGACTGTCTTCGTAGAAGCCATACCCAACAGGGCAAAAGACGGAAGAACAGGCTACCCATTCATCCCATTATCTTTATTCCCTTTCCCCAACAAACTCCCACCACCACCCCGCACTTCCCGTTCTTGTCAAATCACGCTATACATCCCCCTTCGGAGTACCACGCACCATGTCGAGACGCTGGGTAGAGGCCAATCTGGCCGAGTTCGCACGGGACGTCATGCGGGATTTCTGCATGGCGAGCGTCGTGCTTGAGGGGCAGTTCCACCGGTTCGACGAGGCCGGTGCCGTTTCCTTCCCCGTCATGCGCGACCTTCTGGGCGAAATGATGAACAAGGGGCTGCTCTGGCGTCTCAAGGACACCGCGCACCACCTCTTCCGCAACGACCCGGCGCAAGACCCTGTGGCGCCCATGCTGGACTGGGCCGTGGGCTACGCCTTTCATGAATGCGTGAAGCTGAAGGAAGACGCCTACCAGCACCAGCACTACGCGCCGCAGTACCGGGCCCTGCGCGAGCAGGACATGGGAGAGGAACTGCGGGCCATCGTCGAGCCGCTTGCATCCATGCTGGCCCAGACGCGGGAAAGCATGGAGCGCGAAATCCGGCGCATCCGCTACATCCTTGGCCGCATCCGCAGGCTGATGTGCCTGTACTACGCCGCGCACGGCGGCAACAGGCTGCTGGCGCGGCTGCTGTTCGACCGCGACGAGCTTGTGCGCTCGGTGTTCGGCGAAGAGTACGACCTTCTGCTGCAAGGATTGTACGGCGACAAGCCGGAGCGCATGTTCATCCAGGCGGGGGAATCCCTGCTTGACGGCGGCAGGCCGGAAGACGCCCTGCGCGCCGCGCACGCGGCCGTGGCCCTTGCGCCCGGTTGCCAGCGCGCGCGCCGCCTCGTGGCCGAGGCGGAACAGCGTATCGATCAGACCCCCCGAAGGAGGGCCATCTAGCCATGAGCCTGCTGCATCTCAACCGCGCTTCCTCCCGCGTGAGGCTGGAGAACCGCGACGACCCCGAACTGTACCGCGAGATCTTTCCCTATTCCAAGATCAGCCGCGTGGAGTTCGACGACATCTTCCTGATGCCGCGCCCGGCGGAGCCGATGTTCATCACGGACACGACCTTCCGCGACGGCCAGCAGGCCCGCCCGCCCTACACGGTGAAGCAGATCGTCCACATCTTCGACATGCTGCACCGCCTTGGCGGCCGCAGCGGGCTCATCCACGCCTCGGAGTTCTTCATGTACTCCGAGAAGGACCGCAAGGCCATCGAGGCCTGCCGGGCCAAGGGGTACAAGTTCCCCCGCGTCACCGGGTGGATACGGGCCAACGTCAACGACCTGAAGATCGCGCGGGACATGGAGTTCGAGGAAGTGGGCCTGCTGACCAGCGTGTCGGACTACCACCTGTACCTTAAGCTGGGCCTGGACCGCGAAAAGGCCATGGACAGCTACCTGCGCGTGGTGGAACAGGCGCTGGAATGGGGCATCACCCCGCGCTGCCACTTCGAGGACATCACCCGCGCCGACATCCACGGTTTCTGCCTGCCCTTCGCGCGCAAGCTGATGGACCTTTCGAAGCAGAGCGGCCAGCCGGTCAAGATCCGCATGTGCGACACCATGGGCTACGGCGTGCCGTACCCCGGCGCCACCCTGCCGCGCTCGGTGCCGCGCATCGTGCGCGCCCTGACCGACGAGGGCGGCGTGCCCGGCCAGTGGCTGGAATGGCACGGCCACAACGACTTCCACAAGGTGCTCATCAACGGGGCCACCGCGTGGCTGTACGGCTGCTCGGGCGTCAACTGCACGCTGCTGGGCTTTGGCGAGCGCACCGGCAACACCCCGCTGGAGGCGCTGGTCATCGAGTACGTCTCGCTGACCGGCGACGACGACGCCGCCGACACCCGGGTCATCAACGAGATCGCCGAATACTTCGAGAAGGAACTGGACTACCGCATCCCGGACAACTACCCGTTCGTGGGCAAGGACTTCAACGCCACCAGCGCGGGCATCCACGTGGACGGCCTGGCCAAGAACGAGGAAATCTACAACATCTTCGACACGCGCAAGATCCTGAACCGGCCGGTGCCCATCATCATCACCGACAAGTCGGGGCGCGCCGGGGTGGCGTACTGGATCAACCAGTACCTGGGCTTGGCGGAGGACCGGCACGTGTCCAAGAAGCACCCGGCCGTGGGCAAGATCTACACCAAGATCATGGACGCCTACGAAAAGGGCCGCAACACGTCCTTCTCCAACAAGGAAATGAAGGCCCTGGTGCGGCGCTTCATGCCCGAGCTGTTCGCCTCGGAATTCGACCAGATCAAGAAGCTGGCGGGTGAGCTTTCGGCGCACCTGATCATCAAGCTGGCCCAGGAATGCCAGATCACCGGCCTTGGCGGCGAGGACAAGTACCCGTGCATGCGCGACTTCGTGCGCGAGTACCCGTTCATCCAGTACCTGTACCTCACCGACAAGGCGGGCAAGCTGCTCTCCGCCGCCATCACCGACCCGGCGTACAAGGCCAGCTACGACCGGCTGCCGCTGGGCTTCGACTTCTCCAGCCGTCCGTGGTTCATCCGGCCCATGCAGACCGGCGAACTGCACATCACCGACGTGTACCAGTCGCAGTTCACCGGCCAGCTGATCCTTACCGTGTCCACGGCGGTCACCGACGACAACGACGAGATCACCGGGGTCATCGGCGCGGACATCCAGATCGAGCAGTTGCTCCGCCAGGCCGAGGCCATCGAGGACGTGGTGGACAGCGATTCCGACGAGTAGGAGCCGAATGGAACGGCCCGGAGGCGGCGACGCTTCCGGGCCTTTTTGTTTGTACCGGACGGAAAGGCGGGTTGGGGCGGGGCCGTGGCGCCCCGCCGTTGTCCCGTGCACGCGAAGGCGCAACGCTGCGGCAGACGGCTGGCCATGTCGCGGCAGGGTCCGACTGCTGCGGGCGGGCGCGGCGCATGGCGGCGCCGGATGCCCCGCCGCAGCGGCCTGCCCGGAAGGGGGCGGGGTCTCGTCCGGCGCGGCCTGCTGCGTTCCGTGGCGGCCGGATGTGCAACCAGTTGCGTGCGCAGCGGTTTTCGGTAACAGTCCGGAGGGTGCACGGCGCGTCGCGCCCGCCACGCCCGGTACGCCATGCCGGGCGTAGTGTGTCCGGCATAGTATGGTCGGCCCGTTGCGGTCGGCCGTTGCGACCGCATGCCGTGCCCGCCTGACCACCGTTCCCCGCTGCCGCCCGATTGCGTCATGATTCGCTCATGGCCGCGCACCCGCCGTATCCGGCGCAACCCGACGGAGCCTCGATGCCGCACCTTCGCCCCAGCCAGACCTGTTCCGCGCCGTCCCGTCTCGTTCTCCCCATCGGGCCCGTCCTGCCCATAGTCCTGCTGTTGCTTGCCGCGTTGCTGGCTACGGGCTGCGGTTCCGGTTCGCGCCGCATTTCCGCGCCGCCGTCGGACCAGTCCGTGAAGTATCCCAAGGGCGAACCGCAGGGGCCGCGTGCCAAGCCGTACACGGTCCTGGGCAAGACCTACCATCCGCTGCTCTCGGCGCACGGGTTCTCGGAAGAGGGCATCGCCTCGTGGTACGGCAAGGATTTTCACGGCCGCAAGACCGCCAACGGCGAAATCTACGACATGTACGGGCTGACCGCCGCGCACAAGCTGCTGCCGTTCAACACCGTGGTCAAGGTGACCAACCTGCAGAACGGCCGGTCCACCACCGTGCGCGTCAACGACCGTGGCCCCTTCGTGGGCGACCGGATCATCGACCTGACCAACACCGCCGCCAACCAGATCGGCATGCTGGGACCCGGCACCGCCCGGGTGCGCGTGGAAACCGTGGGCGACGTGCCCGGCCTGCAGGACGGCGACATGACCGGCCGCTTCTACGTGCAGGTGGGGGCCTTCGCCAACAAGGACAACGCCAGTCGCCTGGTGACCCGTCTGCAAGGCCAGGGCTGGAACGCCCGGATGTACTGGGCCGACATGGTCCGGTTCTGGCGCGTCCAGGTGGGCCCGTGGGGCACCCTGAGCGAGGCCGAACGCATGCGTGAACGGTTGCGGGGCGAGTTCTCGGTCAACTTCGTGGTGGCCGATTAGGTGGCGCCGTCGCAAGGGTCTTTTTGCCTCTGCCTTCGTCAGATCGCCTTTTTATTCCGGTCGAGTACGATAAGAGCGCGCTGCGGTCGCCATCCGTAACATTCGCAAGGCTCATGTAACGGCTGCCGCACACTTCCTCCATAAAAAGGCGATCTTCCTCGGCAGAGAACAAAAATCCCTCTTGCGACAGTGCCACCTGCAACCGGCCCGCACGCCTGCTGAAACGCGGGAATGCATGTCTTCGTTGCCCGTTTCCTTTCGGACGTGCTCACGGTAAGGATGCGCCATGAACCTCCTGCTGGTGAACCTGACCCGCTTCGGCGACCTGTTGCAGACGCAGCCGGTGGTGCATGGCCTGCGCGCGCAGGGGCACCGGGTGGGGCTGGTGTGCCTGGAGAATTTCGCGGGCGCGGCCGCGCTGCTGGAAGGCGTGGACCATGTGGCCGCCTTGCCGGGCTCGGCATTGCTGGCGGGCGTGCAGTCCGGCGGCGACTGGCGGGCCTGCACGGCGGGGTTGATGACCTGGGCCGACAGGCTGCGCGGAGCCTATGCCCACGATGCCGTGCTGAACCTCACGGCCACGCTGGGCGGCCGCCTGCTGGGGCGGCTGCTGGCGGCCAACGGGAGTGACGCGGGCGACGGAGAGTTGCGCGGCTTCGGGCTGGACCCGTTCGGGTTCGGGGTCAACGCGGACCCGTGGTCGGCATTTTTGCAGGCATCCACCCGGCAGCGCGGATGCAGCCCGTTCAATCTGGTGGACCTGTTCCGCATGGCGGCGGGCGTGGGCGGGGTGGACCCGGTGTACGCGCTGCGCGCGCCGGAGCCCGACGCCTTGGCCGAGGCCGGGACGCGGCTGGCGCAGGCCGCGCCGCCGGAGCACGCCGGGTACGTGGCCATGCAGCTTGGCGCCAGCGAGGAGCGCCGCCGCTGGCCGGTGGCCCGTTTCGCGGCGCTGGCCGCCCGGCTGTGGCGCGAACTGCGCCTGGTGCCGGTGCTGCTGGGCGCGGGCGGCGAGCGGAAACTGGGCGAACGGCTGCGCGCGGCCCTGGCGGAAGACGCCGGGACCTCCGGGCCTGTCGGGCCTGTCGGGCCTGTCGGGGCTGCGGGAATCGGGCCGGTGCCGTGCATCGACCTCATCGGCGCCACCAGCCTGCCGCAACTGGCCGCCACCCTGCGCCACGTGCGGCTGCTGGTCACCAACGACACCGGCACCATGCATCTGGCCGCCGGGCTGGACGTGCCGGTGCTGGCCATCTTTCTGGCCACGGCCCAGCCGTGGGACACCGGCCCCTACCGCCAGGACTGCTGCTGCCTGGAGCCCGCGCTGGACTGCCACCCGTGCCCGTTCGGTGCGCCCTGCCCGCACGCCGAGCGCTGCCGCCAGGTCATTTCCGCCGACACCGCGTTCCACCTGGCCCACGGCCAACTGACCACCGGGCGCTGGCCGCAGGCCGGTCCCGCGCCGGACGCCCCCCGCGAGGCGCGGGTATGGCGCACCCTGCGCGAGGCGGATGTTTCCCTCGTGGCGGCCACCGGCCCGGCCTCCACCCCGGCCATGCCCGGACGCGGGTTCATGGATCTCGCTTCGCTGTCCGGGCACGAGGGCGAAGACCGCACCCGCTGGATACGCCTGCAACGCCACTTCTATCGTCAGTTTCTTGACCGGGCTCCGGCCCGTTCCGGCGGCCAGCCCGACCAGGCCGTTCGCCCCATCCGGCCCCCGCAATCCCCCTGCGTCCTCTCCGAAGCCTTGCGCGCCCGCGCCGTGGACGAACTGTACCAAGCCGACGCCCTGCTGCACCTCATGGGCGAGCAGGGCGGCCTGCTGAAGGTGCGCCCCTCGGACATGGCCAAGTCGCGCTTCCTCGGCACGGTAAGCCGGGTGCAGGCCCTGTGGGACAACAGCGCACTGTTCAACGTGCTGGGCCACCTGTGGCTGTGCGAGTCGCAGGGAGCGGGCGGCACGCTGGATTCCGTGCTGGCCCTGGCGGCGGCCTATCGCGGGCTGGCGCGGGCCTGGCTGGAGCATCTTTCCCCTTCGGCCTGAGTTCCCCTGTCGTTTTGCCGCAATGGGGGCGGCTATGGCTCGCGCCCCTGCCGGGCGCGTTGCCTGCGTCATGGTCCGTTTCTTGCTTCACCGCTGGCGGACGTGACAAATTTTCCCGGTGCCGGGATGCAGGAGGGAGACCCCATGATCGTTATCGATGGCCGCCAGGCCGACATCAAGCTGGAAAACTTCGCCAATCTCGAAGAAATCCTCGTCAGGGTGATGGAGGGCAGCTACCTCGAGAACCGCGTGGTGACCGACGTGCTCGTCAACGACGAGGCGTTCTCGGAAATCTATCCCCACCAGGCCGAGGACATCGAGCGGCGCGACATCCGCTCCGTCGAGATCCGCAGCATGCCCGTGGGCGAAATGGCCGTGAACATCACCCGCGAACTGTACAAGGTGGTGCAGGTGATGACCGACGGCTCGCGCCAGGTGGCCGTGCTGTTCCGCCAGGCCGACGACGCCGAGGCCCTGGACATGTTCCAGGACCTGCTGGAAGTGACCCGCGACTTCATGGGCATGATCGGCGTGCTGCGCAACGAGTTCTCGCTGCGCACCACCAAGGACTTCAGCGACAACGTGGAACGTTTTTCCGACCTGTTGGGCGAAATGACCGAAGTGCTCGAAAACGAGGACTGGATTCTGCTGGCCGACCTGCTGGAATACGAATTCCTGCCCGCCTGCGAAAACTGGAAGAAGGTCATCCAGGCCCTGCGCGAGGATATCCGGCAGGCCAGCAAGGGGTAGCCGCCATGGCCGACAGCCTTTCCCTGCTCGACATGGCCCTGCAACTGGGCGAACGCGAACTGGGGGCCCTTGCCGCCGGTGACGTGGAGACCGCCGAATCCGCCTCGCGCGAGCGGGCGGAACTGGTGGAGATGGCCTGGAGCCGCCGCGACCCGTCCGCGCTGAACGACCTGCGCGACAAGTTGCAGCGCCTGCAATGCCTGCAGGGTCGCCTGACCGAGGAGGCCCGCCGGCTGCACGAGAACATCCGCAGCCAGTTGCAGCAGTCGCGCCGCGAATCGCAGCGGCTTTCCGGCTATCGCCAGGCCACGCGCACCACGCCCAGGCTGATCACCCTGGGTCGCGGGCAGGTGTAGCCACCTTTTCCGGACGGCATCGGATACGCAACGAATCGGGGGCCGGATGCATCATGCATCCGGCCCCCGTTGTTATTGTGAGTCGGGGCGAGTCGGGGGCGAGGCGCGAGCGAGTCGGGGTCGAGGAACGTCTCCGGCAGCCGATGCCGCGCGCGGCCCCGCCTGCCTTCGGCTGCTCGCGACCGTTCCTATTTCCTGCTCTTCGCGGCCCCCGTGGTTCCAACCGCCCGCATCCAGTCCGCGAACCCGTCGGCGGGCAGGGGCTTGCTGTAGTAGTAGCCCTGCACCTCGCGGCAGCCGTGGGCGCGCAGGAAGTCCAGTTGGTCGTCGGTTTCCACGCCTTCGGCCACCACGTTCAGCGACAGGTTGCGCCCCATGGTGACGATGGTGGAGACGATGGTGGCGTCGCCCTCGTCGCCGGGCACGTCGCGCACGAACGAACGGTCGATCTTGATGGTGTCGATGGGGAAATTCTTCAGGTAGTACAGCGAGGAATGCCCGGTGCCGAAGTCGTCGATGGCGATGGAGATGCCCTGCGCCGCCAGCCGTTCCAGGATGGCCACGGAGGTGGGCAGGTCGCGCATCATGGTGGTTTCGGTGATTTCCAGTTCCAGCTGCGAGGGCGGCAGGCCCGATTCGGCCAGGGCGGCTTCCACCCGGTCCAGCAGGTCGGGCTGGAACTGCCGGGCGGAGATGTTCACGGCGATGCGCAGCGGACCCAGTTCTTCGGTCCAGCGCCGGGTCTGGATGCACGCGTCGCGCAGCACCCGCTCGCCCAGCGCCACCACGAGGCCGGTGTCCTCGGCCACGGGAATGAACTCCACCGGCGGCACCAGGGTGCCGTCGGGCCGGGCCCAGCGTACCAGCGCCTCCATGCCGGTGACCTGCCCGGCCATGATGTCCACGCGCGGCTGGTAGAACACCACGAACTCGTCGTTCTCCAGCCCCTTGCGGATGCTCTTCTCGATGGCCAGGCGGCGGGTGACGTCGTCGTTCATGGCCTGGGTGAAGCGGCGGAAGCGCGCGCCGCCCTGTTCCTTGGCGCGGTACATGGCGATTTCCGCGTTCTTCAGCAGGGTGGCCGGATCCAGCCCGTCGTCGGGGGAGACGCTGATGCCGATGGAGGGCATCACGTACAGTTCGTGGTCGGCGGCGTTGAAGGGGCGGGTGAACGCCTCCTGGATGCGGGCCGATTCCGCCTCGGCCACCTCTCCGTCGCCCTCCGGCGACAGGGGCAGCAGCATCACGAACTCGTCGCCGCCAAGGCGCGCCACCATGTCCCGCCGGGGGGCCATGCCCACCAGGCGGCCCGCCACGGTGCGCAGCAATTCGTCGCCCACGGCGTGGCCCAGGCTGTCGTTGACGGTCTTGAAATTGTCCATGTCCAGGTACAGCACGGCCAGCCGCGCCTCGGGCCCGCCCCTGCGGGCATGCTCTTCCATGCGCTGGCGCAGGCCCATGCGGTTGGGCAGGCCGGTCAGTTCGTCGTGGGTGGCCTGGTGGACGATCTGGGCTTCCTTGCGCTTCAGTTCGCTGACGTCGAGGAAGGTGCCCACCTCGCCCGCGCGCTGGCCGGTGCGGTCGCGGAAATAGCTCTTGTACAGCACCAGCACCCGCTCTTCGCCCGCGGCGTCGCGCAGGTCGATCATGCACGAGTAGCCCGCGCCGTCCTCGTCCGCGACGTCGAGCCGACCGGCGGATTCCTCCACGCGGCAGGCCAGTTCCTGCGGCAATATCTCTTGCACCGAGCGGCCCACGATGCCCTCGGGCGCGCGGCCGATCAGCCGGCTGAACGCGCGGTTGCAGCCGATGTAGGTGCCTTCCAGCGTCTTGTAGAACACCGGGTTGGGCATGCCCTCCACCAGGGCTTCCAGGAACTGGTTCTTTTCCTGCAACAGGGCCTGGTATTCCACCAGGCTGTCGTTGGTCTCGCGCAGTTCGCGGGTGCGTTCCTGCACCTCCTGTTCGAGGCGCTCGCGGTAGCGCTTGCGCTCCTCCAGCAGGCGGGCGCGTTCCAGCGCCTTGTTCACGGCGTGTTCCAGCACGCGCATGTCGGTGACCGGCTTGGTCACGTAGTCCCACGCGCCGTGGCGCAGGGCTTCCACCGCCTCTTCCAGCACGCCCACGCCCGAGACCACGATGACGGGCACGTCGGGGGCGTTCTCGCGCAGGCGTTCCAGCACCTCCATGCCGCCCATGACGGGCATGCGCAGGTCCACCAGCACGAGGTCGGGAGAGCGTTCGGCGAACACCTCCAGCCCTCGGCGGCCGTTTTCCGCCTCGACCACGTCGAAGCCGCTGTCTTCAAGGTAGGCGACCAGGTTAGAACGGACGTTGATGTCGTCGTCGATGGTCAGGATGCGGGGGGGCCGTTGGAGCATGGGGCGGCGGTTCCCTGTGGGTTGCGCTGATGTTGATGGCGATATGTCTCACCCGAGATTGCCAAGCAGCGCGGAAATTATCCACAAAAAAATGGCCGCCTCGGGGCGGTGGCGTGACGCTGTGGCGGCGGCGCGTCCTGCGGCGCAAGGCGGGCCGCAGGAACCGGCGGGCGGGCGCACGCGCGCATCCGTCCCGGCCCGCGGCGCGGAGCAAGGGGCCGGGCAGCGTGCCGGACGCGAAAGGATGTACGAACCTGAACGAGGGGGGCGGCGGTCAGTCGCGGGCGCGGTCGGCCACGATGTCGATGTCGGCGTGGCGCTGCATCAGGTGGCGGCGCAGGGCGCGCGCGTCGTCGAAATCGCGGAAGGGACCCACGCAGACCATCCAGCGCTTGCGGCCGTTTTCCGTGCGCTGGCGCACGCGCGCGGCGGCTTCGCCCTCGCGTTCGAGCTTGCGGACCAGCCGTTCGGCCTCGGCCTTGCCGGCGTACGACCTGATGCGGACGAAATAGGCGCTGTCGGGGTCCAGGGGACGGCCCTTGGCGTCGCCCAACACCTCGATGCGCACGGCGGCGCTGCCCGGCTTGACGATGCCCAGCTGTTTCGCGGCGGAGTAGGAGACGTCGATGTCGCGGTTGCCGCGATAGGGGCCCCGGTCGTTCACCGTGACCAGCACGGAGCGGCCGTTGGAAAGATTGGTCACGCGGACCACGGTGCCGAGGGGCAGGGTCTTGTGCGCGGCCGTCAGGGCGTTCATGTCGTAGGCTTCGCCGCTGGCGGTCTTCTTGCCGTGCAGTTCGTCGCTGTACCACGAGGCGCGGCTGCGCCTGGCGGGCGTTTCGCTGGCCGACGCGGGCAGCGGCACGGGAAGCAACGCGCAGAGCATCAGGATGGTCGTCAGATATCGTAGGGGGTGGCGTCGGGTCATGGGCCTCCTGCGGTTGCGTGCCACGGAAGGTCGTGGCGGGTCGTGTCCTGCCCGGCGCAAGGACGCGGCTCTGGGGCAACGTTCGGTATGTCCCGTCGTGCAACGGGCTGCCGGGCAAACCTTGGGGGTAACACCTCGACAGTACCGTGTTTTTCCCGTATATCGCCGCACGTGTCAACGTGCCGCAATCCCGGTATGTTATGGATTCGATGCCGCTGTAACATGCTGTCGTGCCACAGTGTCCGGGGTGCGGCGTTGCGGCGTTATTTTTTTCCATCGTTCCCGCGACGAGCCCCGCGCACCGTGCGCCCGCGCCGCCGCGCCTTTCATGCACGCGGGAGTCGTCCATGTTGCTGTACGCCAAGCTGCTGCTGGCCACCGTGTTCTGGGGCGGCACCTTCGTTGCCGGGCGCATCGCCGCCACCCACGCCGATCCCTTTTCCGCCGCCTTCCTGCGTTTCGCCATGGCCACGGGGCTGCTGTTCTGGTACGTGCGCCGCCGCGAGGGCGCGTTGCCCCGCCTGACCTCGCGGGGCATGCACGGCTGGACCGGCGTGCTGCTGCTGGGGGCCACCGGGGTGTTCGCCTACAACGCCCTGTTCTTCACCGGGCTTGCCACCGTGCCCGCCAGCCGGGCGGCGGTCATCGTCACCAACAACCCCATCGCCATCGCCGTGGGCGCGGCCCTGTTCCTGGGCGAACCGCTATCGCGCCGCAAGCTGGCGGGCATCCTGCTGTCCGTGGGCGGCGCGGTCATCGCCATCACCCGGGGCAACCCGCTGACGCTGTTCTCGTCGGCCCTGTCGTGGGGCGACGTGGCGCTGCTGGGCTGCCTGGCAAGCTGGGCCGCGTATTCGCTGCTGGGCAAGGTGGTCATGCGCGCACTGTCGCCGCTGGCGGCGGTGACCTGGTCGTGCGCGGTGGGCACGGTGATGCTGCTGCCGTTCGCCCTGCACGAAGGGCTGTGGACGGCGCTGCCGGAATACCCGGCGGCGCTGTGGGTGGCGGCGGCCTACCTTGGCGTGTTCGGCACCGTGCTGGGCTTCACCTGGTTCTACGAGGCGGTGAAGGAGATAGGCGCCGGGCGGGCCGGGGTGTTCATCAACTTCGTGCCGCTGACGGCCATCGTCTGCGCGTGGGCCATGCTGGGCGAGGCGTTGCCGGTGTCGCTGCTGCTGGGGGCCGCGCTGGTGACCTGCGGGGTGTTCATTACCAATCGCGCGTAGCGGGGGGGAGGGGGGGGGGAGTGATGTGCCCTGCTGGGTACGGCTTCTACGAAGACAGTCCTGCCCTTTTGATTGCCCTCGATTTCGTTATGCCTCCGGCGGGCAAGGGGCCGCAGAGCGGCGGCCCCTTGCATCCCCGCGCTCCGGGGGGCGCTGCCCCCCTGGCCCCCCCAGGTTTTCATGCACCGCATTCCTGTGCCGTGCAGCTTCCCTCCGGCGTAGACGCCTCCGGGCGATCTGCCCGGCGGAATGCGATGTGCGCGAATCTCTCGCTGCCGTTGCTGCACTGGGATGCCTTGCCCAACACGTCCATTGCGGCACGCATCCGCGACGCCGGAGCTTCCGCCTCGCAAAGCCTCGGCGGCGATCTCCGGCTGCGGACGCGTATCGCCGCGCCGAGGTTGCGTGTGGGGTGGCGCGTTGGTCGAGGGGGGGGGCAACAGGCAATGGTGGTTCGCTGTTTGCGCCAGCACGGCGGTCCGAGCATTGGGAACCGTGTGCCATTATTGTTCAACGAAAATGTGCCGCGCGTAGAAGCGTGTGGCGCCGGGCCTTGACGGCGGCACATGCGTCGCAACGAGGGTGTGGATAAAGGCACTCTCGCTTCGTCGTGGCGGCGAGAGACGCGTGCACATATGCATTCCGCCGGGCAGATCACCCGGAGGCGTCTACGCCGGAGGGAAGCTGCCCGGCACAGGAATGCGGTGCGTGACGACACGGGGTTCCAAGGGGCGGCGCCCCTGGAACGCGGGGGTGCAGGGGGTGTTCGTTACAACACCCCCGGCCCGCCGGAGGCATAACGAAATCGAGCGTGGTCAAACGGGCTGGCGTGTCTTCGTAGAAGCCGCGCCCAGTAACGCGCGACACCTCTTTTGCCTCCCGCCGGAGGCATAACGAAATCGGGGGCAATCAAAAGGGCAGGACTGTCTTCGTAGAGGCCGCGCTCATCAACGCACTCCCCCTTCCCATCCCTCCTCACCGCCACGCGCCCCTCACCTAAGGCGCCAGCCGCAACACATCCTCCTGCTTGCCGATGACCACCAGCGCATCCCCCCGCTCTAGAACTTCGTGCGCCTGCGGCACGAACCGGTACTCCTTGCCGCCCGCGGGTTTCACGGCCACCACCATCACCCCGTAGGCGTTGACCAGCTTCAGGTCCAGCAGGGTGCGGCCCGCCCACTTGTCCACCACCAGTTCCTGCACCAGCACGCCGCCGCCCAGGGGCAGCAGGTCGAGCATGCCGGGGTTGGCCAGCCGGTGGGCCACGTGGGTGGCCACGTCGTGCTCGGGCAGGATGACCAGGTCCACGCCGAGACGGGTAAGCACCTTGCGGTGTTCGACGGAGGCCGCCTTGACCCCGATCTTGCGCGCGCCAAGCTCCTGAAGGTTCAGTACCACCAGCAGCGAGGTCTCCATGGAATCGCCCACGCTCACGAACACGATGTCCAGGTCCTGGAAGCGCAGTTGCTGCAACACGGCGATGTCCGCCGCGTTGGCCTGGTAGACCTGCGCCAGCACGTCCTGGGCAAGGCGCACGCGGGCCTCGCCGGTGTCCAGGCCCACCACGGCATGGCCCATGCCGGTCAGGGTACGGCCCAGTTGCAGGCCGAACTTGCCAAGGCCGACGATGCCGATTTCCAGTTTCTTCGCCACGTTCACCATGGGGATGCTCCTGGGGGTGTCGCGGGCCGTGAGGGTTACCCGATGGGGTAGTCCACCTCGGGCCAGCGGAACTTGGGTTCGCTCTGCAAATGCTGCAGGGTGGCCAGCAGCCAGATGGGGCCGATGCGTCCGATGAACATCAGCAGGGAGATCAGCAGCTTGCCAGGCACGCTCAGGTGCGGGGTGACCCCGGTGGTCAGGCCCACGGTGCCGAAGGCGGAAACCACCTCGAACATCAGGTCCAATTGCTCGAACCGGCCGTGGGTGTGCGGGGAGATGCCGCCTTCGGTCAGGCTGAGCACCATGGTGCCCACCGTGACCACGATGATGGCGAACAGGAACAGGGTCAGCGCCTTGGCCTGGGTGGGCTCGTCCACGGCGCGGCCCAGCAGCACGTTCTGCCGCCTGCCGCGCAGTTGCGCCTCGACGAACCCGGCCAGCACCCGGAAGCTGGTGGTCTTGATGCCGCCCGCGCACGACCCCGGCGAGCCGCCCACGAACATCAGGCAGATCATCACCATCAGGGTGAAGTCGGTCAGGCGCGCGATGTCCATGGTGTTGAAGCCCGCCGTGCGGCAGGTGACGGACTGGAAGAGGGCGGGCAGCACCAGCCCGGCGGGGGTGAGCCCGGTGTAGTCGCTGAGGTATTCGGCCAGCCAGATCAGCACGGCCCCGGCCACGATGAGGAACGCGGTGGTGGACAGCACCAGCCGGGTGTGGCGGCTCAAGGGGTGGTAGGGCTTGCCGGAAAGCCTGGTGCGCGCGGCCCCCAGCAGTTCGTCGATGACCGAAAAGCCGATGCCGCCCACCACGATCAGGAACATGATCACCAGGTTGACCCCGGCGTGTTCCTGCCACGGCATCAGGTTGTCCGGGCGCAGGCCGAAGCCCGCGTTGCAGAACGCCGACACGGCGTGGAACAGCGCGCCGAAGGCGCCCATGCCCTGGGGGGCGAAGATGTACAGCAGGCACGCCGCCGCCAGTTCGATGCACAGGATGGTGCGCACCAGCCGGTACAGGAACCGTCCCAGGTGGAACGAGGCGTCGTGCATCAGGGCCTGGCCCACGGCCAGCCGGTCGGTAAGCGACACGCGCCGCCGCAGCAGGAACAGGAGCAGGCTGGAATAGGTCATGATGCCCAGCCCGCCCAACTGGATGAGCACCAGGATGATCCACTGGCCGGTCCGGCTGAAGGTGGCGCCCGTGTCCACCACCGAAAGCCCGGTGACGCACACCGCCGAGGTGGCGGTGAACAGCGCGTCCACGAAGGAGAGCCCCGCGCCGCCCACCGACGGGGAATGGCTGATGCCCATGCACAGCAGCACGGCTCCGGCAAGGATGGTGGCCGCGAACGAGTACACCGGCAGGATGAGGGGCGAGAGCAGGCGACGGGGCAGCATTCCTGAAAATATCCCGGTTCGCATGGCGCGGCAAGCGGGTGCGGCGCGGCTTGCAATGGATGCGCCGCTGCACTACGTTGCGCGGACGTGAGGACATGCAGCCGACCGCGGGCAGGCAGCCTGCCGGGCGCGGCGTTCGTTCCCTTTACCGCACCGTCAACGACAAGCGAGGCATTTCATGGCCCTGTTCACCAAGGAAGAGGCGCTGCGCTATCATTCCTGCGGCCACCCGGGGAAGGTGGAGGTGGTTCCCGTAAAGCCCTGCGCCACGCAGAAGCATCTTTCCATGGCCTACACCCCCGGCGTCGCCGAGGTGTGCCGGGCCATCCACGCCGACGTGGCGCTGGGCTACGACTACACCAACAAGGGCAACCTGGTGGCGGTGGTCAGCAACGGCACCGCGGTGCTGGGGCTCGGCAACATCGGGCCGCTGGCGGGCAAGCCGGTCATGGAAGGCAAGGGTGTGCTGTTCAAGATCTTCGCGGACGTGGACGTGTACGACCTGTCCATAGACCAGAAGGATCCCAAGAAGATCATCGAGTTCGTGAAGATGCTGGAGCCCACCTTCGGCGGCATCAACCTTGAGGACATCAAGGCGCCGGAGTGCTTCGAGATCGAGCGGACGCTCATCGAGCAGATGGACATCCCGGTGTTCCACGACGACCAGCACGGCACGGCCATCATTTCGGGCGCGGGGCTCATCGCCGCGCTGGAACTGACCAACCGGCAGCCGCAGGACGTGAAGCTGGTGATCAGCGGCGCGGGGGCCGCGGCCATCGCCTGCACCAGATTCTTCGAATCGCTCGGCGTGCGGCGCGGGAACGTGTTCATGTTCGACTCGCGCGGGCTCATCCACAAGGGCCGCACCGACCTGAACGCCCAGAAGCTGGAATTCGCGCAGGAACAGGACCACGGCAGCCTGGCCGACGTCATGCGCGGCGCCGACTGCTTCCTGGGGCTGTCCGTGGGCGGCATGGTCACCCAGGACATGGTGCGCTCCATGGCCCCGAACCCCATCATCTTCGCCTGCGCCAACCCCGACCCGGAAATCTCCTACGAGGACGCCAGGGCCGCGCGCGCCGACGTGATCATGGCCACGGGCCGTTCCGACTACCCCAACCAGATCAACAACGTGCTGGGCTTCCCGTTCATCTTCCGGGGCGCGCTGGACACCCGCGCCACCGCCATCAACGAGGAGATGAAGCTGGCCGCCGCCCGCGCCCTGGCCGCCCTGGCGCGCGAACCCGTGCCCGTCGACGTGCTGGCCGCCTACGGCCTTTCGGAACTGGCGTACGGGGTGGACTACATCATCCCCAAGGCGCTGGACCCGCGCGTCATCGAATGGGTGGCCCCGGCCGTGGCCGAAGCCGCCATGCGCACCGGCGTGGCGCGCCGCCAACTGGACCTGGCCGCCTACAAGGTGGAACTGCGCGAACGCATGCAGGCCGCGCGCGCCCGTATCGGGCAGTTTATTGATACGTATGGCCTGGACTTCTAAGAGGCTTCTGGAACGGGCAAACGGGGGGAGGGTTCTTTCCTTCCCCGTTCCCTTTCTCCTCCGACAACTCGTGTTCGTTGGTGCTGCCGAAGCTGTGCACAGGGCTGTCCCTTTGCGTTGCCGGGACCAGAATGCAGCGGACCAAATGAAAAGTTTTGGGGGGAGGGGTCCGGGGAGGGAGACCTTTTTCAAAAGGTCCCCTCCCCGGTTCCTTCTTCCCTCGATAGGTACTATTGTGGATGTGTTGCGCCATGTGTACGGCGCGTGATGGAGGTGTGACGTGGACATTCGCTTTCAGGTGGGCGGACCTGCCCAGTGGCGCGCGGATGCGGTGATCGTGTTCCTGTTCGAGGGCGAGGCCCTGTCGGACGGGGCGCCGGAACTGCTGGAGGCGGCGCCGTGGCTGGGCATTGCCCCGGCGGTGCGTGACTTTCGGGGCAGGAAGGACGAGGTCGCCGTGTTCCACGGGCACCCGGACCTGGCCGTGCCGCGCGTGATCGCGGCGGGGCTGGGCAAGCGCGAGGCGTTCGCGGCCACGGCTCCGGCCGGGCTGCGCGCGGCGGCGGGCGCGGCCCTGCGCCGCTGCCGCGAACTGAAGATCGAGACCGTAAGCATTGACGCGGTGGCCTTGGCCCGCGTCACGGCGACCGAGGGCGGGACCCAGGCATGGTCCCCCTTCGAAGAGGCCGTGTGCGGCGCGCTGTTGGGCCTGTACCGCTACGACCGGTTCAAGACCAACGGGAACGGCAACGGCGAGAATGGCGGAGAAGACGCCCGCTTCGAGCCGCGCTGGCTGGCCCTGCTGTGCGCCGAAGCCTCGGTGCCGGACGACCTGCACGCCGCCGCCCGCAGGGGCGAGGCGGCCGCCGCCGGGGTGGCCCTGGCGCGCGACCTGGTCAACGGCCCGCCCAACTTCGTCACCCCCGGCCATCTGGCCGGACAGGCCGAGGCCATCGCCAGGAAGTACGGCATGCGGGTCCGTTCGCTGGGCCGCGCCGAACTGGTGGAGATGGGCATGGGGGCGTTCGCCTCGGTGTTCCGTGGCGCGGAGGAGGAACCCCGGCTGGTGGTCATCGAGCATGCCCCCAAGGGCACAGAAGACCAGACGCCGCTGGTGTTCGTGGGCAAGGGCATCACCTTCGACACGGGCGGCATCAGCCTGAAGCCCGCCGCCAAGATGCACGAGATGAAGGGCGACATGGCGGGCGCGGCGGCCATCCTGGGCCTGTTCGAGGCGTTGGGCCGCTCCGACGTGCCCCGCCGGGTGGTGGGCGTCATGCCCTGCACCGAGAACATGCCCGACGGCCGGGCCACCCGCCCCGGCGACATCGTGACCACCCTGTCCGGCAAGACGGTGGAGATCATCAACACCGACGCCGAAGGGCGGCTGGTGCTGTGCGACGCCCTGACCTGGGCCCAGCGCGAATACGCCCCCGAGGTGGTGGTGGACCTGGCCACCCTGACCGGGGCCTGCGTGGTGGCGCTGGGCACCGATGTGGCGGCGGTGTTCGCCAACGACGACGCGTTGTCCGGCCGCATCCGCGCAGTGGGCGACGTGGTGGGCGACCGCTTCTGGCCCCTGCCGCTGTGGGACATGTTCTTCGAGAACCTGAAGAGCGACGTGGCCGACATGGCCAACGTGGGTCCGCGCGAGGGCGGGGCCGTCAACGCGGCGCTGTTCCTGAAACAGTTCGTAGACAAGGGGGTGCGCTGGGCGCACCTGGACATCGCGGGCCCGGCCTACACCGCCAAGAAGACCTCCACCTGCCCCGGCGGCGGCACCGGCTTTGCGGTGCGCACGCTGCTGGAACTTGCGCGCGGCGGCGTGTAAGGGCTGCATCCGGGAATCCGGGATCCGGAAAACGCCAGCGGGCCGCGAGGGGAAACCTTCGCGGCCCGCATTCGTTGCGTTGCGGTGGGGGATGTTTCAGGGGCGGCTTCCAAAGCAGGATTTTCGTTTGTTGGCGAGGAAAACAAGCCTGCCATGAGGGAGTATGCGGCAGCCGTTATGCGAGTCTTCGAGCATTACGGATGGCGACCGCATCGCGCTCTTATCGTATTCGACCGAGCCTTAGCCGTTAGGCGAGCGCGCAGCGCGAGTCTTACGGATCAGGACAGCAACGCCAAGGCGAAGTTTGACCGCGTTGCGCACGATGTCCGTAAGGCTCGCAAGCTCGCCCAACGGCCACGCTTCGCGCCCTTCGGGTCGGAAGCCAACGGGCGAAAAGGCAATTTGGAAACCGCCCCTACGCCTCTTCCTCGTCCAGCAACAACCCCTCGGGCAGAAAGATGTCCGGCACCTCGCCCGCGAACACCCGGTTGCGGCCCTGTTCCTTGGCCAGGTACAGCTTCTGGTCGGCCTTGCGGATGTGGTAGTCGATGTCGCCTTCCGGGCCACAGGTGTGCACCCCGAAGGACAGGGTCACGCCGACCGGGATGCCGTGGTACGAGTATTCCGTCTGTTCGATGAGGCCGCGCAGCTTTTCGGACAGCCGGGCGGCCCCGGCCTCGTCGGTTTCCGGCAACAGCAGCAGGAATTCCTCGCCGCCCCAGCGGCAGATGGTGTCCTGGTGGCGCAGGTTGTCGTGCAGCAGCCCGGCCACCGATTGCAGCACCTGGTCGCCGCACTGGTGGCCGTAACAGTCGTTCACCGACTTGAAGTGGTCGATGTCGCAGATGGCGATGGACAGCGGCCTGCCGGTGCGGCGGGCGCGCACCTGCTCGTATTCCAGCCGTTCGCACAGGGCGCGGCGGTTGGCGAGGCCGGTCAGTTCGTCGGTGCGGGCGCTTTCGGCCAGTTGCTGGGTCAGCAGGATGAGCAGGCGCTGGGTGTGGCGGCGGGTGTATTCGGCAAGCCCCGCGAAGATGCCGCAACACAGCAGGGCCACCGTGTAGCGGATGCGGAACGCCTGCGAGTAGTCGGCGTACAGGAAGGGATCGCCCGGCAGGAACAGGATGGCGCCCACCCCCACCAGCAGGGCCGTCATCAGCAGGATGCCGATGGACAGGCCGAAGGTCAGCATGACCACGGGCGGAAAGATGAACAGCCACACGAAGCCGCTGCCCTCCACCCCGCCGTGGGCTACCAGGTACAGCGACAGGCAGAACAGCACCAGCACCAGCACGGTGCTGGGCAGCACGTGGCGGCCGGTGCGGCGCACCCAGAACAGCCCGAACAGGGCCAAGCCCAGCAGCACCAGCAGGAAGACCATGAAGGTGGTCTGCCCCTGGATGAAGTCCAGTATCCCCATCACCGAGGCGAACAGCGCCGTGACGCCATAGAAAAGGTTCGCCACTCCGGTGACGCGTGCGGTCTCCGGATCGGCGTCTTCCTGCAGGCCATTGGCAAGCAGGGCGTTCACGCAGCGGTGCAGCCTGCTTTTGTCGAGCACTGAAGCCTCTCGTACAGCCATGAGGGCGGACAAAGCCGCGCATGCCCGCAACGCGCCGCGGCGCATGCGGCCGGGCGAGGGTCGGGCTGGCTTGTTCCATGCGCGAGGGGAACGCAAGGGCGGTGCCGGGCGGGCCGGATGGCGGCGTCCTCCCCGCACGTTTCCCCGAACGTGCCGCACGCGCGCATACCGGAATGGGACCTGGATACAGTGAAATCGTGAATTCGTGACGGACCGGAGCTCCCCCCGGCCTTCGGGCCGGGTGGCCCCGCTGGCGGACCGGAGCGAACTGGACCCGAGCCGACAGCTTTCCCCTTTACGGCGGAATTCGGCCGGGCCTTTAGGGCTTGTCGGATATGGTCTGCACGAAGTACGCCCACGCCATACCACAGCGGCGGCCACCTGTCAGCGGCAAGTCCCGTCTCACGTCGTGCCCTACCGAAAAATGGGTAAAAATCCCACCTGGCGCGTTCTCCGTGCCGCGTACGCCCAATGATTGCGGGGTACTGTGACATTCGCGCGAAATGGGGGAAAATACCGTTGACAAGGTCCCCCGCTGTCAATAGAAGGTGCCACTCTATCCCACGCATGCGCGCCCCTGCGCTGCACCCGCGCGCGGGGGATTTTAGAGAGAGGCTCTGGTCGGCCCGCCGCAAAGGCGGCGCCGTGGCATGCACCTGTAGACGGGGTATGTATGAGGTTCGGGAATTGGCAAGAAACCGTACGCTGCAACAGTGGAGTGTCGACGACTCCGCTGAGCTCTATGGCATCCGCAATTGGGGTGCCGGGTACTTCGATGTCGCCCCGGGCGGCGATGTCGTCGTCTATCCTTTCGGAGACAACCGCGGTCCTGCCGTAAGCATCCCGGAAATCATCCGGGGCATGCGGGAGCGCGGCTATGACATGCCGGTGCTCCTGCGCATCGAGAACATTCTCGATTCCCAGATCACCAGTCTTCACCAGTCCTTCCGCAAGGCCATCGGGTCGCTCGGCTACCAGGGCGAATACCGGGGCATCTTCCCCATCAAGGTCAATCAGCAGCAGCAGGTGGTCGAAAAGATCGCCCAGTTCGGTTCGCGCTACCACCACGGGCTGGAGGTGGGCAGCAAGGCCGAACTCATCGCCGCCGTCTCGCAACTGCGCGACCACGAGGCCTGCCTTGTCTGCAACGGCTACAAGGACGAGGAGTTCATCGACCTCGGCCTGCACGCCGTGCGCATGGGCTACAAGTGTTTCTTCGTGCTGGAAATGGCCAGCGAGCTGCCGCTCATTCTCCAGCGCTCCAAATGCCTTGGCGTGCGTCCGCTCATCGGCGTGCGCGCCAAGCTGTCCGTGAAGGCGGGCGGCCACTGGACCGATTCCGGCGGCGAGCGCTCCACCTTCGGCCTGACCACTGCGCAGATCGTGGACGTGGTGGACATGCTGAAGGACCACGGCATGCTCGACTGCTTCCAGCTGCTGCACTACCACCTGGGCTCGCAGGTGCCGAACATCCGCGACATCCGCGCCGCCGTCATGGAGGCCTGCCGCATCTACGGCGGGCTGGTGGCCGAGGGCGCGGCCATGGGCTACCTGGACCTTGGCGGCGGCCTTGCCGTGGACTACGACGGCTCGCACACCAACTACGTGAGCAGCCGCAACTATACCCTCGACGAATACTGCGCGGACATCATCGAGGCGGTGATGAACATCCTGGACGAGGAAGGCATCGCCCATCCGCACATCGTCACCGAATCGGGCCGCGCCACCGTGGCCTACTACTCCATGCTGCTGTTCAACATCCTGGACGTGAGCCGCGTGGAGATCGGCAACCTGCCCGACATCCTGCCCGACGACTGCCCCGAGCCCGTGCGCAACATGCGTGAGGCATTGGCCGGGCTGACCCTGCGCAACCTGCAGGAATGCTACAACGACGCCGTGTACTACCGCGACGAAGTGCGCCAGCAGTTCCTGACCGGGCGCATCACCCTGCGCGAACGCACCCTTGGCGAGCGCTACTTCTGGGCCATCATGAAGCGCATCGCCCAGGAGAAGCAGAAGCTGAAGCACGTGCCCAAGGATCTTGCCGAGATAGACGTGGCCCTGGCCGACATCTACTACGGCAACTTCAGCGTGTTCCAGTCGCTGCCCGACTCGTGGGCCATCGACCAGCTGTTCCCGGTGGTGCCCCTGCACCGCCTGAACGAACTGCCCTCGCGCCAGGGCATCCTGTCCGACATCACCTGCGACAGCGACGGCCGCATCGACCACTTCATCGACCCGCAGGGCGTGAAGGGCACCCTTGACCTGCACCCCCTGAAGGACGGCGAGGAATACTACCTCGGCGTGTTCCTGGTGGGGGCGTACCAGGAAACCCTGGGCGACCTGCACAACCTGCTGGGCGACACCAACGTGGTCTCGGTGCGCGTGCACGAGGACGGAAGCTACGAATTCGTGCGCGAACTGCGCGGCGATTCCGTGGCGGACATCCTGTCGTATGTGGAATACGACCCCCGCCGCATCATCGAGGACATCCGCGAGGCCGCGGAACAGGCCGTGCGCGAGGGGCGCATCACCCCCTCGGACCGCTACCGGGTGATGCAGGCGTATGAGGATGGGCTGCGCGGCTATACCTACTTCGAACGTTAGGCGACAGGCGATTTCGTCCGCTGGACATCGTCAGGCGGCGGGCCGCATATCGGTCACGTACCAAAGAGTACGCTCCCTCATGCGGCCCTTGCCTTCCTTGCCAGCGAACGAAATCGCACTGTCGCCATGGGCGGCGGGGGCGTGAAGAAGGCTTGCTTCAAAGTCCCCCGCACCCCATCGAAGCAGGATACCCTTGATGCATGCCATGCGCATCGCATGGTAAGCTGACGCCGGTCACCGGCGCATGCAGGCAACAAGCGGGGCCGCCCCCAGTGCGGGGGCAGGTCGTTTGGGATAACCACAGCAGTGTGGCGCGGCCGCGCGTTTCCGGGCACGGGTGTCCGGGGCGGGTGGGGTGCGCAAAGGAGTGCGTCATGGCACGTGTCCTCATCATCGGCGCTGGCGGCGTGGGCGGCGTGGTCGTCCACAAGTGCGCGCAGGTTCCCTCCGTGTTTTCCGAAATCATGCTGGCAAGCCGCACCAAGTCCAAGTGCGACGCCATTGCCGCGGACGTGAAGGCCCGCACCGGGCGCACCATCGAGACGGCCCGCGTGGACGCCGACAACGTGCCCGAGCTGGTGGCGCTGATCCGCGCGTACAAGCCGGACATGGTCCTGAACATCGCCCTGCCGTACCAGGACCTGACCATCATGGACGCCTGCCTCGAAACCGGCGTGCACTACCTGGACACCGCCAACTACGAACCGCTGGACGAGGCCAAGTTCGAGTACAAGTGGCAGTGGGCCTATCAGGAGCGCTTCGAGAAGGCGGGGCTGATGGCCCTGCTGGGCAGCGGCTTCGACCCTGGCGTGACCAACGTGTTCTGCGCCTACGCCATGAAGCACCTGCTGGACGAAGTGCACGTGCTGGACATCATCGACTGCAACGCGGGCGACCACGGCCACCCCTTCGCCACCAACTTCAACCCGGAAATCAACATCCGCGAAGTGACCGCGCGCGGCCGCTACTGGGAACGGGGCGAATGGGTGGAGACCGACCCCCTGTCGTGGTCCATGAACTACGACTTTCCCGAGGGCATCGGCGCGAAGAAGTGCTACCTGATGTATCACGAGGAACTGGAATCGCTGGTGCTGAACCTGAAGGGTCTGAAGCGCGCCCGGTTCTGGATGACCTTTTCCGACAACTACCTGAACCACCTGAAGGTGCTGGAAAACGTGGGCATGACCCGCATCGACGAGGTGGAGCACGACGGCAACAAGATCGTGCCCATCCAGTTCCTGCGCGCGCTGCTGCCCGACCCGGCCTCCCTCGGCCCGCGCACCAAGGGCAAGACCTGCATCGGCTGCCTGATGCAGGGGGTGAAGGACGGCAAGCCCAAGACCGTCTACATCTACAACGTGTGCGACCATCAGGAGGCCTACCGCGAGGTGGGTTCGCAGGCCATTTCCTACACCACCGGCGTGCCCGCCATGATCGGCGCCATGATGATGGTGACCGGCAAGTGGACTGGCAAGGGCGTGTTCAACATGGAGCAGTTGGACCCCGACCCGTTCATGGACGCCCTGAACCGGCACGGGTTGCCGTGGGTGGTGGTGGAGAAGTAGGCATTCGGAGAACAAACTCCCTCCGAATGCCAGATATGGCCGGAGGGCAGCATGAATTTCGGGGGGGCCGTCTGCGCGGTCCCCCGGTCCTTGTTCGGGCAGCGGGATACCGGGACAGCGGGCGAGCGATGTTCAGGCGGGGCTTGCGTCATTCTAGAATCTAGAATATGGAAAGGCCATGAACCTGCTTCCCCAAGATGTTCTCGTCATGCTCAAGCTTTCAGTGGCGCGGCGTACCCGGTGGACTTACGGCCAGTTGGGCACGGCGCTGGGCATGAGCATGTCCATGGTGCACAGTTCCATCAAGCGTGCCACGCAAGCCCGGCTGTACGATGAGAACAGGCGCAGGCCCGTGCGCGCCGCGCTGGAGGAGTTTCTGGTGCACGGGGTGAAGTACGCCTTTCCGCCGGACATCGGCACGGTGACGCGCGGGGTGCCGACGGCGTTTGCCGCCCCCGCATTGAAGGGGGAACTTCTGCATGATTCGGGTGCCGAAGCGGTCTATGTCTGGCCGTATCCGGAGGGGGAACATCGGGGAGTGTCCTTGTCGCCGTTGTACAAGTCCGTGCCCGAGGTCGCCCTGCGCAACCCTCGCCTGTACGACGCCTTGAGCCTGCTGGACGCCATCCGCATCGGGCGGGCGCGGGAGCAGCAGCGGGCGGCGGAACTCCTGGCCGCGCTGCTGCGCAAGGATCCGGATGGTGACGATGCGCCGCCAGCGTAACATCGGCCACGTGCTGGACGCCGCGCGTCTGCTGGGCGACCTTGCCGACGAGGTGGTCTTCGTGGGCGGGGCCAGCGTGGCCCTGTTGCTGACCGACCCGGCCGCCCCGGATGTGCGGCCCACGCTGGATGTGGACGTCATCGTCGAGGCGGCCACCCGTGCGGCTTACTACCGCGTGGCCGATCGCCTGCGGGCACGAGGCTTCGTGGAGGACATGGACGTGGTGTGTCGCTGGCGGCACGGCGCGCTGGTGCTTGACGTCATGCCCACAGACGCGGCGATCCTCGGCTTTTCCAACCGCTGGTACGCCGATGCGTTGCGCCATGCCTTACCCATGACCGTGGACGGCGTGGCCCTGCGGGTGGCCGCCCCAGCATACTTTCTGGCCACCAAGCTGGAAGCCTTCCAGGGGCGGGGCAACGGCGACTACCTGACCAGCCACGACATGGAAGACATGGTGGCCGTGCTGGACGGTCGGCAGGACATGGTAGCCGAGGTGGCGGCATCGGACGCCGCCGTGCGTGGCTACCTTGCCGTGGCCTTCGCCGCGTTGTTGGCCGATGACGACTTTCTGGACGCGCTGCCCGGCTACCTGCCGCCCGATCCGGCCAGCCAGGGCCGCGTCCCGCTGCTCATGGAGCGCATGCGCGCCCTCGCCACGGGCGGGGCGTAACCGCTTTCCGGTTTCCGAACTGCCGGACAGCACACCCGCATTCCGCTTTCGCAAGGAGCATACCCGGATGATGGACGAAGCCTATCTCGCCAAACTCGACCCCAGCCGCTTCCCGTCGCCGTGCTTCGTGGTGGACGAGGCGCGCATGGCGGCCAACGCCGCCATTCTGGACACGGTGCAGCGCCGCACCGGGGCCAAGGTGCTGCTGGCGCTGAAGGGTTTCGCCATGTGGAGCCTGTTTCCGCTGCTGTCGCGCGCGCACGGCGGGGCGCTGCACGGCGCCTGCGCCAGTTCGCCGCACGAGGCGCGGCTGGGCCGCGAGGAGTTCGGGGGCGAGGTGCACGCCTTTGCCGCCGGGTACAGCGACGCGGACATGGCCGAACTGGTGACCCTGGCCGATCATCTGGTGTTCAACTCGTTCGCCCAGTGGCGCCGGTTCCGCCCGGCGGTGGCGGCGGCGGGGCGGCCCATCGAGTGCGGCATCCGCATCAACCCGGAGCATTCGGAAGGGGCTGTGGCCATTTACAATCCGTGTTCTCCGGGCTCGCGCCTGGGGGTGCGGCCGCACCACTTCGAGGCCGCCCTGGCCGAGGCGGCGGCACGCGGTGACGATGCGCTGGACGGCATCTCCGGCCTGCATTTCCACACCCTGTGCGAGCAGGACGCCGACGCGCTGGACCGCACCCTGCACGCGGTGGAGGCCAGGTTCGGCGCGCATCTCGGCCGCATGAAATGGCTGAACTTCGGCGGCGGGCACCACGTCACCCGGCCGGGCTACGACATCGACCTGCTGTGCCGGTGCATCGACCGCATGCGCCAGAAGTACGGGGTGCAGGTGTACATCGAGCCGGGCGAGGCCGTGGCCCTCGACGCCGGGGTGCTGCTGTGCACCGTGCTGGACGTGGTGCGGGCCGACATGCCCGTGGCCATCCTGGATACTTCCGCCGCCGCGCACATGCCCGACGTGCTGGAAATGCCCTACCGCCCCGGCTGCATCGGCTCCGGCCTGCCGGGGGAAAAGGGCTGGACCTGCCGCCTGGCGGGCAAGTCGTGCCTGGCGGGCGACGTCATCGGCGAATACTCGTTCGACGCGCCCCTGCAACCCGGCGACCGGCTGGCCTTCCTGGACATGGCCATCTACAGCATGGTCAAGACCACCACCTTCAACGGGCTGCAACTGCCCGCCATCGCCCGCTATCGTCCGGCGGATGCGGAAGGGCGGGGGGCGCGGCGCGAGGTGGTGCGCGCCTTCGGGTATGAGGCGTTCAAGTACCGCCTGTCCTGATGTGGCGGCAGTCCTGCCTGACCGCGCGCGGGATGCTTGCACCCGGACCCGGCAATGCCTAGCATGTGTCCATGCGGGCGCCGTGCGCCCCGGAGGCGGCCATGATCTACATCGACGACGACGCGCGGGAACGCATTCTGGCGGGCGGCGGCAACGTGATCGTGTACATGCAGGCGGCGCGCGGCTGCGGTTGAGCGACGCGCATCATGCCCGTGCGAACCCCCGCCGTGCGCGTGGGACGACCCCCGGAATGGATGCGCCCCGCCTTCCACCGGCACATGGTGGATGGCGTGGTGGTGTGGCTGGACCCGGCCGTGAAACGGCTGCGCTGGGATGAGCCGGCCCGCGTGCGGCTGCGCCGGTTTCTGTGGTTTTCGTAGGCTCTAGACCATCAGGTCTTTGTTTTTTGCTACCAGCCGTTTCATTTCGGCAATGAGTTGGGGCAGGGGCTTGTTGTAGCGCCATTCACATTCTTTGAGGTGTAATTCGAAGTTCCTCTTCACCCC